>CANFJF010000069.1 GCA_947447355.1 Comamonadaceae bacterium
AAGAGTCACTGCAGGACCATTTGCATCGGCAGTCTTTGGGGCTGCGTTTGTCAGACGAAGACCGTGCCGCATTGCATTTTTTGATCGAGTCGCTCAACGACGACGGTTACCTTGAAGACACGCTGACGTCTCTGGCCGCGGGGCTGGCGGGTGATGACCTTGAGCAGGCGGAGGAGTTGGAGCAGCATTTCTCGATAGCGCTCAAGCTGTTGCAGCACATGGAGCCCGCCGGTGTCGGCGCGCGCAACCTGGGCGAGTGCCTGAGCCTGCAATTGCTCGATTGCAAGAACACCGAAGAAGTCCGGGCCGCCGTGGCGATCTGCCTGCAGCCGATGGAGCTGCTGGCCAAACGCGACGTCAAACGCCTGACGCTGCTGTGCGGATTTCCGGAAGCGGCGATCAAGCTGGCCATCGGCATCATTGGTCGACTCGACCCGAAGCCGGGCCGGCGTTTTGTGAACGTCGAGCGCAACGTGGTGGTGCCCGACGTGCTTGTCGTCAAGTCGGGTCGCGGCTTCAAGGTCTCGCTGAATGGCGAAGTCATGCCAAAACTGCGCGTGCACGATATTTACGCCAATGCGCTGAAGCAGCACAAGGGTCAGGGAGGCGCGGCCTTGCAACAGCGCCTGCAAGAAGCACGCTGGTTCATCAAGAACATTCAGCAGCGCTTTGACACGATATTGCGCGTCTCTACAGCGATTGTTGAGCGGCAAAAAAACTTCTTCATGCATGGTGAGCTGGCCATGCGGCCGCTGGTGTTGCGTGAAATTGCGGACGAGTTGGGTCTGCACGAGTCGACCATTTCGCGCGTCACCACCGCCAAATACATGAGCACGCCCTACGGCACGTTTGAGCTGAAGTATTTCTTTGGCTCAGCGCTGGGCACCGAGTCGGGCGGCAACGCGTCGAGCACGGCGGTGCGCGCACTGATCAAGCAGTTCGTCGCTTCTGAGAATCTGAACAAGCCGCTCAGCGACAACCAAATTTCCGAAATGCTGAAAGAGCAGGGCATCGAATGCGCCCGCCGCACCGTGGCGAAATACCGCGAAGCGTTGCGCATCGCCCCTGCCAACTTAAGAAAAACCTTATGAACCAACTCCAACTTTTTCTCCCCTGTGCTGCGGGTGTTGAAGAACTGCTCGCCGCTGAAGTGCATCGCATCACGGGGATTGCCGGGCGTTCTTGGCGTGCCGGTGTGCAGTTGCAGGGCTCGTGGCGCGAAGCGCAGCAGCTCAACCTGCACAGCCGTCTGGCCCAGCGCGTGCTGATTGAGTTGCAGCACAAGCCCTATCGCAACGAACAAGATCTGTACAACGCAGCGGCCGAAGTCGCTTGGGAAATCTGGTTCACGCCAAAGCAAACCTTCAAGATTGAGGTCACGGCGCAGCACAGCCCTTTGACCAGCCTGAACTTCGCGGCCTTGAAAATCAAGGACGCGGTGGCCGACCGCTTTCGCAGCAAGTTCGATGTCCGGCCGGATGTTGACACGCGTTGGCCTGATGTGCGGATTTATGTGCACCTGACGACAGACACCGTGACGGTGTACATCGACACCTCGGGCGAGCCGCTGTTCAAGCGTGGTTGGCGTGAAGACAAGGGTGATGCACCTCTGAAGGAAACCTTGGCTGCGGCCATGCTGGCGGCCAGTGGCTGGAGCGGTGAAGACGGCTTGTGCGAACAAGGCGTGCCACTCTACGACCCGTGCTGTGGTTCGGGCACGATCGTCATTGAGGCGGCACAAATCGCCTGCAACATTGCACCGGGCATCAACCGGCGCTTTGCTTTTCAGAAGTATTTGCCTTTCCAGCCGCACGTCTGGGAAGGTCTGCTGGACCAAGCCGAGGATGCGATCACCGAACCGATGGCACCTGTCTTCGGTAGCGATGTCTCGTTCCGGATGGTCGACTTTGCCGAGCGCAATGCCGAGCGCGCTGGCGTGGCCAATGCCGTGCAGCTGCGCGGCGGTGACGCTTTGCAGCGCATGCCGCCCGCACCCTCAGGCGTGATGCTGCTCAACCCGCCGTATGGCGAGCGTATTGACGTCGCCGGTGTGGCCGGTATTTCGGGCACACAAGCGCGTGACGATCGGCGTCAAGGCATCGATGAATTTGGCCGCGCACTGCCCAGCGCACGCGAGGCAGAGGCCCAGGTGTCGCGTGACCGCTCGGCCAACCCCGGACGCGAACAAGCGCAGACCGCCAGCGGCGAAGAGGTGACCGATTTCTTCCCGCAACTGGCCGCGCATTGGAAGAAAAACTACGCCGGCTGGACGGCTCACATCCTCACGCCTGACTTGAAACTGCCGAGCAAAATGCGGCTGAAAGAATCGCGCCGTGTGCCGATGTGGAACGGCCCGATTGAATGCCGGCTGTTTCGCTTCGACATGATCGCCGGATCGGCTCGCGGCAAACCTGCGCCGGCTGCCAACCCGACACCGGAGTGATGGCCTTACCGCTGCTGATTCTCGACACCAACATCGTGCTCGATGTGTTTGTCTTCCATGACGCCGCGGCTCAGCCCATTCGCGATGGGCTCGCGGCACGCAGCTTGGACTGGATTGCCACAACGCCGATGCGCATCGAACTGGAGCGCGTGCTGACTTACCCGCAGATCATTCCGCGCTTGGCCTTTTATGCTCTGAGTGCTGGCGATGTGCTGGCGAAGTTCGATGTACACGCGCGCTTGGTGCCGGTGCCCGCCAAGGCGTCAGTGACGTGCAGCGACGCCGACGACCAGATGTTCATTGACTTGGCGGTGGCGCACCGCTGCACCTTGCTGAGCAAAGACAAAGCCGTGACCGCGATGGCGAAGCGTTTGCACGCGCTCAACGCGCGAATACAAAAAACGCTCTGAATTCAGCGGAGAGACTGAGCTAATTCAAACAGCCTCAAGCCGCTGCTAACGCTGAAGATGCCGCAAAGCGATCCGCACTGGCCATCGGCCAATACTGTTTGAAGACATTCGGCAGCGCGCTGATGTCGGCCTGAAGCAAGGCCCCCGGTGCGATGTTCATCAGCAGGTGCGCCAACAACCGCACTTCGGTGTCAGTCAGGCGCCGCACGATGTGGTGTGCCGTCAGCTCGTTCGGGTGTTGCAAGCCGGCAGCCTGCACCAACTCTTTCAGCGCCTCGAGCGTCCGCTGATGAAACATCCAGACGCGCTCGGCTTTGTCCGGCACCACCAGAGCTTGCTGGCGCAAGGGGTCTTGCGTGGTCACACCGGTTGGGCATTTGCCGGTGTGGCAATTTTGGGCCTGAATACAGCCCAGCGCGAACATGAAGCCGCGGCCCGCATTGGCCCAGTCAGCGCCCAGCGCCATCATGCGGGCGATGTCAAAAGCGCTGATCACTTTGCCGGCGCAGCCAAGTTTGATGCGGTCTCGCAAACCCACACCGATGAGGGTGTTGTGCACCAAGCCGAGACCTTCTTGCAGCGGCACACCGACGTGGTCGCTGAACTCAACAGGCGCTGCGCCGGTACCGCCTTCAGCGCCGTCCACCACAATGAAGTCGGGCGTGATGCCGGTGGCCAGCATGGCCTTGACAATGGCGAACCATTCCCAAGGGTGGCCCAGACAAAACTTGAAGCCCGTCGGCTTGCCGCCACTCAATGTGCGCAACCTGCCGATGAATTCGAGCATCTCGACGGGCGTTGAAAACGCGCTGTGACCGGCGGGTGACACGCAGTCAACGCCTTGCGGAACGCCGCGCGCCGCAGCGATCTCCCAGCTCACTTTGGGGCCCGGCAAAATGCCGCCGTGCCCGGGCTTGGCACCTTGACTCAGCTTGAGCTCGATCATCTTGACCTGCGGATCGCGTGCATTGAGTTCAAAGCGTTCAGGGCTGAAGCTGCCATCGTCGTTTCGGCAACCAAAGTAGCCTGAGCCAATTTCCCAGATCAGGTCACCGCCGTGGGTGCGGTGATGCGCTGAAATGGAGCCCTCGCCGGTGTCATGTGCAAATCCGCCACGCTTGGCACCGGCGTTCAAGGCCAAAATGGCGTTGGCTGACAAGGCGCCAAAACTCATCGCAGAGATGTTGAAAATACTGGCTGCATAGGGTTGCGTGCAAGGCAAGCGTGAGAGCGATGCCGCCTCAGGCGTACCGCCAATCGAGACCCGAAAGTCATGCGAGGTCAGTTGGCTGGGTTGCATCGAATGGTTGATCCATTCGTAGCCTTGGCGCGAGACGTCAAGATGCGTTCCGAAAGGCTGGTTGTCTTGCTCAGCCTTGGAACGCTGGTACACCAGTGAGCGCTGGGCCCGCGAAAAAGGTGCCGCCTCGCTGTCGCTTTCAATGAAGTACTGGCGAATTTCCGGGCGAATGTATTCCAGCAAAAACCGCAGATGCCCGATCACCGGGTAGTTCCTCAGGATCGCGCGTCTTGTCTGCCGCAAGTCATGCAAACCGACGGCTACTAGGCCTATAAAAACCAAAAATGCCAGGAAGCCGACGCCAAATCCCACCATCGAGAACAAGGCCAGCAAGCCGCCCAAAAAGCAGGCGACCAGAAAGCTGTAGCGCACGGGTACCAAGGCATTGAGTCGCTGGGTGTAATGGTCTAACTGCTTCAGTTGCGGGCGCACGTCTGGCCAAGGGATATTCTTGACAAAGTTCAGGACACGACGCATGGCTGGGCTTTCAATGAAGGCGAAAAAAGGTAGGCATCAGGAATGCCCTCAAAGCTGAAGGCGCTTGGGACAGATACACTTTCCCGCGCCAATGAGGCTCAACAGTTATACGCTTACCTGTCGTGACCCGCCCACCTGGGTTTATCTTTCACAACCATTTCATGCCCAACCACACCCCCTCCACTGCTGTGACTTCTACCGCCAATAACGCCGACGACTTTCTGCCACCCGAAACGTTCGACGAGCTGGACGCGATTCTCGATGAGCTGCGCACCCGCTACGACGAAACCCCGCAATGGGAGTTTTGTGAAGGCTTCATGGCCGCTTTGATCTGCGGTCGCCGTGCGGTGCCTGCGGCTGAATACTTTCCGGTCTTGCTGGGGCTTGGCGAAGACGGCGCAGCAGCGACAACAGAAGAAGATGAAGCCGAAGGCTCGTTCGCCAGCGACGAACAACGCGAACGCTTCACCGCTTTGTGGGACGCGCGTTGGGTCGAGGTGTCCGCCGCGCTGGACGCCGAATGCAAGACCCTTGAAGACGACGACTGCTACCACCCCGAGGTGATGGACGTGCGTGCTGCCGTGGCTGAACTGCCGGCCGAGGAACAGGCTAATTTCAAAGCCGACGAGCTACCGGCCTTTGCACAGGTGTGGGCCCTGGGCTTCATGTTCGCCGTCGAATGCTGGCCAGAAGACTGGGCCGAACCACGCGACAAAGACGCCGCCAAATGGCTCAACGGCGCACTCGAAGCCGTGGTCGCCATGACCGAAGACGACACCGGAACACCCGAGGTCTCACCGCTGTTGGAAGAAGGCTTGCCGAGCACCAGCATCGCCCGCTTGAATGCGTTTGGTGAAGCCATTTGGGCGGTCTACGACCTGCGCGAACTCTGGCGTACCCTCGGCCCACGCGTCGACACCGTGCGCAAAGAAGTCACGCCTGGTCGCAACGATGTGTGCTTTTGCGGCAGTGGGAAAAAATACAAGAAGTGTCACGGGGCAGGTTGATTGACAACTTGATTCCGTAGCATGGGTCGCTGGCATCGTAGGGAAAAGCTGACAGCACAAGCGGCGTTCAGCCTCTTCAGTGCCAGCCCAGCGCGGCCTAAACTGCTCTGGCTTTGCAAGCGAAGCGCGGTAAGCCATGACTGCGAATTCGGGCTCATGGACTGCCACGCTGCGCTCGCAGTGACGAATTTTTCAAAGGAATGCTCATCATGACGTTCAACCAACATCCCCGTCCTGCGCCCTTGCCCGGGGGCCCTCCGCCACTTAAGGACCCAGACAACCCGGCACATTTTCCGGTGGAGCCTGATGACGGCAGCATGCCGCAACCGACGCTGCCCGAAGACGAGGGATTGGGTTGGAAGCCGCAGGTGTGAGATGGGTTGTCAGTCGCGCTAGAGGGGCCGTGCAAAGGGGTGACCAAACAAGTAGGTGACGGCTGACGTCAGTTCGGCTTGCGGGCTCCGTCTGCTTCTGCCGAAGTGCCCCTAAGGTGATGCCATGCGATTAATCCATTGGCGTGCGAACTTTTTTCACGATGCGGTCGTGTCAACTCAAGGCGTGCTTGGGGCCCCGCGAACGCTCGGTAGCGAGGGTGGGCCGGCCTCCGTTACCAACGCGTTTGGCAAGGGCGCTGGCGAATTGTTGCTGAGCACATCCGTTTTAACTGTTGCCGGGTCGGGCAACGGCAAGGTCACCTCACCTTGCACGCTGTCTGCCAGCTTGATCTCGCGCTGCGACACCGCTTTTAATACAAAACCCGGTGCAATGCTGGCGCCGACCAAAAAAGGCCTTGCTGGCTTTTTATCGACAGACATCAGCGCGACACCTTGGCCCGATGCACTGGCCATCACACCGATCGTGCGAAAGCGTTCTGTCGGACCCAGTGCTGCAGGCGCCAGCGTAGGGCGCGGGGCACCCAGCACACGTGCCAGTTCAGCTGCAGTGCCTGCCACCACCGGGATGAGCGTCGGCGCTGCGGCAACGGGCGGTGTGTCTCCAGCAGACAGCCCCGCTCGCATCCAGTACCCGGCGGATAACAAAGCGGTCATTAGCAACAAGGCGGTGACCCAGCGCCGCCTCGATTCGGTTTCAAAATTAATCATGATCCATCTATCTTCCACCCAAGCCTATCTTTCATGCAAGCGCGACCGCAGAGGGCTGACCCGTGGCTTCACCTTGATTGAGCTCATGGTGGTGCTGGTCATCATTGGCGTGCTGGCGGCGTTGATCGTGCCCAATGTGCTGAACCGTGCCGATGACGCACGCGTGTCGGCGGCCCGCGCCGACGTCAACAACCTGATGCAGGCCCTCAAGCTGTACCGGCTTGACAACCAACGCTACCCGACCGCTGAGCAAGGCTTGCAGGCACTGGTGCAGCGACCCGACAAACCGCCCATTCCAACGAACTGGAAAGCTTATGTTGACAAGCTGCCGAACGATCCTTGGGGCAACCCCTATGTGTACCTCAATCCGGGCGTGAAAGCTGAGATTGACGTGATGTCGTATGGCGCTGACGGCAAGCCCGGCGGGGAGAACAATGGCGCCGATATTGGCAGTTGGCAATGAACACTGCATTTTCCAGCGTTTGCACACGGGCCCGTCGCCGGGGCGTGACATTGCTTGAACTGATGGTGGTGGTGTCGATCATGGCCTTGGCTACGGCGGGCGTGAGCATCGCCTTGCGCGATGCACCCAACGCCCAACTCGAACGCGAAGCTGACCGGCTCGCGGCGTTGTTTGAAGCCGGCCGCGCCGCGTCTCGTGCCAGCGGTGTGCCGGTGCGCTGGGAGGTCACGTCAGACGGTTTTCGTTTTGACGGACTGCCGCCACAAACGCTGCCTGATCACTGGCTGGCGGCGGGCATCCGTGTGGCGTCGGCGCAGTCGATTTCGCTGGGCCCCGAGCCCATCATTGGCGCGCAAGCCGTTGTGCTGTTGATCCGCGAAGCGCCTGAGCGCACTGCCACGGTCGCCAGCGATGGGCTGCGGCCATTTACTGTGCGGTGAAGCGTGCGATCAACAGTGCGCGTGAGCAAAGGTAAAAAATGAAGCCAATGCGTGGTCTGGCTGGGTTTTCCTTGATCGAGGTGTTGGTCGCGATTGGCATGGTCGCGCTGGCGTTGATCGCCGGCATGGCGGTCAGCATGACGCTGACGCGCTTCGCAGAACGGCAACCCGAGCTGGTGTTGGCACAGCTGTGCGCGCAAAACGACTTGGCGCGCTTGCACTTGCGGCATCAACTGCCGGAAGTCGGTGAGAGCGTCAGCGCTTGCACGCAGGCCAATCGTGATTTCAGCGTCCGGCTGAGCGTGACAGCCACCGCGAATCCAGATTTCAATCAGGTGCGTGTGCAAGTACAACAAGCGCGTGCGACACCGTCTGCGGTGCAACAGGTTCTGTTGAACCTGTCCACCGTGATGGGGCGCTACTGATGCTTCTGATGCCAACGCAGCGCAGTCGTGGCTTCACCTTGATTGAGATGCTGGTGGCCTTGAGTCTGATGGCGCTGCTGGCCCTGATGAGTTGGCGCGGCTTGGACGCGATGCTGCGCGTGGCCCAAGTCACGCGCGCCAGTGACGTTGGCATCGGCGGTTTACAGGTCGGGTTGGCACAGTGGGCTGTCGATCTGGACCGTGTCGTCGAGACGCCCTATGTGACGGCGCTGGACTGGGACGGTCGCGTGCTGCGGATGGTTCGCAGCAGCCCCGTTGGCAGCGCTGAGTCCTTGCTGGTGGTGGCGTGGACGCAGCGCATGGTGGCCGGCATGCAGCAGTGGGTGCGCTGGCAATCCGTCCCGGTGACTCAGCGCAGTGAGTTGATCAAGGCTTGGCTGCAGGCGGCAAACTGGGCTCAAACGGGCACCGACATGGCTGAAGACAAAATCGGTGCCAATGACGGCAGTGCGGTGGCCGTGACACCGCTCTCCCGCTGGCAGTTGGCGTACTTCGCCAATGGGCAATGGGTGCCGTCGAACACGTTGGTGGGCGCGGGCGGTGGTCGCCGTGCATTGCAGGCCAATGCCGTGGTGGCGAATTTGAGCGACACACCCGAAGGCCTGCAGTTGCAGCTTGAGCTGCCATCGGGTGGCCCCTTGCAAGGCCGGCTCAACAGCGACTGGTTCAACCCTTCGTCGGATGTGATGCGATGACGCCAAGCAAAACGCCCAAGGCATATCACGGGGCTAGCCAAGCCGGCGGCAGCGCCCTGCTGGCGGCCCTGCTGACCGTGGCATTGGTCGCGGCTTTTGCGAGTCAGGCTTTCTGGCAGGAGTGGCGCAGCATTGAGATGGAGACCGCGGAACGAGGCCGCCTGGAAGCCGGCTGGTTGCTCGACGGCACACATGACTGGGCGCGTGCGCGACTGCGTGATGACGGACAGCGCAGCAGCGCGGTGGACCATGCGGGAGAGTCTTGGGCGCAACCGGTTGTCAACATGCCGTTGGGGCTCTTTCTAGCGGGTGCGGGTGTCGCCGAAGAGGGCGGTACCAACGTGCCCGCAGCGCCCTTTGTGTCGCAGCAACTCAGCGACGCACAGGGCAAGATGAACGTGCTGAATCTGCTCGAGGGCCAAGCCTTGTCGCCCATGTGGTTGCAGTCTTTTGACAAGTTGTTTGAAGTGCTGAAGCTGCCGCCGGAGCAACTGCTCACCTTGTCCAACAATCTTCGGCAAGTCAGTACCACGCGCGGCCTTCCTGGTGTCGGAAGCGGCACGACTTCAGCCGGATCGGTGCTGTTGCCTCAGCAAACGACGCAGCTGGTGTGGCTGGGGCTGGAGCCGACGACGCTGGACGCGCTGCAAGCGCATGTGACTTTGCTGCCCAGCCGCACACCGGTCAATCTCAACAGCGCGAGTGTTGAGGTGCTGCAAAGTTTGCTGCCCAGCTTCAAGCGTACCGATGCCGAACGCGTGGTGGCACTTCGGCAGACCAAGCCATTGCAGTCGGTCGCCGATGCGGGCATTGGCGGTCTGCAAAGTGAGGGGCAATACAGCGTCAGTTCGCGTTTTTTCGAACTGCACACCGAGGTCGGGTTGGGCGCTGTCAGCGTGGCTGAGAACGCCTTGTTACAGCGCGATGGTGCCAATGTGCGAACCTTGTGGCGCAGGCGCGTTGCAACTTCGGTGAACCCATCGCGCGCAAACTTATTGGCATTGCAACAAAGTCCATGAGCACTCTCATCATTTCGCTTCCGTTGGAGGCTGTTTCGACACAGACCGAATTCGATTTCGTGGTCACTGACGATGGCAATACGGTGGCCCAAACGGGTCGGGCTCTGGCCGTGGCGTTGCCGCAGCTAGACAAGCCGGGTGACGTCTGTATCGCGACAGCGCCAGTGCGCGCTTTGTCCTGGCACCCAGTGACTGTGCCTGTGGGTGTGACGCTCGGCTCGACACGCATGCGCGCGGTGCTGGACGGCTTGCTAGAGGATAAGTTACTGGATGATGTGGACCTGTTTCATCTTGCCTTGCCGCCGAATTTTCAGACCGGCATGGCGCAATGGGTGGCTGCATGTGAGCGGCGTTGGCTGGCGATGGCAGTGCAAGGGCTGGAGGCGGCCAAACGCCCGGTCTCCCGCGTGGTGCCCGAGTGGGGGCCGCCAGCAGCGCCACTGCGCTTGCACGTCACCGGCCCGCTAGACGATCCGCAGTTGCTGGTCTGTGGGGACAGCGGGGTCGGTCTTTTTCCATTGAAGACAGAGGTGCTGGAGGGCTTCGCATTGGCCGACAACGTCAGCGCCGAGCCTGCCTTGGTCCGGCTGGCCAGTGAGATGTGGCAGCGGTCGGTCTCACCACTGTCCAAGGCGGAGCAGTTGATGCAGACGATCCATTCACCGTGGGATTTGTCAAAGCGCTTGCAGATGCGCAGCATGGTGAACCGTGGCAAGCTCGATTGGCTGCAGGCCCCGCGCTGGCGCTCCACGCGCTGGGCGGCAGCTGCTTTGGTGGGTGTCAATCTGCTCGGCCTGAATGCGTTGGCTTGGGTTGGCGAGCAGCAGTTGGCGGTCAAGCGTGAGGCGATGCAGGCCATGTTGACGCGCAATTTCCCCCATCTGAAAATCATTGTTGATGCCCCTTTGCAAATGGCGCGCGAAGTGCAATTGCTGGAACAAGCCCGTGCAGCACCCGCCACGGGTGATCTCGATGTCATGCTCGGCGCGCTGAGTCAGGCCTTGCCAGCAGGCCACACGCTCAAAGGCGTGGACTACACGAATGGGCAGTTGCGATTGAAGGGGCTGGAGTTGACGGTGGATGAGGCCAGTGCATGGAGTGCCCGTTTGAGCGGGCAGGGCTACAGCGCCGCTCGCGATGGCGTCAATTGGTTGTTGCAGCCTGCTGCTGCAACTGCCGGGAAGCGCTGATGAGCACCTTGTCCGAACGCTTTGCAGCGCTGAGCCCACGCGACAAGCATTGGCTGTCGGTGGCTGTCGGTGTGTTGTCGTTGGTGTTGCTGATCGGCGTCGGCGTGTTGCCTGCGGTAAGAAGTTTGCGCGCCAACCCGCAGGCGCAGCAGCAGGCCAAGGCACAGTTGGACTACTTGCGCCTGCTGCAAGTCCGCGTGCAGGCCTTGCAGGCTAGGCCGCTACTCGACCAGGCTGAAGCTCGCAATCAATTGCAGTCATCGGCCAGCCTGTTGGGCGGTAACACCGAAATCAGCGTCGGCGATCAGCGTGTCAACCTGGTCTTGCGGGCGACGCCAGCGAATGCCTTGGCCGAGTGGCTGGCCCGTGCCCGCTCTGAAGCGCATGCCGTGCCGATAGAAGCTCAATGGGTCCGGGAAACGCAGAACGATGAAGCCCTCTGGAGTGGCACGCTGGTGATGACGCTGCCGCCTCGTTGAGGGGTTCAACGCACCAGTTGGTTCAGCTGGATGATCGGCAGCAATACAGCCAGCACAATCAGCATCACGGCGGCGCCCATCATGACGATCAGCAAGGGCTCCAGAATCGTCGCCAGATTCATCGCACGTCGCTGCACTTCGGTCGACAACTGGGTTGCTGCGCGCTGCAGCATGAGCGGTAATTCTCCGGTCTGCTCACCCAGCCGCGCAAACATACTGAGCAAACCCGGAAATCGTTTTTTTTGCGCGATGGCCAAGCCCAGTGGCGCACCTTCGCGGACTTGCGTCAGTGCATCCAGCGCGTCTGCCCGCATGGCTTGGTTTGACAGCGTTTCAGCTGCCGCTTGTAAAGCCTTGAGAATCGGTACGCCAGCGCCGACCAACATGGCCAGCGTGCCGGCAAAACGCGCAGCGTTGTAATTGCGCGCCAGTCGACCGATCAGCGGGAGTCGCAGCCAGACCGCATCAAAACGCGCTTGCATCTCGGTCTGGCGCAGCAACAAACGTGCGCCTACTAGCGCCAACGCCAGCGCGCCCAGCAGGGCCAAACCCCAAGCGCGCACAAAGTCGCTCAGCCCCAGCAACGCCACGGTGAGAAATGGCAAGGCACGTTTGCTGCCGATGAACACCGAAGCCACTTGTGGCACGACATAGCTCACCAAAAAAACCACGATGACCAAGGCCACCAATGTCACGATGGCGGGGTAGATCGCAGCCCCCACCAATTTGGCATGCAGATTGCGGGCTTCTTCCAAATCGTCGGCCAAGCGCTGCATCACCAGGCCGAGTTGGCCGCTGGCCTCGCCCGCACCGACCACGCTGACGTAGATCGTCGGGAAGTCGCGGCTGTGATGCGACAGCGCAGCCGCAAACGAGGCACCGGCATTGACATCGGCGCGCAGCGCAGCCACCAAGTCGCGTTGTCGCACTTCTTCGGCTTCTTCGGTCAGGGCCGACAGGGCGCGTTCGATCGGCAGCCCGGCGGTGATCAGACCGGCCAGTTGCCGCGTCCATATGGCCAACTCACTGGCGTTGAAGGTGCGAGCGACAAAAAGGGCGCGGTTCAATCCGGTGCCGCGACCACGCTCAACCGTCTCGACGCGCAATGGAATCAGTGTTTGAGTGCGCAACACAGTGCGCGCCGAGCGAACGGTGTCGGCATCGATAACACCTTTGCACAGCCGGCCTTGAGGGTTGAGTGCTTCGTAGGCATAAGCAGTCATGCGAATTCCTTCGTCGCCTTAATCGCGTGTCACGCGGGCCACTTCCGCTGCCGATGTCACACCCGTGTGAATCAAGCGCTGCGCATCGTCGCGCATGAGGGTCATGCCGATCTGCAGCGCTTGTGCACGGATGTTGGCTTCTGAATCGCCGCGGTGAATCATGGCGCGAATGACGTCATCGGCCACCAACAATTCGAACACGCCGGTACGCCCGGCGTAGCCCGTTGTCGCGCAAGTCGGGCAACCTTTTCCAGTGCAGACGCTGCAGAGTTTGCGGACCAGGCGTTGCGCCAACACACCGAGCAGGGAAGAGCTTAATAAATAGGCATCGACGCCCATGTCGATCAGTCGAGTGACAGCACTGCTGGCATCGTTAGTGTGCAGTGTGGCCAATACCAAGTGACCCGTGAGCGAGGCCTGAATGGCAATCTGGGCGGTCTCAAAATCACGGATCTCACCGATCATGATGACGTCCGGGTCTTGCCGCAAGATGGCCCTGAGCGCTCTGGCAAAGCTGAGCTCAATACGCGCATTGACCTGGGTTTGACCGACACCCGGAATTTCGTATTCGATCGGATCTTCCACCGTCATGATGTTGTTGATGTTGGCGTCAAACAGACTCAGCGCCGCGTACAAGGTGGTGGTTTTACCCGAACCCGTCGGACCGGTGACCAGCACAATGCCGTGCGGTTGCGCGAGCAGCTTGGTGAATCGTTGCAGCGTCTCGCCTTCCATGCCGACCGCGGCGAGGTTGAGTTTGGCGCTGCTCTTGTCAAGCAGCCGCAGGACCGCACGTTCACCATGGGCATTCGGCAGCGTGCTGACCCGAACATCAATCGCGCGGGTGCCGATGCGCAGCGAAATCCGGCCGTCTTGTGGCAAGCGCTTTTCGGCGATGTCGAGATCGGCCATGATCTTCAGGCGCGAGATCAATGCGGCGTGCAATGCGCGATTCGGTCTGACCACTTCACGCAGGGTGCCGTCGACCCGAAAACGAACTGCCGAGTGTTGCTCGTAAGGCTCGATGTGAATGTCGCTGGCGCCTTCTCGTGCCGCTTGTGTCAGCAGCGCATTCAGCAGCCGGATGATGGGCGCGTCGCCGCTCGTGGCCAGCAAGTCTTCAACGGCTGGTAAGTCTTGCAGCATCTTCGAGACGTCGACATCGCTTTCGACTTCACTGACGACCGCAGCAGCGCTCGATTCTGTCTGGGCATAGGCGGTGCTGATGCGTTGGGCCAAGCCGTTGGGTTCCGCCCGCTTGACTGTATGCACGGCGTATTTGCGCATGACTTCGCTGTACGCGCTGAGCACCGGCTTGTGCGCGTACCAAAGCGTGAGCTTCTCGTCTTCACTTTCAAGCAACAGTTGACTGGTTCGTGCGAAAGCATAAGGCAATGGGTAGCGTGTTGGCATGGTCAGCGCGTCTCCACGGCCGGTGCCGTTAAGGGCGGTGATGGCTTCGTCGGAAGATTCTGAAAATCAGGCATCACCGGTCCTTCATTGATCGGTAGCAATAAACTGCGGCTCGGCTGCGCCGTTTTTTGCTGACCGCGCATCAGGTCATAGCGATCGGTCGATAAGCTGTCGGTGGCTGTGGCGTCTCTCACCACCACCGGTCTGATGAACACCATGAGGTTGGTTTTTTTTCGGCTTCTTGTTTGGTTTTTAAACAGGTTGCCGAAGACTGGAAGGCTACCCAGCAGCGGTACTTTGTCCTCGTTTTCGGCGTACTGATCTTGCAGCAGACCGCCCAGCACAACAATGCCACCGTCTTCAACCAAGACAGTCGAGTCGAAGGAGCGTTTATTGGTTGTCGGGCCTGACGGCGAATTGATGGATGTCGCATCAACACTGCTGACTTCTTGTGAGATGAGTAATTTGACGGTGCCGTTTTCGCTGATTTGCGGACGCACGCGCAAGGTCAGTCCAACGTCTTTCCGTTCAATGGTTTGGAACGGGTTGACTGTGCCGCTGACAGAGCCGGTGTTCGTGTAGAGGCCTGTGATGAAAGGGACGTTTTGGCCGATGACGATTTTGGCTTCTTCGTTGTCGAGGGTCAGCAGGTTCGGCGTGGACAAGATATTGCCTGAGCCGGTTTGCTCTAACGCGCGTGCCAAAAATCCCAGCGCGTAAACGCCGTTGCTCCGTTGCAAAGCGCCGATATTCAGACCGGCACCGGGGGTGACGCCGTTGGTCGATACGCCGCTGATCCCTTGCGTCGACAAGGCCAGTATGTTTTTCCCCGCCGCGCCAAAGTTAGTCCCTAAAAAGCCGATCACGTTGTTGCCGGCTTGACCCAGTGGCCCCTGCCACTGAATGCCGAACTCGGCGGCCTTGTCGGTGTTCACTTCGGCGATCAGGCTTTCAACGTAGACCTGGGCGCGCCGGGAATCTAACTGATCAATCACGGCGCGCAGTTGCCGGTACTGCGGGTCGGGTGCAGTGATGATGAGTGAGTTGGTGGCCGGGTCGGCTTGAATTTGTCCTCCGGTACTGGGTTGTCGGGCGGACGATGGGGTGGCGGCCGTCGAGAGACTCACATTGGTCGAGGCGGGAGGACGCACGGCGGTCGCCGAAGCGGTGCTCGCGGTGCTGGTCGTCCCGGAATCGCTGGCGATGGCTGCCCGCAGTGTCAACGCCAGTTGGGTCGCATCGGCATTTTTCAAATACACGACATGTATGTTGCCGCTAGGGTTTTCGCCCCGTTCCGGCGGACGATCGAGCTTTTCAACGAGTGAACGCACCAGTGCCACGCGGGCTGGATTGGCCGCTCGCAAGATCAACGAATTGCCGCGCGGCTCGGCGAGAAGTGTGGTGCGATAGGAACTGTCGCCCGGTGCTGCGCCCGCGGGTTCCAGCAGTTTAACGAGCAGTGGGACGAGGTCCGTGGCCAATGAGTTTTTCAGAGGAATGATCTCGAGTTCACTGGCGTTGGCGATGTCCAGCGCGGCAATGATGCGGGTCAAACGCTGCAAATTGTCGGCGTAGTCAGTGATCACCAGTGCGTTGTTGCCGGGCTCCGCGCTGATGGAGTTGTTGGGTGTGATCAGTGGTCTGAGAATCGGCAGCAGGTTATTGGCGGCTTCATGGGTGAGCTTGAATATTTGCGTCACGATCTGGTTGCTGGTGCCTAGCGACGGTCCGACCGAGACCGCGCCACCTTGCATTTTGGCGTCAGCTTCCGGCACGATTTTGTAAAGCCCGGCAGCCTCCACGACGGCGAAACCTTGAACCCGCAACTGCGCCGAAAACTGACCGAAGGCAACCAACGGAGCCACCGGGTTTTCATTGATGAGCGTCAACGTCCCTTTGACACGGGGGTCGACCACCACGTTGCGCCCCGTGATGGTGGCCATGGTGCGGGCCACAGCATCGATCTCTGCATTGACGAAATTCAGCGTGACCGGTTCACCGCGAAGCGGTGTGACCTGGGCATTTTTAAGAGCTTGTGCCACGACCACGTTGCACGTGCTGGCGGCGATCAGCAGCAAGAACAGAGCGCAAGCGTCGGACAATGCGCGAAAAGGAAATCGGGAAACACGGGTTGAATTCATAGAATGAGGTCAGTGCGGCGCTCAAAGACTTTAATGTCCGGCGGCATGTCGCTCGTGTTCGCGTACGTGTGCTGGCGCACACAACTTTCGGCGGCAACTGATTGGTGGTGAGGGTCGATCGGAATGCCGAGCGCAGCGACGCGGGGATAGACTGCCGCGCTGCTCTCGCCATGACACCCTTTCGTCCCTGCGAGCGAAGCTCGGCAGTCCATCTCCGCGCACCCCCAAGATGGATGGCCGCGCTGCGCTCGCCATGACACCCTTTCGTCTCTGCGAGCGAAGCGCGGCAGTCCATCTTCGCGCACCTCGACGATAGATGGCCGCGCTGCGCTCGCCATGACACCCTTTCGTCTCTGCGAGCGAAGCTCGGCAGTCCATCTCCGCGCACCCCCAAGATGGATGGCCACGCTGCGCTCGCCATGACACCCTTTCGTCTCTGCGAGCGAAGCGCGGCAGTCCATC
>CANFJF010000070.1 GCA_947447355.1 Comamonadaceae bacterium
CTCTTGAACTGTGAAAGGGTCGGCCAAAAAGTCGATGGCCCCCTGGTTCATGGCCGTCACGATCTCTTTGGAATCGTTATTCCCACCCAAAAAAATCACCGGAAACACGTGTTCGAGCTGGCTCAGAGCGTGTTGCAGTGCGATGCCGTCCCAGTCATGAAGGCGGGTGTCGAACAACAAAACGGCTGGCAGCCGCAACTTGAGTTCGGAAAAAAATTGGAGCTCGCTCAAAAATTCCTCCGGCCCCTGAAAAGACATCACGTTGAAACCATGCCCTTGCAAGGCATGGCGCAGTGACTTGCGGGAGGTGCTGACAAGACCTTGCGTGTTGTCGTCTACGCCGTCTCCATTAACGATGTAGAGATTTCCTTTGCTGGCATAAGAAATTTTTGCGAATGACATATCTTTAATTATTAAAAACATTAGCAAAAATACTATTGCCTAAATAGAGGATGCCGAGATGTGAACTGTATCAAATACCAACTTTTTACAGAGGCGTGGCGGGTTCATCAGAGCTTTAATACCTATACACCATTTGGTGTATTTATTTTACTATGAAAGCAATAAAATGTAATTTATAGTAATTTATATGGTGTGCTCTTGCTGCATCTAAGGACATTCAATGTTGAGCGCAGGTCCAAGGGTCAGAGTCGTCGAAAGGCCGCCGTTAGGCGTAGCTGATGTCGTTTTTCAGAATCCGCGCAAAAACAAGTTGCTGGCGGCCTTGCCTGAAGCAGACTTTCAGCGCATCAGTGGGCAGTTGGAACTCCGGCAAATGGTCGTCGGCGAAGTGCTGTACGCCGCGGGCGAAACATTGACGCATCTTTATTTTCCGACGAGCTGTGTCATGTCACTCCACTATGAGATGGCCAACGGCACTTCGTCTGAGTTTTCCGCCGTCGGCAATGAAGGGGCGGTGGGCTTGTCACTGTTTCTGGCGGATGCGACCATGTCCAGCGCGGCAGTCGTACAAACCGCTGGCTATGCCTACCGGCTTTCATTGGCCGTGTTGCGAGAAGAATTAAGCCGTGCCGGTGCAACCTTGCAGTTGCTGTTACGTTACACGCAGGCACATTTGAGCCAAGTGTCGCAACAGGCCATTTGTCAATCCCATCACTTCATCGATCAAAAATTGTGCACTTGGCTGCTACAGCGTCTGGACCGTTGCCCGGACACCGAAATCACCATCACACAAGACTTGGTGGCTCATGCGCTGGGGGTCCGGCGGGAAGGGATCAATGAATCGACGCAGAAATTGCTGCAGTTGGGTTACGTCAGTTGCCGGCGCGGGCACATCACCGTGTTGAATCGTGCCGCTGTGGAGCGGCTGTCCTGTGAATGCTACGGGGTCGTTAAAAAAGAATTCACCCGAGTGCTGCCTGACCGACTGATGGCCACGCAAATTTACCCGGCTGTGGCCCTTTGAAATTCTCATCCGCTTGGCAAGTGTTCCGAATCCGCCCGGATACCGCTCACAGACCTTGAAAGAGCGGCAGATAAAAAAAGAAAGCAAAAAAGTCCGTCACTGCGAGCGAAGCGCGGCAGTCCATGGCCCCGAATCCGCAGTCATGGATGGCCGCGCTGCGCTCGCCATGACTGGCTATTTCGGTTTATGCGTGCGCAGCACTCGGCATGAAGGGTGAATTCACTGTTCAAGAGCAAACCGTACGGGCTAGTCTGCGTCAAGCAGAAGAGCTTGTGGTCAACCGGTTGGTCTCGCCGACTGGAATCGAACCAGTGTCCCACGCTTAGGAGGCATGTGCACTATCCACTGTGCTACGGCGAGAAATTGAAGTGAGGCGAAAAATTCGCCAACTTTTGATTGTATTCGGTGAGGGATGCGACGCTGCGGGTTCTTCACTCGTAGGGCACGGTGAAGATCAGGTCGATCGCGGTTTGTTCACCGGCTTGGGCGCGCACGGTGAAGCGCCTAGACAGCTCGTAAAACATGAAGAGCGTGCCCACTGTTCCCGACAACGAGCGTTCGTACGCAGCATAAAAATTCCGTGAAAAGCGTTTGCCCAGCGTGATAGCGCCTGCGGCCGCGGCGCTGGTGTCGCCGCTGCTGGACGGCGCACGAAAAGACAGCTCGTCCAGGCCCAAGGACGAGGCCAACCCGCCAGACATGGCACCGCTTTTGCTACCCAACAAAGCGATGGCGGCTTGTTGCAGCAAGGCGGCTTCGGCACCGCCCGCGGCAGACGATCGGCCCAGCACCAGCCAGGACAATTTCTCAGCATCCGGCAAGTCAGGTTGGGCGTACAGGCGCACCGTGGGGAGCAAAGCTGTGCCCGTGATTTCCACACCGACGCGCTGCGTCAGGTTGGGACGAATCGCCAGAATATTCAGGGTCGGGTTGTCGATCGGGCCGGTGAACCTCAGCACCCCGGTTTCGATGTCCAGTCTTTGGCCGTAAGCGCTGTATTCGCCGCCGCGGGTTGTGATCGCGCCCAACAGCCGTGGTGCGCTGACTGAATCGCCCAGCAGGTTCAATGCGCCGCGCATGCGCGTGTTGATGCCTTTGCCTTCAATGCGGAAGTCGTCGCCAAGGTCTATCTGCACGTCGATCTTGCTGACGCGGCTGTTTGACGGTGCGGCTTTCGTTGTTGGCAGGCTGGTTTGTGCCGTTCGCACCCGCACATCGTCGCCAAGTTGCGGCCGGCTTTCGTCTGGCAAAACAATGCGCGCCTGATCAATCTTGAGGGCGCCGCTGATGTTGGCCGCAATCCCTGTAAGCGACGCTTGGAGCCGGCCTGACAGCGTCACTTGCCGGTCGCTCCGAATGCTGGCGCGCAAGCGGTCCAACTGCGCGGTGAGTGTGACTTGCGGGGCACCGTTGGTCCAACTGACTTCACCTTCAGCGCTGAGCAGGCCCCCGGTATCTTTTGCCCCGGCACCGTGCAGCGTGAACTCACTGATGCGCAAACGCGTGCCATCGATGTGGGCACGGAGGCGGCCATTGCCGAATTCAAAGCCGTCGACCACGGAGCGCAACGCCATGTCATCGGCCAGCAAGTCACCGACAAATTGCGGGTCAGAACGGCTTCCGCTGATGGTCAAGTTGGTGGCCAACGAGCCGCGCAGTCGCCAGCCCGGCGGCGCCAGCACCGACCATGCGCCAAGACGCGGCAGTTGCGCTTTGAGTTGACCGCTGAGCGCAGCGTCTGCGGGCCAGGACCAGCCGGCGATTGTCGGCCCGTCTTGTGCGGTGGCATCACTGACCAATGTGTGTTTGAGCTGTGTGCGCAATTGCCCCTCGGCTGTGCCGGCGCGCGCGCTGTCCCAAAGCAGTTTGGCCGTTAGCGCGCCGTCATCACTGCTGACACTAAGACGAGCTTCACGAATACCGGCAGCCACACGCGCTTGCACACCGTCGGCGCTTTCCGCGATTACGGTGAGGTCGCCGCTGCTGCGTGCGAGTTGCGCATTCAGCTTCAGCGTGGGGCCGATCACCGCGTTCCATTCGCCGTCAAAAATCAGGTTGCCCACCAAACCAGCGTTGCTGATTTGTGGCCCCAGCAGCAGTTCTGCCCAAGCCAAGGGCAAGCCTTTGAGCGAGCCTGCCGTGACGAGTTCACCCGGTTGCCAACGTGTTGCCTGCCAAGCCAGCAGCGCTTGGCTCGGGGTGGCGTTGCGCTCGCCAAGCTTGGCTGCGGGGGCGGTCAAACTGGCTTGGCCAGCGCCGAGCTCGATCAAGTCGGCGGCACCGCGTAAGTTAAAAGTGCGTTGTGATTCGAGACGCCAGGCACCCGCGCCCAAGGCCGGGTCTTCGACTGAGAGTTTGAGTTGCTTGACGATCGCCTGCCAAGATGACAGAGACGACACAGATGACAGCGACTTGGCGTTGCTGCCGCCCTCTGCGCCAAGCTCCAGCAGGATGCGACGTGTGCCGATGTCCGCGCGTCCCTTCGCCGTCAATTGCGCTTGGCCCAGACGTCCGTTCAGGCTGACTTGGATGTCGCGCAGACGCAACTGGTTTGACGTTGTTGCCGCGCTTGATGTCGATGGCACTTCCAAGGTTGGAACGGTCAGTGATGCTTTGAGTTGTGGATCCCGCCAACCGCCTTGCCAGTCCACGGACAACTGGCCACGGCCTTGCGCGGCGGCAGCTTCGAGTGGCGCAGCCAGACCCGGTAGGCCGCGCAACCAGCGCAAAGCCTGCTGCATGTCGGACGATTTCAGCGTGAGTTGGCCGGCTCCAGCCGTTGGCAGCAACTCGCCTTTGGTTTCAAGTTGGATGCCGGGCGCGGACAGCGACAACTGGACTTGGCCGCCGAGGGCCTTGGGCTGAAACTGACCGCTGGCTTTGATTTCCGCATCGCGTGTGCTCACTTGCAATGCAGCGAGTTCGTACCTGTCGCCCGTCGACTTCAGCGCAGCGGTGCCGTTCATCCGCTGTGTCGTCAGCTTTGAATGCAGGGCCGCAGGGTTGATCTGCTGAAGCTGCACACTGACTCGCCAATCGTTGCTGGCGGCTTTTGACGTCGTGTTGTCTGTCCACTCGCCGCTGGCTTGCAGTCGGCCCGCTCCGAGCTGCGCGTCCAGTGAACGCAACAAGGCTTTGCCATCACGCCATTCGCCGCTGGCTTGGAGTTGGTCGATGGGCAAGCGTTGCTGATCCCACGGACCGGCACGGCGGTTTTTCAGTGCTGTTTTGAGTGTCCAACCGGCGGCACCTTGCGGCTGAACCTGCGCTGTTCCCGTGAGCTGGGTTTGTGGCGCTTGCGGCCAGAGCATGGCCAAGTCGAGGTCGCGAAAGGTGGCGTCGGCTTCTGGCAATGGCTGCGCGGCCCAAGGCGAAATGCGCGCACTGACATGGGCTTGCGGTTGTAGGCCGCTGCGAAGTGGTGTGCCATCGAGGTCTAACGCCGCCTTCAAGGTAAATTCCGTCAGTGCGCCTTGGGCTGTGGCCTTGAGGGTCAAGGGCAGAGGCTTGGCGCCGTTGGGCAGCGCCGCCTGCAGCACGCCCGACAGGCTGGCGTCTAGCGTCATGATGCCGTTTGCGGCCAAGCTGACGCGCCCCTGGTAGCTGCCGCTGGCGACTTGCACGTGCTCGAGGGTGAGGGCGTGTTGTGCGTTGGCGTAGCGGTAGTTGGCGCGCAGCGCTGTCGCCTCAACAGCCGGTTGACCGCCCCAGGCGATGCGCCTCACGGCGAGGTCTTCCAGCGAGACGTCCAAGGGCAAGACAAGCAAGGGTGGTGACGTTACCGGAGGCGTTTCAGCGCTGTCGATCGGGTCGATCTGCAGACTCGCCAAATGCAGCCGATCTATTTGCAGTCGGCCCGATAACAGCAACAGCACTTGCCATTGCGTGTCAATTTGTGAAGCGGTGACGCGCAGGCCCTTGTCTTGCCAGATCAAGCGTCCAACGCGACCGCCTTGTCGGATGGATCCAGTCACGTCTTCAGCACTCAAGCTACTCGCGGCTGGCATCAACGTGGACTGGCTGACCCAGCGCAAGGCCGTGGCGAGTGAGCCGTCGGTGCCACTCCACCACCAAACGCCGCCAGCCGTCAAGCCCAGCAGCAAGACCGTGCCGGCGACAAAGCGTGAAAAAAAGCGAAGTGTCTGCTGCATTTAAAACACAAAGCCAACGCTGACGTGGAGTCTCACTTGCTGGGTTTTCACGCCGTAGGCGAGGTCAATTTGCAGCGGACCGATGGGGCTTTTCCAGCGCGCGCCGGCACCCACGCCAACGGCGATATTGCGTTGCAGATCTATCGCTTTCTCGGCTACATTGCCAGCGTCAATGAAGAGGGTACTTTCCCAGTCGGTCGGCAAACCACCGCTCAAAATCGGGCGTTGCCACTCGGCGCTGGCGACTGCCATGTAATGACCGGGGCCCGTAAAGCCGTTGGGCAAGGCAATGCCGATGTCGCGCAGTCCGTAGCCGCGCACAGTGGTGTCGCCGCCCGTACGGAACAGTTGCGTTGCGGGCATGGCGGCATCGTTGGTGACCACCACCGCGCCGCCTTCGGCACGCATGGCGATGCGGCCGCGCTCGAGCGGCGCGATGCCTAGCCAGCGACCGACTGCACGCACAAAGGGTTGGCGGTTGGCACCCATTGTGGTGCCGCCGCCGATGTCAAACCCGAGTCCGTAGCCGCGCGACGGAAAAGGCAGGCTGTCAAAGTAGCGACCCGTCCAGCCGTAGTTCAGGCTCAGCGCGGAACCGTCGCCGAGGCGTGCATCGGCTAGCGTGCCGGCCGTGCCACTGGCGGTCACCGTGGCGCGGTCGTATTGCACATAAGTTGAGCGGTCGATGCGGTCGCCGATTTGCACTCGCCCGAAGCGCAGTGTTTGTGCGTCGGTGACCAGTTCGTTGTCGTCCATCCGTGCAACGCGCGCCAGCGTGACCCAGCGCCAGTTGTCGGCGTCGGGCAGAGATGTCCACTCGGTCTGCGCCAGCGGGAGTTTTTTGTCGAGTTGCAGCTTGGTCACAGCGCGCCAGTCGAGGCCGGGCACGCGGTTGTGGGTGTGCTCAATCGACGCACGCGGTCCGCTGTCGGTGGTCAGGCCGACGCCGAGCACCACTTTTTGCAACTTGGCTTCGCGCACCTGCACCGTGACGGGGGCGGCATCAGGGTCGCTGTCCGGGTCGACCAGCACATAGGCCGAATCAAAGTAACCGCTGCCAGCCAGCCGTTGCTGGGCTTCGACGAGTTTGCGCTGGTCGTAAATATCACCGGGGTTCAGGCGCGCCAGACGTGGTACCAGCACCGGGTCGTAACGCTCCAAGCCACTGACTTTGAGCTCGCCTAATCTGTAGAGAGGCCCTGAGTCCATCTCTAGCGTGAGCGTGGCGGCGTGCGCTGGCGGGTCGATGTCGGCCAAGCTGTAGGAGATTTTTCCCGCCGGGTAACGCCGCGCCACCAGTTGCCGCAGGGCTTGGGTTTTGGCCGCGTCCCAGCTGTCTTGCGTGAAGGGCTGACCGGGCGGCAAGCGCCAGTTTTGGTTGATGCTGTCGCGCAGCTTCGCGGCGTCCGCATCGGGGGAGCTTGCAATGTCGCCGTTGAAGCGCACGGTTGTTTGTGCTGTGCGGGTGGCCATTCCGGGCACGACCTTCACAACAATCGTCGGCTGGGTCGGCAGCGTGCTGACCGGGCTGCGGCTAATTTGAACGTCCGGACTGAAGTAGCCCAAGGTGCCGAGCAGATTGCGCACATCACTGTCGGCCAGCACCATCAGTCGGGCGAGTTCAGCGTCTTCAATGTCGGTCACGGCGCGAAAGCGCTGCAGTTGCAGATGGCGCTCAAGCAAGCTTCGGATGTCTTCAGGCGCTTCAACGCGAATGTCAAATGCGTTGGTGACAGGCTGCGGGCTGTCAGAAACAACGGACGCCGCTGCGGCCGCTTTGGGCGCTTGATCTTGCGCGTGGGCTAGGGTTGTCAGCGCCGTCCACGCGGCCATGACCCCGACAAAAATGAAGAAAAAACGGCTACGGGGTAAGTCAAATGTCACGCGCGCAAGTTTACGGTCACTTGGTCAGCAGACGCATGGCTTCTTCAAGTCCTTTCAGCGTCAAAGGGTACATGCGGTTGCCGACGAGCTGCTGCATCACGGCAATGCTCTGCCGGTATTGCCAGACGCCTTGGGGTTCGGGGTTGATCCAGGCAAATTTGGGGAAGGCGTTGGTCAAACGCTGGATCCATTCAGCGCCGCTTTCTGCGTTGTTGTATTCCACGCTGCCGCCGGGCTGAAGAATCTCGTAAGGGCTCATGGTGGCGTCGCCGATAAAGATGAGCTTGTAGTCTTTGTTGTACTTGCGAATGATGTCAAACGTGGCAAACTTTTCACTGAAGCGACGGCGGTTGTTCTTCCACATGAAGTCATAGACGCAGTTGTGAAAGTAATAAAACTCCAGGTGTTTGAACTCGCTTTTGCTGGCCGAGAACAACTCTTCGACCCGGGCGATGTGCTCGTCCATGGTGCCGCCGACATCCATCAGCAGCAGCACCTTCACGTTGTTGTGGCGCTCGGGCACCATCTTGATGTCGAGCCAGCCGGCATTCGCCGCCGTGGACTTGATGGTGTCGTCGAGGTCGAGCTCTTCAGCACTGCCTTGCCGGGCAAATTTGCGCAGGCGGCGCAGCGCCACCTTGATGTTGCGCGTGCCGAGTTCTTGCGAGTCGTCGTAGTCTTTGTAGGCGCGTTGGTCCCAGACCTTCACCGCACTTTTGTTGCGGCTTTTCTCCTGGCCAATGCGGATGCCCTGCGGATTAACACCGTTGGCACCAAACGGCGATGTACCGCCGGTACCGATCCATTTGCTGCCGCCTTCGTGGCGTTCTTTTTGCTCTTCAAAACGTTTTTTCAACGTTTCCATGAGCTCGTCCCAACCCATCTTTTCGATCTTGGCTTTGTCTTCAGCGCTGAGCTCGAGTTCGAGGTTTTTGCGCAGCCATTCGAGTGGAATGTCCTTGGTGAAGTCGGCCACCATCTCGACGCCTTTGAAGTAAGACGCGAAGGCGCGGTCAAACTTGTCGTAATGCTTTTCGTCCTTGACCAGCACGGTGCGGCTCAGGTAATAAAAATCATCGATCTTGTAGGCACCTTCACCGGATGGGTCGGCATCGCCGCTGTTCGGCCCGACCACGCCGGCCTTCAGCGCTTCCAACAGCGTCAGGTATTCCTTGACCGATACCGGCAGCTTGGCCGAGCGCAAGGTGTAGAAAAAATCAATCAGCATGGCGAACTTCCTAGCGTTTTCTGGCGCGCCAACAGAGACAGCAAATGGGCCTTGACTTCGGGCCATTCGCCTGCCGTCAAGCTGTACATCACGGTGTCGCGGATGGTCCCGTCGCGGCGCAGCGCATGACCGCGCAGCACGCCATCTTTGTGAGCGCCGAGTCGTTCAATGGCGCGTTGTGACGCAAAGTTGAAATTGTCTGTGCGCCAGCCCACCACCTTGCACGCCAAGGTTTCAAAAGCGTGTGTGAGCAAGAGCAGCTTGCAGCTGGTGTTGACGTGCGTTCGCTGCGCGCTGGCGGCGTACCAGGTCCAACCGATTTCTAAGCGCTGGATGGCCGGCACGATGTCGTGGTAACTGGTGCAGCCGAGCACTTGGCCGCTGGCTGTGTCGACGACGACAAACGGCAGCCGATGACCTTCGGCTTGACCCTGCAGCGCGGTTTCAATATAGCGGCGCGTGTTCTCAGGCTCTGGTACCGAAGTCACGCGCAAGTGCCACAACTCGCCGTCAGCCGCCGCAGCGGCCAGGCCGGCTTCATGCGCCAATGTCAATGGCCTGAGATCAATCCCCCGGCCAGACAGCGTGACAGCTTGCACCCAGTTCATCTTCGCGCTCAGTGGTTCGATTCAGATGTTTTAGCGGCACTGGCCGCTTTTGCCTGACGCCAGCGCCTGACCCCTTGCAGCCCTAAACCACCGCCCAACCCAACTAACACGATGCCGCCAATGGCGTTGTTGCTGTAGCCGTCAGAGAAGATATCGAGGCCCAATAGCCGGCCCAGCCAGAAACCCAGCAACGCACCACCGACGAAGCCGACCGCATCGCTCAAGCCTTCAAACCACAAGGTGTTGTTGCTCATGAGAATCTCAACGGTTTTGGCGTTGCATGAACACCAGTTTTTCAAACAGTGTCACATCTTGCTCGTTTTTCAGCAGCGCGCCGACCAGCGGTGGCACCGACACCTTGTTGTCTTGGCTTTGTAGCACGTCGAGCGAGATGTCTTCGGCGACCAGCAGCTTAAGCCAATCCAGCAGTTCACTGGTCGACGGTTTTTTCTTCAGGCCGGGCAGGTTACGCACGTCGTAAAAGGTTTTCATGGCTGCCGCCAGCAATTCCTTTTTCAGTCCCGGGAAATGCACGTCAACGATTTTTTTCATGGTTTCCGCTTCGGGAAACTTGATGTAGTGGAAAAAGCAGCGACGCAGAAAAGCGTCGGGCAGTTCTTTTTCGTTGTTCGACGTGATGAAGACCAGCGGCCGGTGCTTGGCTTTGATCAGTTCCCGCGTTTCGTAGCAGTAGAACTCCATGCGGTCGATCTCGCGCAGTAAGTCGTTCGGGAATTCGATGTCGGCCTTGTCGATTTCGTCGATCAGCAGCGCCACCGGCTGGTCGGCGGTGAAGGCTTGCCACAAGACGCCCTTGAGGATGTAGTTGTGGATGTCTTTGACTTTTTCGTCGCCCAGCTGCGAATCGCGCAGACGGGACACGGCGTCGTATTCGTAGAGACCTTGCTGCGCCTTGGTGGTCGACTTGATGTGCCACTGCAGCAGCGGTAGCTTGAGCGACTCGGCCACTTCCTCGGCCAGCATGGTTTTGCCAGTGCCGGGCTCGCCTTTGACCAGCAGCGGCTTGCGCAGCGTGGCGGAGGCGTTCACGGCCAGCATCAGGTCTTCAGTGGCGACGTAGTTTTGGGAACCTTGAAATTTCATGTTGCGTTGGAATGAAAGTGGATAGGGGAGATTGTGCAGGAGAGTCGTCTGCCCAACGGGCCGGCGGGGCGGTGACTCGCAGCTATATAATCCGATGTAGTTTTAAGATGAATTTCAACTGATTGTGCGCGCAAAAATGATTAAGCTGCTCCCTACTATTTTCGCTCTGGCGGTCTCTTTCGTGAGTTTCACGGCTCAAGCTCAGGCCGTCGCAGGAAGCGCCGAAGCCGGCCAAAAGATCAATGCCATGTGCATTGGCTGCCACGGCATCAAAGGCTACCAAGCCAGTTTCCCTGAGGTCTACAAAGTGCCGATGATTTCTGGCCAAAATGCAAAGTACATTGAATCGGCTTTGCATGCTTACAAAAAAGGCGATCGCAAGCACCCCACGATGCGTGGTATTTCAGAGAGTTTGACTGACCAGAACATCGCCGATTTGGCTGCTTACTACAGCGTTCACGGTTTGGTTGAAGGCCAACTGGCTGCTAAGGAAGTCAAAGCGCCTAGCGTTGAAGTGGCCGCACTGCTGGGTAAAGCCAATTGCGCGTCTTGCCATGGTGCCAACTTCAGCATGCCGATTGACCCGTCTTACCCGAAAATTGGTGGCCAGCACGCTGACTATCTGTTCGTCGCATTAAAAGCCTACAAAATCAGCGAAAACGCCAAGGTAGGCCGCGCCAACCCGATCATGGCCAGCATGGCCAAGCAGTACAGCAACGCAGAACTCAAGCTGCTGGCCGGCTACATCTCTTCTGTCCAAGGTGACGTGAAAGTCGTGCCGCAAAGCCGCTTCCGCTGAAGTTGACGCTGGCGGGCTTGACGGTCCGCCACCATGTAAAAAGCCGCTCCTTAAAGCGGCTTTTTACATGGTGTGTTGGGTTCGGATCATTTCCAATTCCCCTTTTAGTTTGAAAGCTGGACGCCTAGGGGCGTGCGCGAACGACTGCATTTGATATGACGCAGTCTTCAGGGGCCATCATCACGAAATGCGCACAAAATAGTGCTTTAGACAATAAGGTCCTTGTGAATCAATCCATTGCCCATGCCGAACTCCTCGCCATTTTCAGGCGGGCCGAGGCAGATGCGGCTCACAAATTCGGATTGATCAAAGCGGTTGAAAAAAAGGGGCCCATGGCGATTCAGGCGGCCGTAGAAACCGCTGCCAAGGCAGCTAAACGCAGGGACTCACTGGCCAAAAAACTGAAGGCCCTGGGGTGAGTCTCAAGGGTTAAGCAGGGCTCAGTACCTGTACAACTGGGCCGCGCGTTAGAAGTTGGTGCGTTGTCTCAGTCGCGTGTCGCATGTCGCTGCACACAGTCGATGTAAGCCGCGCCGTCTGGTGGTCGGCCGGCGCGCTGGCTTTCCCAGACCATCTGGCCCAGGCAGTCCATGGTTTCGTGGTGGGCTGTGTGCAGAGAATTGCGCCGGGCGGTGAGTAATTCGACCGCTTGGCGGATGCCGCGGGGCTGGTCAATCGAGCATTGTTCGCTGATCGTCAGGTGCATCGACAAATGCAAGAACGGATTGGTCTTGCCGCTTTCGATGTCGTACATTTTGCCCACGGCGGCTTCGGCATCGGCGAAGTCCGCATGGTATTCAGGGTGCTCGTCGATCCACTGGCTGACGATGGTTTCCATGGCGTCGAGGGGCGAGCCCGCCAGTGATTTGGCGTAGACCGTACAGAAAAAAGTGCGGACATCGGTTTGTGAGGGCGTGAACATGTCGAAAGCGTAGCACGCGAAAACGGCCTAGCGCTGGCTTAACTCTGCGTTAGCACTCTGCTCAAGCCCGCTTCACAGCCAGCAGCTTTGAAATGGTCTTGGCCGCCGCCAGCAGCGCCGGCAGCATGCTGTCCTGCATGATTTTGGCGCTGGTGCGGTTGGCTTGGCCACTGATGTTGAGCGCTGCCACGGTGCGGCCTTCACGATTTGTCACCGGCGCCGCCAGCGACACCAGCCCTTCTTCCAGCTCTTGGTTGACCAGCGACCACCCTTGCTTGCGGGTGGCCTGGACCTTGGTTAGAAGTTCCTGCACATCGGTCAGCGTGTGGCGGGTCAGGGCTTGGCGGTCACTGGCCTGCAAGCGGTTCATTACCTCGTCGTCGGGCAGACCTGCCAGCAGCACGCGACCCAAGGAAGTGCAATAGGCTGGCAAGCGTGAACCAATGCCCAGACTGATGCTCATGATCTTGTGGGTCGGCACCCGCAGCACGTAAATGATGTCGGTGCCTTCCAACACCGCGGCGGAACAGGATTCCTTGACCTCGTCGACCAAGGCCTCCATGATGGGTTCGGCCAGGTTCCAGATCGGCATTGACGACAAGTAGGCGAAGCCCAGGTCGAGAATACGCGGCGTCAGGCTGAACAATTTGCCGTCGCTTTCAACATAGCCTAGGCTTTGCAGGGTCAGCAAAATGCGTCTGGCACCGGCCCGCGTGAGCTCGCTGCGACCGGCGACTTCGGTCAGTGTTTGACGGGGTGACTCGGCGCTGAAGGAGCGGATGACTTGCAGGCCGCGTGCAAAAGACTGCACGTAGCTGTCGCCAGGCGTTGGCGTTCTGGTGGTGCTGGAAAGCGGATCTGATGAGGTGGTTGCCATGGCGGATGGAATCTCCTAGAATTCATTATACGAACATTTGTTCTTATTGCGAACAAATAAAGTCTGTCCATCTACAAATCTGGAGCTGTTTGAATGATCAATAAAATTGCCCCATCCATCACAGCGGCCTTGGCCGACGTGAAAGATGGTTCCACCGTGATGATTGGTGGGTTCGGCACCGCCGGCATTCCCAATGAGCTGATTGACGGCTTGATTGCGCAAGGCGCGAGGGACCTCGTCATCGTCAACAACAACGCTGGCAATGGTGAAAGCGGGCTGGCGGCTTTGCTCAAGGCCGGCCAAGTGCGCAAGATCATTTGCAGCTTTCCGCGGCAAGCCGACAGTCACATTTTTGATGCGCTCTACCGCAGCGGAAAACTCGAATTGGAACTGGTGCCACAAGGCAACTTGGCCGAGCGCATCCGCGCAGCGGGCGCTGGCATCGGGGCGTTTTTCTCGCCCACAGGCTACGGCACCGAGTTAGCCAAGGGCAAGGAAAGCCGCGAGATCAACGGCAAGTTTTACGTGCTCGAGATGCCAATTTATGCTGACGTGGCATTGATCAAAGCCGAGACCGGAGACCGCTGGGGCAACTTGCTTTACCGCAAGGCCGCTCGCAACTTTGGCCCGGTGATGGCGACCGCCGCCAAAATGACCGTGGCCACGGTGCACGAGATCGTAGAACTGGGCACACTCGACCCGGAAAACATCGTCACGCCCGGTATTTTCGTCAGCAAAATTGTGAAGATTGACCGTGTCGCCACCCAGGCCGGCGGTTTTAAAAAGGCGGCATGACCATGAGTGACATCAGCTATCAAAAACGCAGCAAAGAGCAATTGGCCCAGCGCGTGGCCCAAGACATTCATGATGGTGCTTACGTCAACCTCGGCATCGGTATGCCGACGCAGGTGGCGAACCATTTGCCGGCCGGCATTGAAGTGATTCTGCAGAGTGAAAACGGTATTTTGGGCATGGGACCCGCACCCGCAGCGGGTGATGAAGACTACGACCTGATCAACGCTGGCAAGCAGCCGGTGACGATGCTGCCGGGCGGCGCGTATTTTCACCACGCCGACAGTTTCGGCATGATGCGCGGCGGCCACTTGGACATCTGCGTTTTGGGTGCGTTTCAGGTCAGTGCGACCGGTGATTTAGCAAACTGGAGCACCGGCGAAAAAGACGCAATTCCCGCCGTGGGGGGAGCCATGGATTTGGCGATCGGTGCCAAGCAAACTTGGGTGATGATGGATTTGTTGACCAAAAAAGGCGAAAGCAAAGTCGTCAGCCAGTGCACTTATCCGATCACTGGCATTGCCTGTGTCAAACGGATTTATTCCGAACTGGCTACGCTCGAATGCACACCCAAAGGCCTGTTGGTGATCGACATGGTCGATGGTTTGACACATGCCGAGTTGGAGAAAATGCTCGGCCTGCCGATTGCTGTGGCTGCCTGAAAAATATCACGAACAACTATCCTAGAAAGAAGAGACATCATGAGTTCACAAGCTTTTATTTGCGACGCTATCCGGACACCTTTTGGCCGTTATGGCGGCTCGCTGTCGAGCATCCGCACCGACGACCTCGGCGCGATTCCGCTGCGCGCCCTGATGGCACGCAACCCGAACGTGGATTGGCAAGCCATCACAGACGTGATTTATGGCTGCGCCAATCAAGCCGGCGAAGACAACCGCAACGTGGCCCACATGTCGAGCTTGCTGGCCGGTTTGCCGTTTGAGGTGCCGGGCGCCACCATCAACCGCTTGTGCGGCTCGGGCCTGGATGCGGTGGGTACGGCAGCCCGTGCAATCCGTTCGGGTGAAGCCGGCCTGATGATCGCTGGCGGCGTGGAAAGCATGAGCCGCGCACCGTTTGTCATGCCGAAAGCTGAGAGCGCCTTCAGCCGTGCCAATGCGGTTTACGACACAACCATTGGCTGGCGTTTTGTCAACAAGCTGATGAAGCAAGCCTACGGTGTCGATTCCATGCCCGAGACGGCTGAGAACGTCGCCACAGACTTCAAGATCGAGCGCGAAGCGCAAGACCGCATGGCGCTGGCCAGCCAGCTGAACGCTGTGGCGGCTCAAAAAGCCGGCCACTTGGCACGCGAAATCACGGCCGTCACTATTCCCCAGAAAAAGGGCGACGCGATCGTCGTTGACACTGACGAACACCCGCGTGCCACCACCATGGAAACTCTGGCCAAACTCAAAGGCGTCGTGCGCCCGGACGGCACGGTGACGGCAGGCAATGCCAGCGGCGTGAATGACGGGGCATGTGCTTTGTTGCTGGCCGATGAAACCAGTGCTGCTAAGAACGGTCTGACACCGCGGGCTCGCATTGTGGGCATGGCGACCGCCGGCGTGCCACCGCGCATCATGGGCATGGGCCCCGCACCGGCCACGCAAAAAGTGCTGGCGCTGACAGGTCTCAAGCTGGAGCAACTGGACGTCATCGAGCTCAACGAAGCCTTTGCAGCGCAAGGTCTGGCGGTGTTGCGCCAGCTCGGCCTGCAAGATGACGACGCCCGCGTGAATGCCTGGGGCGGCGCGATTGCCTTGGGCCACCCCTTGGGCGCTTCGGGCGCCAGGCTGGCCACAACAGCCGTCAACCGCCTGCATGCCACCGGTGGCCGCTACGCGCTGTGCACCATGTGCATCGGCGTGGGTCAGGGTATTGCGCTGATTCTTGAGCGGGTCTAAGTTGACGTCCGCCACCGCCAACCGCCGCCAAATCTTGGTGGCCACTGCGGGGGCTTGTGCGTTGTCAGCCATCAGCCTGGTGCATGCCCAAGGCAAACCGATCAAGATCGTGGTGCCTTTTGCGCCGGGCGGTGGCAACGATGTCTTTGGCCGTCAGATGGCCAAAAGCTTGGGCGAGCTGCGCAACCAAAGTGTCGTGGTTGAGAACAAACCGGGTGCAGGCGGCAACATTGGCACCGAGCAAGTGGTGCGCAGTCCGGCCGATGGCAGCACGCTGCTGCTCGGTCATTCGGGCACGGTGTCGATCAATCCGGCGCTCTACAAGCAACTGAAATACGACACTCAGAAAGATCTGGTGCCGGTCGCCATGTTTGCATCGTCGGCATTGGTGTTGGTGGTGCCGGCTTCGTCAAAGGTCAAGTCGGTGGCCGATCTGCTGGCACTGGCTAAGTCAGATCCGGGCCGCGTTAACTATGCATCGAGTGGCGGCGGTACGGGGGGCCACCTGTGCGGTGAATTGTTCGAACATAAGACCGGCGTCAAGCTCAGCCACATTCCTTACAAAGGCACCGCACCGGCGCTCACCGATCTGGTCGGTAGCCAGGTGCAGATGATGTTCAGTGTGATTCCGCCTGCCTTGGCTTTGGTCGCCAGTGGACGCTTGCGCGCCATCGCCGTGACCAGTGCCAAACGCAACCCATCGATGCCGGATGTCCCGACCATTGCAGAGTCAGGCACCAGCGCACTGGCCGATTTTGAAAGCACGCTGACCTATGGTTTGCTGGCACCTCGGGGCACACCCGACGCGGTGGTCAAAGCGCTGGCCGTACAGATTTTGAAGATCGCAGCCACAGCTGAATTTCAGTCCCGACTGGGCGTGGAGGGTGCCGTGCCGCTATTGGGTGGACCGGTCGACTACGCCGCGC
>CANFJF010000071.1 GCA_947447355.1 Comamonadaceae bacterium
AGGCGGACGTGTTCAGGAACACACACCATTTGATAACCAGGTGCTGTGACGCCGACGCGGATGGATTCAATGTCGTCAACCGAATATGGCGTCTGGCCGCGCAGCTGCAGGACAGCGTCGACGGCGGCGTGGACATCGCGGCAGCAAGGGTAGGGCTTGTAGCTCAGGTTCATGAGTTCAAAACGCTTACCGAGATCTTTGCGCACCACGTCGCTGTCGGCGCGGCCATGGAGATAGACGCGAAAGAACCCATCGGCGCCGTCGAAAACGCCTTGCGCGCCGCGAATCCCTCGCTTGGCGAGCTGAACCGCCACGACTGCCGCCTGAGCGGCAAGGCCGGGCTGCAGCCGCTTCATCAATGAAGCGTCGCGCGTGACTTGGTGATTGCCCGCCACCGAGCTGTAGACAATACCGAACGCATTCACCATTTCCTCGGCGGTGAGCCCCATGGCGCGACCTGCCGCCGCCGTGGCCCCGAAATAGCCCAACAGCGAGGTGTAGATAAAGCCGCTTTCGATGATGTCGACTTTGATCGCGATGCCAAGGCGACAGGTCACCTCAAGTCCTGCGGCAACGGCTGCGATGAGCTCTGCACCCGATAGTTGTCCACGCAGTTGTGCGGCTGCAATGGCCGCAGGCACAGTCGTCACACCGGCATGCAAAATGGCACCGTCATGCGTGTCGTCAAAATCGCGCGCATGAGACATGCCCCCATTGACCAAGGCGGCATGGTGCGCCGGAAACTTTCCGCCGAACACGAACATGTCGGCCTGCGCCGCACCACCCCACTCCCTCACAAGATCGGCAACTTCGGTAATCGCCTTGGCCGACGACCCAGCTAATGCGCAAGACAAGGTGTCCAGAATATTGGTCTTGACGGCCTCTACAACCGCAAGGTCAAGTTGAGCAGCATCGATGCCCGCTGCGAAGCGGGCCAAGTCGATCACCAGATCGGGGGCGGTCGGTGTCGTGGGGCTGGTCGATGGGGTTGACATGATTTTGGTCTTTCAATGGTGGTGCTTGTCCGGACTTATTCAGTCGAAATGTTCGCGTCCTTGATCAGGCGTTTCCAGCGGGTGAGTTCTGTTCGCATCAGTTCACCAAAAGCCTCCGGCGTACTGACGCGCGCCGTCGCACCTTCGCGCGCCAATAGTTCCCGGACGTCGGGCATGACCAGGACGGCGTTAATTTCTTCGTTGAGCTTTTTGATGATGGACGTTGGCATTCGTGCGGGTCCGAGAACACCCCACCAAGCCTCTACCTGCAACCCAGGCAGGCCAGCCTCCGCGGCAGTCGGAATGTCCGGTACCAAGGGCGAGCGCTGTGCGCTGGTCACTGCCAGACCGCGCATCTTGCCGGCACGTATGAGAGGCGTGCCGACCGCAACAGTGGGTAGCAGCAACTGGAGCCTGCCAGCCATCAGGTCGGGCAATGCCTCACCCACGCCTTTGTACGGCACGTGCAGCAGTTGCACATTGGCCACCGAGGCAAAAAGTTCTGTCCCTAAATGCGTGATGGTGGCAATACCACCCGTGCCATAACTGAAAGTGCCGGGCTTGGCGCGAGCTTGCGCCACCAGCTCCGACAACGTAGTGGCAGTGGACGAAGGTGGCACCACAACAATGAACGGGACTGAGCCTGTTTCACCAATCGGCGTGAGGTCCTTGAGGGGGTCGTAGGGGAGCTTCTTGCCTGAGGCCGCTGTGGTGATGACGGTGCTGGAGGCAAACAGAACGCTATAGCCATCGGGCGCTGCCTTGACCACGGCATGGATGCCAATACTGCCACCACCGCCACTCTTGTTTTCGACAACCACCTGTTGACCGAGCCGTAACGACAGTTTGGACGCCAACAAACGCGCCACACTGTCGGTGCTGGCGCCCGGCGCAAAAGGCACGATCAGTTTGACTGGTCGCTCCGGCCAGTTTGTCTGAGCTTGTGTCTGAGCATGGGCCTGCCGCGGCAGGATGCCTGAAACACAGGTCAAGCAGACAACACAAGCAAGAGAGGCTAATGCCTTCAGCGTCATCGCAATATTGGCTTGTGACATGGTCAACGCTGCTCAACTGAAGCGGGGAGCGCGCTTTTCCAAGAACGCATCAACAGCTTCGCTGTGATCTGGTGTCTTGTGGCAAACGGCTTGATAAACAGCGGAGAGTTCCAGGACTGTTTCGAGCGGTGCTCGCATGGCTTCACGCAACAGGCGCTTGGTGAGGCGAACGCCGTGCGAGGCGTGCTGGCTGATACGGCCCGCCAACTCGTGCGCGGTGGTCATCAATTCGTCATGGGGCACCACGCGCGAGACCAGATTCCAGTCCAGCGCCTTCTGTGCATCAATCATGTCGCCGGTGAGGGCGAGTTCGGCAGCACGTGACATACCCACGATGCGCGGCAGCAACCAAGCCCCGCCATCGCCTGGAATGATGCCGAGCTTGATGAAGCTTTCCGCAAACTTGGCTTTCTCAGAAGCAATGCGAATGTCGCCCATGCAAGCCAGGTCAAGTCCCGCCCCAATGGCATGGCCGTTCACGGCGGCGATCACCGGCACTTCGAGGTTAAACAAGCCCAGCGTCAGGCGCTGGATGCCGCGACGATAGTCGTGACGGATGTCCATCTCGCTCACTTCAGGCGTAGATTGGCGCTTCATTTCGCGGATGTCACCGCCCGCGCAGAAAGACGGGCCATTGCCGGTGAGGATGACGCAGCGAACGCGGCGGTCATCGTGAATGCGGTCGATAGCGGCCAGAAACTCCGGCACGGCGGTATTGCCCGTCAAGGGGTTGCGCTGCTCAGGCTGGTTCATCGTCAGCGTGACGACAGGGCCGTCTTGTTCGTAGATCAGGAAGTCAGACATTTTTTTCTTTCGTCATGGTGGCGTTGTCAATCACAAAGCGGAATCGAACGTCCCCGGCCAGCAAGCGCTGGTAAGCCGTGTCAATGTGGTCCGCGTCTATCACCTCGACCTCCGCAGCGATGCCATGCTGGGCGCAAAAATCGAGCATGTCCTGGGTTTCCCGCAGGCCACCGCTGCGCGTGCCGGCCATGGAACGCCGGTTGTTCAGCAATGCGGCGGCAGAGATGCTCAGCGGTTTCTCCGGAATGGCCAGGGTCACGAAGGTTCCGTCCAGCGCAAGCAGACCGAGAAAGTCCTCGAGATTTACATTCACCGGCACCGTCGAAATGATGAGGTCGAAGGTGTTGGCAAGCTGGGGGAAGGTGCCGGCATCGGTCGTCAAGCGATAGTCATCGGCACCGAGGCGCAGTGCGTCCTCACGCTTGGCCAGCGACAAATCGAGAACGGTGGTGTGCGCGCCCAAAGCTTTGGCCATCTGCACGCCGACATGCCCGAGGCCGCCAAAGCCGAGAATCGCCACACGCTTGCCCGGCCCCGCTTTCCAGTGTCGTAAAGGGGAATACATGGTGATCCCGGCACACAACAAGGGCGCGGCATTTTGAAGCGGAATGCTGTCCGGGATTCGGACCACGAAAGCTTCGTCCACCACGATCTTCTGGCTGTAGCCGCCCTGCGTGGGCTGTCCATCACGGTCTATGGCGTTGTAGGTCAACACGCGTTGACCACTGCAGTAAGGCTCTAACCCGGCGCGGCAATTGGCGCATTCACGGCAGGCGTCGACCATATTGCCCACCCCCGCCCTGTCGCCAACCGCGAACCGGGTAACCTGCGCCCCCACAGCCGACACAATGCCGGCTATCTCGTGACCAGGCACCAGCGGGTAGCGCGTCTTAGCGCCCCCCCGAAGTTGACGCGCGTGTTCAATGTCCGAGTGGCAAATGCCAGCGTAAGCGATGTCGATCAAGACGTCGCGTGGACCCGGATCCCTGCGCTCTATCGTGGTCGCTTGAAACGCTTCGTTAGGGCCGCAGGTGCAGCGTGCGTTGACGGTGATCATGCTGACGCAGCAGGCTGCCGTGGTGTCATTCAGGTTGAATGTTAGCTTCGCGCGCGAGACGAACCCACTTGGCAATCTCCGCTGCCATAAAGGCCTTGACCTCATCAGGGCCCATGATCAACGGAATGGTCCCGGTGGTCGCCAACTGCTGCACCACCTCAGGCTGCATTTGCGCCTTGGCCACAGCCGCACTGATGCGATTGACCAGTTCAGGCGACATGCCGGCAGGCCCCATGAACGCATTCCAGGAAGCGAAGTCGAAGCCCGCCAACGTTTCAGAGATGGCCGGCCAGCTCGGGGCTGACGGATTGCGTTTCAGCGAACTGACCCCCAGTGGCCGCAGTTTGCCGCCCTTGACCATGGCCAGCGCGTTGCCTTGGTCCGTGAAGGTAGCGTCCAGCACGCCACCCAGAACGTCGGTGATCGACGCTGGCGTTCCCTTATAAGGAACGGTCAACAAATTGATGCCCGCCAGCTTGTTGATCGTGGCGATCTGCAACTGCACGATGGACGTCGATGAACCAACGCTGACCCGGCCTGGATTCTGTTTGGCGTAGGCGATGAAATCCGCGAAGGTCCGGATGGGCGATTCGGCCTTGACCACCAAGACGTGATTGGTCAAGCTCGTGCCGGCGATCGGGGTCAGGTCACGCCGCGGGTCGTAAGGCAAGTTCTTCACAAAGGCCATGTTGGTGGCCAGGGGTGACAGCGAACCACACAGCAAGGTCAAACCGTCTGGTGCGGCCCGCACCACTTCCATCACAGCAATAGAACCGCTCGCGCCTGGTTTGTTTTCAACCAGAACCGGCTGGCCAAGAATCTGACTCATACCCGGAACGGTCACGCGGGTCGCAAAGTCATTCGACGTGCCGGCGGGCAACGGCACGATCATGCGGATCGGACGGCCCGTCAATACTTGTGCAAAACCGCCACTGGCAGGCCAGGCAAGTGTGAGACCAAGGGCTTTCAGAAAGGTGCGTGTTTTCATGGGTTTGTCTCCTTTTATGATGCGTTTAATAAGCTGCGTTTAACCGAGAACCGACTTGTATTCGAGAAACTCTTCAATGCCGAAGCGGCCCCATTCGCGGCCGACGCCCGACAGTTTGAAGCCGCCATGCGTTCCACGTTTGTCCAGCGGTGCCCCGTTGATCCGGACGCGCCCGACCCGTAACTGGCTCGCGATGCCGCGTGCGCGTTCTGCGTCGCCGCACCAAACGCCAGCGGCCAGGCCGTAAGGAGAGTCGTTGGCAATGGCAATCGCATCCGCTTCATCTTGGAAGGGAATGATCACCACCACCGGGCCGAAAATTTCCTCGCGGGCGATGCGGCTTTGGTTGGTGCCGGAAAAAATCGTCGGTCGCACAAAGTAGCCTCGGCTGAGCCCCTCTGGCGCCTCGGGTCCGCCCGCTACCTTGCGCACGCCGTCATCCATCGCCGACTGGATGTAGCCGCGGACCCGATCGCGTGCGGCGGCATTGACCACCGGTCCGAGCGTCGTGGCCGGGTTCCAGGGATCCCCGAGCACATAGCTGTTGGCTTTTCGTGCGGCCAATGCCTCGGCCTGCTGCAAGCGCTGCTGAGGGACGAGCATGCGCGTCAGCCCGCCGCAGACCTGACCCGAGTTGCGCATCGCGTCCTCAATACCGTCGACGACAGCGCGTTCGAAGTCGGCATCCTCCATGATGATGTTGGCCGACTTACCGCCGAGCTCCAGGTGCACGCGCTTGATGGTGGCGGATGCCACTTCCATCACGCGGCGGCCGGCGCGCACAGACCCGGTCAGAGACACCATGTCCACCAACGGGTGCGAAGCGATCGCCTCGCCGACTTCAGGGCCGGTGCCGCAGACCAGGTTGAAAACGCCATCCGGCAGTCCGGCTTCGGCGCATATTTCTGCAAACATGAATGCCGTCAACGGTGCGACCTCGGACGGTTTGAGCACGACGGTGCATCCCGCCGCCATGGCCGCGCCGGCCTTGGAGATGATGGAGCGTAGCGGTGCGTTCCATGCTGTGATGCAACCGACGACACCCGAGGGCACGCGGCAGACCTGCGTGTTGCCGACTTGCTCAAACCAGGCAATCTCTCCGAGGCACTCGGCAATGATGTCGAGCTCCTCGACGGCGCCGGCGGTTTGCGCGATTGCCACCCGCGCGACGGTGTAGCCGAGTTCGTTGACAACGGCGCGTGTGATGTCCTCAGAGCGCGCTTCGGTCAGTCGCGCGAGCTTGGTGAAGATGTCGATTCGAGTCTTCACGGAGGACTGAGACCAGCTCGCAAAAGCCTTAGCTGCAGCCTGCACCGCCCGGTCAACGTCTTCAGCGGTTCCGCGCGGCACGCTGGCGATGGGTTCCTCAGTGGTCGGGTTCACCACGGTGAGCGTCTCGCTGCCCGATGAAGGCAGCCACTGGCCGCCAATGAAAATGGTCTTGTGCTCGATCATTGGGGTCACCATGCTGCTTCCATCAATTGTTGTAACTCCGCTGCTGCGAGCACCCGGCGAGGGTTGCCGCGCAGGAACCAGTCGCCCATCGACAGACGGGCCAGCTCCGGCAAGTCTTCGCGCAACACCCCTAGCGCACGCAGCTGGCTGGGCACGCCCAGCGCATTGAAAATACCCGTCACCGTGTCGATCGTCATCTGCAGTTGTGTGGCCTTGTTGGCACGCGGCAAGCCGACCCCCAGGGCTGCGGCAACTTTGACAAGGCCCGGCGCTGCGGCTTCTGCGTTGAAGCGCAACACGTGTGGCAACACAATGGCATTCACCAAGCCATTGTCTTTTTCGTAACGCGCGCCCATCGCGTGGCCCAGCACGGTCGTGATACCGGCCGCAGTATGGTCTGTGCCCTGGCCACACATCACGCCGGCGACCACCAGGTCGCCCCGCACAGCGGGGTCGTCTAGGCGAGCGGGGTCAGACAAGTGCTGCGACATGAAGCGAAGCACCTGCATCAGCAGCGCGTCTGAGATCGGGTCGCCGGTTTTGGAAATCAGCCCCTCGATCGCCATCGACATCGTGTTGATACTGGCGGCCGCGACCAAGGCGCGGGGTGCCGACAGGATCAGCTCAGGATCAATGAACACGCACTGCGCGCGGGTCTTGGGATCAAACAAAGCCAGCCGCTGGCCTTGCACCGGGTCAAAGACGGCACTGCCTGCCTTGACGATCGCCGTGGTCGGCGTGGTGGGGATGATCAGCTGGGGCAACTTAGGTGCCAGCAGCTTTGGACTGCGGAGTTGGCCCTTGTCGTCGATGACCGTGCACAGTTCATGCGCAGGTTTGTTCTCTGCCGCCAGGATGCTTGCCGCGCGCGCGGTGACGATGACCGAGCCGCCGCCGACGGCAATCACGGCATCGGCGTTCAGCCGCCTGAGTTCCTCGGCAGCCTCCTCGACGGCATCCACAGGACTGTGCGCAAGCACGTTTGAATAGACGCCGGCGCAACGATCACCCAAGGCTGAGCGCACACGTTCAAGCAATGGACCGCCTGCCATCCAGGGGCCGCAAAAAATCACGGCACGGCTGCAGTTCATGCGCGCCAGCTCGCGCCCCATTTGACCCAGACTCTCAGGGCCATGGAACAAGCGCAACGGCGGCGTGATGTGTTGATATGAGGACATATGCATGGCGGTCATTTGTCTAGGCCCTGCCGCTCAAAAGTTCTGCACGCACTTGTGCACTCAGGGCGGCCTTGTCGACCTTGCCCGCAGGATTTGTCAACAGCGGTTCCTTCTGCAAGCGCCAGCGGCTCGGCACGGCGAAGGACGCTATCTTCGTGCGCAACTGGGCCTGCAAATGCTCAGCGGTCAGTTCGCTTTCGACCATCACAATCGCCATGACTTCCTCGCCAAGGTCCGGATGTGGAACGCCAAAGACGACCGCTTCGACGACACCGGGAATCGCGACCAGCTCACGCTCAATGGCTACCGGGGCGATGTTCTCGCCGCCGCGGATGATCATGTCTTTGCTGCGCCCCGTGATCCAAAGATTGCCCTTCTCGTCCAAGTGGCCCAAGTCGCCGGTGTGGAGCCATCCTTGCGCATCGATCGGCGACTCGTCTGTGCCGTAGTAGCCGGACATTTGTGTCGGCGAACGCAACAGGATTTCGCCATCCGGCAGTTCTGGATACACCAGAAACATGATCTCAACGCACGACAGCGGACGGCCTGTTGAGCCGAGCAATTCGATGCTTTCCGAGCCGGCGGCTGCCGTCGCCTGGCCGCCGTTTTCAGTCAGCCCGTAGCCGGTTGGAATCCGTGGGCTGACGCTGGGTAATCCAGTCCGAATACGCTGCATCAGTTCCGCATGCACCGGGGCTCCACCAATGCTGATGGACTTCAAGCTGCTCAGGTCTCGGCGTGACACGTCAGGATGGTCAAGCAGCCGGGAGACCATGGTTGGCACGGCGTTCCAACGCTTGATTTGGTGACGCTCGATAGCCGCCAGAACATCGGCAGGGTCGTACTTGCCGCCCAGCAGAACCAGGCTGTCGCCAACGATGACGGCGCGCAGCAGCGTTTGCATGCTCCCGACGTGGAACAGCGGGCCGGTGATCAGCGTCACGTCATGCGCGGTTTGTTCGACTTGGTGCGGCAGCTTGCGCGTGACGTGCAGCGTCATGTGCAGTCGGGCCAACACAGCTCGGTGCGACAGCACGACCGCTTTCGGTCGGCCGGAGGTGCCCGACGTGAAGATGATGAGCGCAGTCGCGTCTTCGTCAAGCGAGTCTTCCACTGCGGTTGAGGCATCGCTGATCGGTTCATTGCTGGTGTCGATGGCCCAGACACCACAGCGCCAACCAGCTGGAATTTTCGCTGTCGCCTGAACGTCAGCGAGTACAAAAGCGGGCTCAAGCGCTGTCAGGCCGTTGGCCACTTCAGCGGCGCTCCACCAGGCATTGGCCAGCACGGGGACAGCGCCAGCGCGCAGGCAAGCCCAGAAATTCACCACCCATTCAGGACTGTTCCAGCCGAGGAGAAAAACGCGGTCTCCCCGCTGAACCCCTTGCTTGGCCAGTGCGTGCGTCTTGGCTGCTACGGCGCGTAGAAACGCCTCAAACGTGAGTACACGGTCACCCTGGAAAATGTGCGGCCGGGCTCCCCAGCGCATGCCGAAGTCTAATAAACTTTCGACCCGGTGCGGCCGCTCGGTGTACATGTGATACGACACGCCACCCACTTCTTCGACCGCAATGCTGTCGCCCCAATTGGATACCACAGAGGTCATTCGCCGATCACTCCCTCTCGACGAAGTTCGCTGATGGCAGCCTCGTCAAGCCCGCACAACTCAGCCAACACCTCTGCGTTGTGCTGACCCAACGTCGGTGGCGGTTGCAAGGTGCGCAGCGCAGCACCCGCGTAGCGCATCGGGCTGTTGGGCAGGGCCACGGTTCCGGCCTCGGTGAGGTGGTCGGTGAGGAAGCCGCGTGCACGCAGGTGAGGGTCTTCGAGGACCTCATTGACATTGCGCAGCGGTGCCGATGGCACGTGGTGTTGGTGCAGGAGCGCCGTGATTTCATCGCGGCTGTGTTGGTTCGTCCACTTCGTGATCTCGACTGTCAGCTCTTCGATGCGTTCGATGCGGCCCGCCAGTTTTTTCAACGTTTCGTCATTGCGCAGATCTTGGCGACCCATGGCATCGGTCAGATTCAGCCAGTGCTCGTCAGTGGCGGCCACCACAGCCACCCAACCATCATTTGTTTCGAAGGTGTCGAAAGGTACGTATGAATCTGCGACATGGCGGTTGCCGGTGCGCTGCGGCACCTTGTTGCTGGCGTAAACATGACCCGCTGAAGGCAACAACGTTGCGAACAGCGACTCCAGCATCGACACTTCAATCGCGCGACCGCGACCGGTTCGCTCACGCTCAAACAGAGCCGTCACGATCGCGCCGTACAGATGCGCACCCGACATGAAGTCCGCCACCGGAACGCCCGCCTTCAAGGGGCGACCGCCCTTTTCACCGGTAGTGCTCATCATGCCGCTCATCGCTTGAATGGTGAGGTCTAAAGCGAGTTTGTCGGCGTAGGGGCCGGTGCTACCAAAGCCCGAGGCCGATGCATAAATCAAGCGCGGATTCGCTTTCAGCAAGACGTCTGCGCCCAAGCCAAGCCGCGGCATGACGGCGGGTGCAAAGTTCTCTACCAGCACGTCTGCCGATTTGGCCAGCTCCAGCAAAAGTTCACGGCCCCGCTCGGTCTTTAAATTCAACACAACGCCGCGTTTGCAACCATTGAGCGCTCGGAACGGGTAATCGCCATCGCGACCCCGCTTGCGTGACATGTCGCCTTTAGGCGGCTCAACTTTGATCACCTCGGCTCCGGCCATCGCCATCAAGAAAGTGGCGTAAGGACCTTGAAAAACGTGGCCCAGATCTAGGACGCGTATGCCCTTCAAGGGCAACGGCAATGCGTCAGGGGCTGTTGATGGATGTGTGGATGTCGTCATCGTGTTGGCTCAGTTCTGCGTGGACTTGTCTGCGGGATTGCCTGTTGGATTGCGAACCGGCAAGACGATCACTGCCGTGCCAGGCATGACGTTCTGACTGCGCTGGTTATGCGCCCAGGTGTAAAGACGAACCACATGGTTGCCATCTGCATCAATCTCTTTCGCTTCGACCCGGCCACCGAGCTGAACCACGTCTGAGAGATATACGTGCGCGCGATACTGAGAGGTTGACTCCTTCAGAAAACCCGCGTCCCCCATCCAGTTGGTCAGAGAGTGCGTTTGCCAACAGGTGCGCTGGATACCCACGTCGTAAGCGATTTGTGCACCCTGGAGTTTGGCAGCGTAGTCGTTGTAGTGAACGGAATACACCGGCTCGAGTGCGTGCGTTTTCGGGTCTCGAAAAGCCCAGTTCGGATGCTTGCGGTAGCGCCGCAAAGCGACACCGTGCGCTGAAATTCTCGGAATCGGTGCCGCCCCGGCGGCGATGAACGCGATGAAGTCTGTCAGCCCGAGTGGCCCTTTCGTGATGACATCCATCTCATCACCCACCTGCACATCATCCCAATAGCGCGGTGTGGCGCCTCTGGGTTTTTCGGCCATCACCTGGTCCTCAATGGCAATGAGCTCTTCTTCTTTCCATGGGTGCGGAATTTCGATCGTGCGTGTCGACGCGCGTTTTTGCATTTCTGTGCGCTCAAAACGCATGCGTGAACAGATGAAGGTTGATACCAACTCGCCATGTTGATTCCGGTACTCCTGGCGCAAGTAATCCTTGATTCGGCGCCCGCCAAAGTTGCTGTCCTCTGTCGGGCCATCGAACCCGTCAAAGGTGACGCTTGCCTTGATCTTGTCGCCCACGTGGATGGGTTTGTTGAACGTCATCTTGGTCTCACAATGAAAACCGCCCAAGCCCGGCCATCCCACTTGAATGGAACCCAGGCAGGCAAAGATGAAGCTTGGCGGCGCAATGATCCCACCGTAAGGAGACTTTTCTGCATATGTTGCATCGGTCCACAACGGGTTGTCGTCGCCAATACCTTCGGCAAACCGGAGGATCGCCATGCGCGTGGCGTACTCGTTGTTGACACAGGACTCCGTGCGCAGATCGGTACCGATCAAGGCGCGCATATTCGCCAGCATCTCGTCGGTGAATTTCCCTTTGGCGAGTTCGTTGGTGATTTCTTTGTTGTCTACGCTTTTGTTCATAATTACGAACTCCTATTCATATATGCGATTTGCAAAGTTTAATAGGGCGAACGCGCGGCGTCAATAGACGGCTATGTTGATGTCTCAATAAGTTCGGCTGGATCTTTGAAACGCGTATCGCACAGGCGTGTGCAGACCTTGTGCGGCCAGTGACAGCCGAATTCAATCGATATGGAAAGGGATGCCTTCGTCACGGGCTGCAGCAATCCGCCCCTGCCAAAGGGGCGGACAGTACTAGCGGCAAACGAAGGGAGGGCTCTGCCCTCAGATAAAACTCAGTGACTCAGTGACTCAATGACTCAATGCTGCAAGATCTTGTTCAGGAACTCGCGCGTCCGCTCCTGGCGATTTTCCGGATGGCTGAAAAACTCGTCTTTGGTGCAGTCTTCGAGAATGCGGCCACCAACATCCATGAAGATCACGCGGCTGCCAACTTTGCGCGCAAAGCCCATTTCGTGCGTCACCACCATCATGGTCATGCCTTCTTCGGCCAGGCCCATCATGCAGTCCAACACCTCACCGACCATCTCCGGGTCAAGCGCCGAGGTGGGTTCGTCGAACAGCATGGCAATCGGGTCCATGCTGAGCGCGCGGGCAATCGCCACGCGCTGCTGCTGACCGCCAGAGAGCTGGCCCGGAAACTTGTCTTTGTGCGCCATCAGGCCGACACGGTCCAAGTACTTCATGCCCTGAGCCAGCGCATCGCTCTGACTGCGCCCCAGCACCTTGACCTGCGCCAGCGTCAGGTTTTCCGTCACGCTCAGGTGCGGGAACAACTCAAAGTTCTGAAACACCATGCCAACGCGGCTGCGCAGTTTAGGCAGATCGGTCTTCGGGTCATGCACCGCTTGACCGTCGACATAAATCTCGCCCTTTTGAAAAGGCTCGAGTGCGTTGATGGTCTTGATCAGTGTCGACTTGCCTGAGCCCGACGGCCCGCAAACCACCACGACTTCCCCTTTTTGAATGGCGGTGGTGCAGTTGTTAAGCACCTGAACGGCGCCATACCATTTGGAAACTTCTTTGAGTTCGATCATCTTGTTCTTTCAGAGCACATGCTTTTACGTTGTCGCTTGGGGTCGTCTCAACGGACGATGGCAATCTTGTTTTGCAATTGTTTGACCAGATACGACAGGCCAAAACAAATCACGAAATACACCACGGCGGCCAGGATGTAAGCCTCTTCAGGCCGGCCATAAATCTTGCCTGCGGTGGTAAGGCCTTTGAGCAGGTCGTAAGCGCCAATCGCATACACCAGCGAGGTGTCCTGAAACAAAATAATGGTCTGCGTCAGCAGCACAGGCAACATGTTGCGAAAAGCCTGCGGCAGCACGATCAGCTTCATGTTCTGTGCGTACGTCATGCCCAGCGCCTGACCGGCATTCACCTGACCACGAGAGATGGACTGAATCCCGGCCCGCATGATCTCGCTGAAATAAGCCGCTTCAAAGGCCACAAAAGTGATGATGGCCGAGATCTCGGAACGGTTATTGGCACCACCCGGAATCAGGTTAAAAAACCAGCTCGGCATGAGCAGGTAAAACCACAAGATCACCATCACCAAAGGCACCGAACGCATGCCGTTGACGTAGATCGTGGCCGGCACGGTCAGCAGCTTGGTGCCGGACAGTCGCATCAACGCCAAGAGAGTGCCGAGGATGATGCCGCCGATGGTTGAAATCACCGTCAGCTCGACGCTGAAAATAAAACCCTTGATGACGAACTTGGAGATGATCTCCCAGCTCAAAAAAGTGAGGTCGAGTCCAAACATCTCAGTGTCCTCCGCCGGCGCTGCCAGCGACGATATAGCCGGGGATTTGTACCCGTCGCTCGACAAAGGCCATGGCGCGGTTCACCGCAAAAGCAGAGATCGCGTAGAGGAAAGTAACCGCCAGATAAACCTCAATCCCACGCGAGGTTTCTTCTTGGGCCTGCATGGCGAACATAGTGAGTTCTGCGATCGACACAGCAAAAGCCACCGATGAATTTTTCAGCAGGTTCATCGACTCGCTGGTCAACGGCGGCAAGATGATGCGAAATGCCATTGGCAAAATAACGTAGCGGTAGGTCTGCGCGGTGGTCAATCCCATCGCCATGCCTGCATAGCGCTGACCGCGCGGCAAGGCCTGAACACCCGCCCTGACCTGCTCGGCAATGCGCGCCGAGGTGAAAAACCCAAGCGCGAACACCACCAACCAAAAGCTCGGCACCTGCTGCATCACCGGAAATATTTTTGGCACCACGAAGTACCAGAGAAAAATTTGCACCAGCAAAGGGATGTTGCGAAACAACTCGACCCAGACATTCGCCAACCGCGACACCCACGGGCTATTGGGCAAGGTGCGCAAGGTGCCGATCAAACCGCCGAACAGCATCGCCACCACCCATGAACAAGCTGCCACAGCCAGCGTCCAGCCCCAGGCGTTGAACATCCACTGAAGGTAGGTCCGGCCACTGCCGTCGTCGTTTAAAAATACCTGCCAATCCCAGCTCATGTGGACTCCAATCCCAAAAACACACTCAAAATCTCACACCCAAAAACAGCAAACCCCGCCGAAAAATTCAACGGGGTTTGTCGGGGCATTCATCGCCGTGAATTACTTCTTGGCGTAGTCTTCCATCGGCTTGTCATTTGGCGTGGCCCAAGCTTCCTTGGTGCTCTGGCTGGCGGCATAACCCACGGCGGTGTTTTTCGGTGGGATCGGTTTGATGAACCACTTGTCCCACAGCTTGGCCACGTCACCAGACTTCAACATCTCTTTGATGGTGTCGTCGCCGATTTTCTTGAAGGCTGCATCGTCTTTGCGGACCATGATGGCGATCGGCTCAACGCTCAAAACCTCACCGACGATTTTGAAATCAGCCGGAGCTTTGGACATGGCGATGTTGCCGGCCAAAATAGCGCCATCCATGACGAAGGCTTCAGCCCGGCCCGACTCCAGCAGCAAAAAGCTGTCGGAGTGGTCTTTGCCAAAAATTTCCTTGAAGTCGATGCCCGTGGCGCGCTGATGCTTACGCAGCGTTTGCACCGACGTGGTGCCGGTGGTGGTGGCCACCGTTTTGCCATTCAACTGAGCGATGGAGGTGATGCCTGAGTTGGCCTTGACGGCGATACGAACTTCTTCCACAAAGGTGGTTGGCAAGAAGGCCACGTCTTTTTGACGTGTGGCGTTGTTGGTGGTTGAGCCGCACTCGATGTCGACGGTGCCGTTTTGCACCAGCGGGATGCGGTTTTGCGAAGTCACCGGCAGATATTTGACTTCAAGCTTGCGGCCAGCGGCTTTTTCAACATTGGCCAGAATGCGCTGGCAAATTTCAACGTGAAAACCTGCGTATTGGCCTGCGCCCAAGGTGTAAGACAACGCGCCCGAAGAATCACGCACACCCATGGTGACAACACCAGAAGCCTTGACTTTGGCCATCGTGTCGTTCGACTGGGCGAACACGCCACCAGTGGCCATCAGGGCAATGGACAGAGCGACTAATTTGATCTTCATGAATAACTCCTGTGATTGAAAGGCTGAACTCTGAGCAACTGCCATTCTAAAAGCCCGAAATGGCGCAGAGAGACCGGTTTTACCCGAATTCCGGAGACATGGCGACTTTGTTCTCTTTATTTGCAAGCAATAAGTCGGCCAGCTGGCTTTGAGGTGACCTGCAACTGCAGCTCGTTCCACAGCGCACGGGCCTGATGCGTGGGCACAACTTTAGCGCTCGGACGTTCACGGTAGATCCGCACGTCCAAAGACAAGTCAAGACCGGTGCCTGCACTGACCAAGGTCTTGGCCTGGACTTCTTTGCGCACCGCACTGTGCGGCAAAAAGGCAAGGCCATGCCCTTCCAGCGCCATCGCTTTCAGCCCCTCAGCCAAGTCGGTTTCATAGACCCGCTCCAAATGAATCGCCGTGCCCGATGCTTTGAGCAGCCCGTCCACCATTCGACCCAGAAAAGCGTCGGGGGCGTAGGCCAAGTAAGGCAATGGCTGACTGGACAACCCGGGCAACGCAAAAAGCGGTGTGCCGTCGGCCGTCGGCTTGACGTAAGGCGCCAGCACTTCTTGCGCCAACGTCAGCATCTCGTAGCGTTCGGGTTCAAGCGGTAATGCTTGAGACTCATGGTGATAAGTGATCAAGAGATCACAGCGGCCTTCGACCAAACGCAGGACCGCGTCATGTCCGTTCAAGGCCGTCAGACGGCATTTCAGGGGGTCAAGTTTGCCGCGCAGGCTGCTGACCCATGCGGGGAAAAAAGTGAAAGCCAGCGTGTGCGGCACAGAGAACTCCACCACGTCTTGCCCAATCGCACGGTGCCCGCGCAGCATCGCGCGGGTCGACTGCAAACTCTGCAACATCTCGATCGACTGAACGTACAGCGTGTCACCGGCTGGGGTGAGCCGCGTCGGGTAAGAGCTGCGGTCCACCAAGTCGGTGCCTGCCCACGCCTCAAGCGCCTGAATACGCCTTGAAAATGCCGGCTGCGTGACATGCCGCAACTGCGCCGACCGACTGAAGCTGCGGGTTTCAGCCAGACTGACAAAATCTTCCAACCATTTGGTTTCCATGCACACATTATTACGGCATGTTTTCGTGATGACAGGGCAAAAAATCCCGCCGTGGCGAGCGCAGTGCGGCCATCCATCGTCGTGGTGCGCGGAGATGGACTGCCGCGCTTCGCTCGCAGTGACAGAAAATTCGCTCGCAGTGACAGAAATGCGTCATGGCGAGCGCAGTGCGGCCATCCATCGTCGAGGTACGCGGAGATGGACTGCTGCGCTTCGCTCGCAGTGACAGAAAATGCGCTCGCAGTGACAGAAATGCGTCATGGCGAGCGCAGCGCGGCCATCCATCGTCGAGGTGCGCGGTGATGGACTGCCGCGCTGCGCTCGCAGTGACAGAAAATTCGCTCGCAGTGACATAAATGCGTCATGGCGAGCACAGCGCGGCCATCCA
>CANFJF010000072.1 GCA_947447355.1 Comamonadaceae bacterium
CCAAGATGGATGGCCGCGCTACGCTCGCCATGACACCCTTTCGTCGCTGCGAGCGAAGCGCGGCAGTCCATCACTGCGCACCTCCAAGATGGATGGCCGCGCTACGCTCGCCATGACACCCTTTCGTCGCTGCGAGCGCAGCGCGGCAGTCCATCACTGCGCACCTCCAAGATGGATGGCCGCGCTGCGCTCGCCATGACACCCTTCCGTCGCTGCGAGCGCAGCGCGGCAGTCCATCACCCGACCCGAATCTACCTTCCCTACAACAAGCCCGCATACAAATCAGCCCAGGCCGGGTTCATACCCTCAATCAAGCTGACTTTCTTAGCTCTCGAACCCGCCTTGAGTTGCTTCTCACGAGTGATCGCGTCCAGCATCGTGAAGTGCAATTCAAAATAAACAAGTATGTGTACGTCATACCGCTGCGTGAATCCCGGCGCCAAGTTGTGCTTGTGCTGCCAGACGCGTTGAATCAGGTTAGACGTCACGCCCACATACAGCGTGCCGCGGGCTTGGCTGGCCAAAATATAAATGGCGGGTTGCATTCGCCGACTGTAAGACATGGACTGCCGCGCTTCGCTCGCAGTGACGGAAGGGATGGACTGCCGCGCTTCGCTCGCAGTGACGGAAGGGATGGACTGCCGCGCTTCGCTCGCAGTGACGGGAGTTTATGGCTCGCGGTGACAAAACTCTGTCATGGCGAGCGCAGCGCGGCCATCCATCTTGGAGGTACGCGGTGATGGACTGCCGCGCTTCGCTCGCAGTGACGGGAGGGATGGACTGCCGCGCTGCGCTCGCAGTGACGGAGTTTATGGCTCGCAGTGACGGAGTTTATAAACGCAACAAAAAAAGACAGCCTAAGCTGTCTTTTTTTGTTGCGACACTGCCCGGCCCACGCCGGTGCAAATAAGCAAGTCCCGCTTTACAGCGAGTAGTACATGTCGAACTCGATCGGGTGCGTGGCTTGACGCAGACGCGTGACCTCGCCCATTTTGAGTTCGATGTAAGCGTCGAGCATGCTGTCGGTGAAGACACCGCCTTTGGTCAAGAAGCTGCGGTCTGCGTCGAGGCAGTCGAGCGCTTGGTCCAGGCTGTGGCAAACGGTTGGCACCAATGCGTCTTCTTCAGGCGGCAGATGGTACAGATCCTTGGTGGCGGCTTCGCCCGGATGGATCTTGTTTTCGACGCCGTCCAGACCGGCCATCATCAGGGCCGAGAAACCGAGGTACGGGTTCATCAGTGGATCAGGGAAACGTGCCTCAATGCGGCGACCTTTGGGGTTCGCCACGTGCGGAATACGGATCGAAGCCGAGCGGTTCTTGGCCGAGTAAGCCAGCTTGACCGGTGCCTCATAACCTGGGACCAAACGCTTGTAGCTGTTGGTGCCTGGGTTGGTGATCGCGTTCAGGGCACGAGCGTGCTTGATGATGCCGCCGATGTAATACAGGGCGAAATCAGACAAGCCTGCGTAGCCGTCACCGGCGAACAGGTTCTTGCCGTCTTTCCAGATCGACTGGTGCACGTGCATGCCGGAACCGTTGTCACCAACGACAGGCTTAGGCATGAAGGTGGCGGTTTTGCCGTAGGCATTGGCGACGTTGTGAACCACGTACTTCAGAACCTGTGTCCAGTCAGCGCGCTCAACCAGCGTGCTGAACTTGGTGCCCAATTCGTTCTGGCCTGGACCAGCGACTTCGTGGTGATGGACTTCGACGGGGATGCCCAGCGATTCGAGAATCAGGGACATTTCCGAGCGCATGTCGTGCATGCTGTCGACCGGTGGCACTGGGAAGTAACCACCCTTGACGGTTGGACGGTGGCCGCGGTTGCCGCCATCAAGCTTCTTGCCGGAATTCCACGGTGCTTCGTATTCGTCGATTTTGAAGAAGGTGCCCGACATGTCGGTGTTCCAGCGAACGTCGTCGAAGACGAAGAATTCTGGCTCTGGTCCGAAGAACGCTGTGTCGCCCAAGCCAGAGGCCTTGAGGTAAGCCTCAGCGCGCTTGGCGATCGAACGTGGGTCACGGTCGTAGGCCTTGCCGTCGGCTGGTTCGACGACGTCGCAGCTCATGAAAACGGTGGTTTCTTCAAAGAAAGGGTCGATATTGGCCGTGTTCGGGTCAGGCATCAGTTGCATGTCGGAGGCTTCAATGCCTTTCCAACCGGCGATGGATGAGCCGTCAAAAGCATGGCCTGAAGTGAATTTATCTTCGTCAAAGTGAGACACAGGCACGGTGACGTGCTGCTCTTTACCACGGGTGTCAGTGAAGCGGAAGTCAACAAACTTGACTTCGTTTTCCTTGACCATTTTCATGACGTCTGCGACGGTCTTTGCCATCAGAATCTCCTGTTGCTGGATGGTGGTTAATAAATCTACTCAGTGCCGTGTCATGCACTTTTTATGCCAATGGGATGTTTATTTGACTCAACCCAACCGCCCATTGTGCCGTCAACTTCGGTGTTTTTGGCCACCCGCTGAACAAGATTCACACAAAGTGAGGGCCCTGAACAACTCAAAATCAACCCATAGCGCATTTTTTTGCACCAAATTAGAGCATTGGTGCCGCACCTTATGGGTGCACGGCTTAACGCACCAGTTCAGGGCCTAACTTGAGATTAAAAAGATGCAAACCGGCCAGCAACGCTGGATACGCGGCATTCACCTCGGCCGGAGCACCTTTGACGCCTAACTCAATGTGACGGCCGTATTGCGGATGGTCAACGCTGGGCAGGCTGAACACCTTGACGCCCGGGTGACGCGCTTCAAGCTCGATCATCAGCGGCGTCAGCATGGCTTCCATGGAGCCCATGACGATCACCGATTTTTCGCTGTAGGCCTGCAGCTGGTGCAGGTGACTGTAGTGGGTGTCCAGCACCCACTCGATCATGGGCCAGGCCATGACGGGGAAACCCGGCACGAAGTAAACAGCACCGGCTTGGGCGCTTGCGGCTGGCGACGACCCGGCGGAACAAAAGAAACCCGGAATCTTGTTGTACGGGTTGGGAATGATGCTGGCGCCGACCGGAAACGTGCCCATGTTGAGGCGGTGGATGTTGTCTTCGCGGTCGGGCTCGTAGGGCAAGCCCTGCTCCCGCGCGACGTCGTGCATGCGGTCCCGGATCAGGGTCCTGGCCTCGGGGTGCAGGGCCAACTCGACGCCGAGCGCCAATGCGGCGCACTGGCGCGTGTAGTCATCGGGTGTGGCGCCAATGCCACCGCAGGAAAAGACCACATCCCCGCGGTCGCGGGCAGCCGCAAAGGCCCGCGCCAGCGTGGCGGTGATGCGCTCCGGGTCGTCGCCCACGTAGTCGGCGTAGCTCAGTTGCAGACCGCGAGCACCCAGCAGTTCGATGGTTTTGGGCAGGTGCTTGTCGGCACGTTTGCCAGAGAGAATTTCGTCACCAATGATGATGACGCCAAATTTTTGAGACATGGTGTGAGATCGCGTTGAACGCTCAAGTTAAAGGACGATTGAAACTTTCGGCGGCAGCTGTGGTGGCATTTTGCGCTCTCAGCTGCTGCAAAGCAGACAAGGCGTAATGCGTGAACCAGAGCGACGAAAAAGCAAACACGAGGGTGTAGATCCAGATGGCGATGGGCACCAGAATCGGTGCCATGGCGACAAACATCGCACCTGAGGCCCAGATCACGCTGGGTGCCGCGCCCAAATAACCGCTCAATATGCCAATGCACAGCAAGGGGATGCGGTGCTGCTTAAATACCTGCTCCCGCTCTTCATGACTGGCGTGCTCGGCCAAGGCGTCGTAGGCCATGACACGGTAGGTCAGCCAGCCCCAGATCAGCGGCGGCACCACCAACACCAACGGCGGAATCAACCACAGCGGCAGCGACAACAACAAGGCCAGGCAGGCCATCAAGGTCGACGCCAGACTCCACAGCAAGCTGGCCCAAAACGAGGCGCCTCTTCTTCGTTCAAGCAAGGGGAAACGCCGTTCAGCCACCAATCCGACCATGGTCGGCGTCATTAACAGTGCGACGAACAACAGGGAGACCACGACGATGACCGGAATCGCCATGAACAGCAGCAGCGCGGGGGCCATCACCAGCCGCAGGTCACTCAGACCCAGACCTTGCAGCCACTCGGTCATGCTGGTAACCAACTGGTAGCTGTCCAGCTGCGCGCGCAGCAGGTCGATCGCATCGTTCCAGTAAAAGTAACCCAGCCCCAGCGAGATAACGGCCATGATGACCAGCGGCAGGAAGGACAAAGAGATCACGCGCGGGTGCAAGCAATACAGCGTGGCGCGCCAAAAGGAGTCGATCAGCCGGTTCATGCGCGCCCCAATAGTCGTTTAAAACCACGCCACTGCTGCAACCACAGGCCGGGGCCGTCGTCCAGCAGGGACTGCGATGCTTTGACGCCGGTCGGGTCGAAGTGCGTTTGAAAGTTGGCCGTGCCAAACAGCTGGTCCCACCACGGCAACAAAACGCCGTAATTGCTTTCCCCCGAATGAACGCTGTGGTGTACGCGATGAAACAACGGACTGACCCAGAGCCGCTCGCCGATGCGCCCAAAGCTGAAACGCACATTGGCGTGTTGCAGACTTTCGCTGAGCTGCGTCAGCGCCACGATGGCGACGAATTGCTCTGGTGCCACACCAATCAGCTGCGCCAGCAGCACCAGCAAAACACTCACCAACACATCGTCGATCAGGTGGTTCCGGTTGTCGCTCCACATGGTCATCTGCCGCTGCGAATGGTGCAGCGAATGCAGCCGCCACCAAAAGCTGATGCGGTGTTGACCGCGGTGCAGCCAGTAGGCGGCCAAGTCAAACGCCAACAGGTAAATAACAAAGCTAGAAACCGCGCCGTCGGTCACGCCCGGCCACACTTGGTCGAGGTGAAAAGTGCCGACGCCAGCGGTTCGCAAGAAACCGATGCCGCTGTCGAAAACCGGGTCTAGCGTGAAAAAAAGCGCCAGCCGAAACAGCCCCAACCGATGAATCAGCGTGTAAATCACGTCGGTGCGAATGGTCGCGCGGTCGGTCACCGGCTCGGCCGGCAGCCAGCGTTGCAAAGGCCCAATCACCAACAGCAACACCGCGATCTGGATCAGCCCGACCAACACCCACGTGCTGGCGCCATAAGCGTCTTCCAGGAAATTGCCAAAACCCAGCTGGAACAACCAAGGCGCGACCCAGTCAAAAAGCGTCGACTGAACGGCGGCAAAAGCGTCACTGAACCAGTTCATGAACGACCTCCGGAAACCTTGATATCAGCCGCGCCAGAAGGTTTGGCCTCGCGCTGTTCAATCCAGCGCTTGTACTGCGGATGCTCACGCAGCGTGGCAAAGCAAAAGCCCCGTGCTTTGAGGCCGACGATGAGCGGCTCCAGCACGGCGGGTGCCCACGGGTCTTGCCGTGACCAGATGCCCAGGTGCGCCAGCAAAATGTCTCCAGACTTGATATCGCGCAGCGCTTTCTCCAGCAGCTGTGCATTCGGAAATTTCTCACTCGACAACTCATCACCCAGAAATCCGGCCGGTGCCCATCCCACATGCGCATAGCCGCAGTTGCGTGTCGCCTTCAGCAGTTCAGGCGAGGTCTTACCACCAGGCGCCCGAAACAGCGGCAGCGTTTTTTGACCCGTGATCTCTTGCAAGCGCAATTCGGATTTGTGGATTCCTTCGCAGTACTGCGCAGCCGTCCACACCTGTTCTTGGCCTTCCAAAGGGCCGGCTGAAGGCCGAACCCGAAAGCGCACGGGCTGGTTTTTAGCCGTCACATCAGCGCGCCAATAGGTGTGGTCGTAGGTGTGCGAGGCAAATTCATGGCCTTCGGCGGCGCGGGCTTTCCACCAGCTGGCCCAGTCGCTGCCCAAGCTGCCGTTGCCGGTCTGGGTGCGCTCTTGCGCGGCGAAGAATGTCGCCTGCACATCGTTCTTTTTCAGCGCGTCGGCGATCAGAGGGGCCACGGCCATGTGGCCGGTGTCAAAAGTCAGGTAAAGCGGCTTGGCCGCAGCACCGCCGGGCGAAACGGCACATCCACCCGCCCACAGCGCAGGGGCGAAAGTTGCCAAGACAGCCCAGCCAACGGCGCGGGCCAGCCCGTCAGCGCGGCGCATGATCCAAAGTCCAGACACCATGTGGGCTCTTGCCAACATTCACTTGCCGAACCAGCTTACCGCTGGCGATGTCAACCACGCTGAGCTTGCGGGCCCAGCGCGAAGAGACAAAAAGCTGCTTGCCGTCGCGCGTGACTTCCATGCAGTCAGGGCCGCCGGGCACGGCAAAGCGTCCAACGACTTCCAAAGTCTGCAAGTCAATCTTGCTGATGGAGTTGGCCACACGGTTGCTCACCAACACATGCCGGCCGTCACCAAAAGCCCGAAACGCATGCGCACCCAAGCCGGTTTTGATGACTTTGCTGCGCGCTGGCAGCGGACCGGAGACGTCATAGACCTCGACCGAGTCACTGCCGGTCAGCGCCACCAAAATGCGTTTGTCATCGGCCGTACCAACCAAATCGGCCGGCATCGGGCCCGTCTTGGTGCGCCACTTGATGGTTTGCGTCTGCAGATCCACCGCGATCAATTCGTCGCTGTCTTGCATGGTCGAATAAACCGTGCTGCTTTTGCTGTCAATCCACAAATGGCTCGGCGTCTTGCCCGTCGATATGCGCTTGGCCAGCGTCATATTGCTGCCGTCCCAGCGAAAAATGTCAATGTGGTTGAGCCGGTTGGCTGCCGTGACGAACCACTTCATGTCCGGCGAAAATCGCAGGTGGTAGGGGTCCAGAACGCCACGCACCGTGCGCTGGACTTCTGCGGTTCTGGGGTCGATGAAGGTCAGAGAATCCGACAGCGCATTGGCGACGATGACCGACTTTTCGTCTGGCGTCATGTACAGATGGTGCGGCTGCTTGCCGGTGGCGATGCGCCGCGTTTCAGTCCAGGTCGTCGCGTCCAACACGCTGACACTGTCGTCCAGCGAATTCAGCACGAACAAGGGTGGTTTGACTGGTGCTGAAGAGACCGCGGTCAACGGCGTGGCCGCCGACGCGCTCAATACAGAAGCCGACAACAACGCCAAAAAGAAAGGAAAAAAGCGGGATGCAGAAATCACAAAAATGCCTTGTCAAAAATGCGTTGTCGTATGCCTCGTCTATCGTCAGCGCGCCAGTGTAGCGGCAGCTGTCTAACTCAACGCGGCAGTGGGCGCGGCTGCCGACACGGGGGCTGAAATACTCGCCAAGTCTTCTGCCGTCAGCCAGCGCCACTGGCCGGCGGCCAAGTCAGCCGGGAGCAGCAAGCCGCCAATGCGTGAGCGGTGCAGCAGTTCAACCCGATTGCTCACCGCCGCGATCATGCGCTTGACTTGGTGGTATTTGCCCTCGGTCAGCGTCAAACTCAGCTGAAGCTCACCGGTTTGCACGCAAGCCGCTGCCCGCACCGGTTTCGGGTCGTCGTCCAGCACCACGCCGTCCAGCAGTTTTTGCACCTGCTGCGCGTCGAACGGGTGTTTGACGGTGACCTCATAGACCTTGGGCACGTGGTGCCGGGGCGAACTCATGCGGTGGATGAATTTACCGTCGTCTGACAGCAGCAGCAAGCCGGTGGTGTCCTGGTCCAGCCGGCCCACCGCCTGCACACCCGCCGCGGCACCACCGCCCCGCTGGCGAATGGGTGCCGGCAGCAAGGTGTAAATGCTGGGGTGCATGCTGGGCTTTTGCGAGCACTCATAAGCCGTTGGCTTGTGCAGCATCAAATAGGCTTTTTCGTGGTACTGCCAGGCGACGCCCTGCACCTCGAAGTGAAGCCCTTGGGCCTCAAAAGGGGCGGCAGCGTCGTCACAGACCGCGCCATTGACGACGACCAAGCCCTGCTGCACCAAACCGGCACAAACCCGCCGGGTGCCAAAGCCTTGAGAAAATAAAATGTCTTGTAGTTGCATGCGTGCCATGGACGTATTGTCGCTATTTGTAAAGAGGTTCATCGGGCAAAAAACCATTGGCACCCCTTTCCCATCCCGGTCTCACCGTTCTGGTGCCATCTAGTCGATTCGTACGGGCAAGGCCTCGAGCCCTCTGAAGAAAGAGTTTTTTCGCCAAGTCACGCTGTCGCCTGCCAGCCGCAAGGCTGGGAACTGTGAAAGGACTTGCTGAAACGCCAACTTGGCCTCCATGCGCGACAAATGCGCGCCCAGGCAATGGTGGAGCCCCAACCCGAAAGCCAGATGCCGGTTCGGTGTTCGCATGATGTCAAACGTATCGGGGTTTTCAAATACGGCAGCATCCCGGTTGGCCGACCCGATGATCACCCCAATTTGCTGCCCCTTTTCTAGCCGCACTCCCCCCACCTCCATCGGCTCGACCGCGATCCGGAATGTGGTTCGCTGCGCCGGACTCTCAAAGCGCAGTATTTCCTCGATGGCGCCGGGCAACAAAGAAGGATCTCGCACCAGCATTTTCAACTGGGCTGGGTGATTCAGCAGCAGCCACAGTCCGTTGCCGATCAGGTTGATGGTTGTTTCATGTCCGGCAAACAACAGGAAGCTCACCATGCCGATCAGTTCCTCTCGGTTGAGTTCTCCTTTCGCTTGGCAATCGATCAGGTAACTCAGCAAGCAGTCATCTGGAATCCCCTTTGGCCGAGCCAGCAGTAGCTCAATGTAGGCCAGGTAGGCGGCCAAGGCATTGCGCTGCCGGGCAAGAACTTCATCGGTGGCCGTTAGGGAGTCGAAGCCGTCACCCAACATGACAGACCAAGCGCGAATCATCGGCAGGTCTGCGGGTGGCAGACCAATCAATTCAGCGATGACGCGCATGGGCAGCTGTTCTGCAAAATCGCGCAACATGTCAATTTCCGACTGCTTGCGCAACGCGGTAAGCAACTCATTGGCGATGGCGTCGACACGCGGCTCCAAGCGCTTCAAGATCCCGGCTGAAAAGTACCCGGCGACCAATCGTCGCAAGCGCAAATGGTCTGGCGCATCTTGGTGCAGCATGGCCAGATCAAAGGGGGTCGAACTGCCAGCGGGTCGAATGGCCCTGATGTTTTTGGAGATGGCCGTTGTCTCCTTGAATATCTCCACCGCATCTTCATACCCCCCAAACAACCAAAGCCCGGAATTGCTGGTTTGTTGTTCGTAGGCTTGCCAAAAAGGGGCTTGCGCAGCACGAATTTTTTCGTAAAAAGGATAGGGATTTTGAAAAAAATCAGGCTGATTCAGATTCATTTCGCCACCCTTTATGACAGGAAGCCTTTGAGCCGCACCTCAAACAAACCGCCTTGGTCATCGGTGACGGCGTAATCGGCCAAACACATCATGTTCTCGCCCAATTTCTTGATGGAGGCGATCTTCATGACCACGTGAATCTGGTCTGGATTCCGAATGGCCCGAACACTTTTGGTGGCGCTTTCCAGCATCCAGCCTTCCTTTGTTTTTTCCTGAAGGCCAGCCCAAGCGTGGGCATAGACGATCATCAGTTCGGACAAAAATTCCAGTGTCGAAAAAATCGACAAATGAAATCCCTTGGCGTCGGTGCCGGAGGTGTAGATGGATCGCATCGAGACCGTGGTGCTCAGTTGACGACCGCGAATTTCGATGTCGCCGATGCGCCAGCTTTCTTGCTTGCGGCCTTCATGGAGGTAATGGGACGACAGTTTTTTGATCTGCTCAGGTCCTAGGTTCAGTTGGAGGGGTTCTGGCATGGCTCAATTGTCCAATAGTTCACGGCTTAAACAGGCTGGGATTTGCCCCAACGGCATAGAGCGAACGTCCCGCGCTGACAAGTGAGGCAGCAAATCCGACCATTGAGGACACTCCATATTCACCATCACAGGGCCGGCGCACGACTTCAAAAGAAATTGGGCAAAACCACGCCAACGTGACCAAGCAGGAGCGCCGTCGACGGCTTCGGGTGGTCCGGCGAGCACCAGCACATCAAAGCGGTCTACCGGCAAGCCGGTTTTGTGAATGCTCTCGTCGCTCACACAGAGCACGATCAAGTCAACCAAGGGATCGCCGACCAAGGCCAAGCCCGCAGCATAGACATGCTTGGGGTTCTTCATGACGACGCGTCCCTCAAGGGTCACTGCCTCCGGTGTGGCCATGCCGACTCTCCAGCCAGTGCTCGAAAGTGCCTCGCCAATTCGAGCCGCAAAAGTGGGCTCACTGGTCAGCCCGAGCACCATCACCACCGGAATACGCCCCTGCTCTTTCACCAAGCGGCTGAGCACATAAGCCTGCAAATGTGACGACATCTGAGGTTGCGCGTTGACCTCGCAAATCGCCGCACCCGACGCCAACCAGGAGCGGCTAATGTCCGGAATCAGCAAATCCACACCCGCCAAGTCAAGCCGCAACAACTGCGCAGCCCGAACCGCCAACGCCAAATTGTCCGGATGCGCCTGCGCCAGCGCAGGCACGGGCAAACCGCCACTGGCTACGTTGGCATTACGGCGCAAGCGCACGAAAACGTCTTTCGACGGAATCGCCAGCGGGCTCAAGCTTTGCTCCGAAAGCAACTCCAGTGCCTCATCGTCCAGGGGAATCAGTTTGAGCAAGGCCGGCGTACCAGGCTCGCCTCGACGGGGGTCTGCGTTCAATTCCGCCAACAGGTCAGTGACGCTGCGAAGACCATCACCGGTGACACCACCAGGGACCCGTTCGGCGACCCAAAACACCTCCTTCTGAAAAACCTGCAGACGGTAATCCCGGCCCTCAAAGTGCTTCTCCACCAGCACGACAGACGACAGCTTTGCTGCCGCCTCGAAGGCTTTTCTCACCGCTGCCGCCGTTTTCAGGCCGGCGGCAACGCCTTTCCCGCCATCAAGATCGGCCGGCTTCACCACCACCGGATAGCCCAATTGATCGGCCAGTTTCACCGCCGCATCGGCGTCCAGCGCCCGCCCGTGATCTGGCACCGGAATGCCGGCCTGACGCAGTAACGCCGAAGTAGCCAGCTTGTTGCGTGCCAACTGTGTCGAGATATTTGGGGTTGCATCGGTGAAGGAGCTGTCAAGCCAACGGGCTTGCGCGCCCCAGCCAAACTGATGCACATTGCCCCACACCCTTTGCAAAGGAATGCCGGCTTTGTCGGCCGCTTCCAAAAACCGCAAGGTATTCAGGCCTTGAGGGGCTCCGACACGTAAGGACTTGATCAGCACCTGGAACTGGTCTGCAACTGCCGCCAACGGTTCGCCAGCCAATGCAACATTGACAGCGGGAACCAGCCAACGCAAAGCCGCCATAGCGGCATGGTGAGTCTGAAGGGGACAAGCCAACACCAACCCCTCAACGCCAAGCTTGATCTTGATGGCCTCAATCCGGACTTCCGCCCGGAATACGGGCAGTCCGGCATGGCGCATCAAAGCTGCAGTCCAAGTTTGAAGCCGTTCCAAAAGCTGAGCGGTCGCGATTTGGGCTTTGCTTGGAACTGGAAGCACAACACCCCGCAACAGGGCCTGAATCTTTTCGTCCAGTTGAACGAAGTCAATCTCTTGCACATCCGACAAGTGCAGTGATAGCGGGACCAAAAGACCGGGTTGTCCCCAGCCGGGAACATACCCCGGGAAAAACTGAGGCGAGCCGGCCCATTCGATGCGGTGTGGAGCCATGTGCTCAGGCCCGACTCGGTTCTGGAGCGGCAAAAGGGGGAACCGCTTCAACAGAAATTACCCAGCCAACAACAGAATCGACTTTCGGATGGCCATCGTTGAAACCAAAACTACCTAAATTACTCATAGACCACCCCTGCAACGTAGGGACAGATGAGGCCCAAAACAAATTCGAATATATTTTGGCGAGGGATTTCACTTCAGTCAACACGCATCAAAACAAGTTTTTATTATGAAATTAATCATGAAAAATACAGGCCATTGACCCGCGCGCCAATGACATGCTGGATGCATACAAGATGGCATTTAGATGATGCCCATCCCCAACGCTATTGGGGCTGGCTTGGCGCACTTTCTGGGCGCTCAAAATGCGCGCACAAACGTGCAATCAGCGACTGCGCGTAAGCCGGCAAGGCGGTGCGTTCCCGCGTCAAGATATAGCGCTCACGCACGCACCACGGGTCACTCAATTGCACCAGCGCCAAGCCCATCGCCGCTTGATAACGCAGCGCGGTTGACTCCGGCACGATGCCCACGCCAACGCCCGCGCCGATCATCCGGCACATGGCGTCAAAACTAGACAGCTGGATGCGCAGCTTCATGGGTTTGCCGAGGCGCTCCGTCACTTGCGCTAAAAACATTTGCAAGGTGCTGCCCTGCTGCATGCCAATGGCATCTTCGTCCAGCGTGTCGGCAAAAGCGACTTGCTGGCGCTGCGCCAAGGGGTGCGACAGCGCGGTGGCCAGGACCAACCGGTCGGTGCTGAAGTGCAGCCGCTCCAGCCCCAAGGTGTCCACCTGACCGGCGACGATGCCGAGGTCAGCCCGGCCGTCCTGCACCCCACGGGCGATCTCGGCATTTGGTTTTTCCTGCAGGTCGATATTGACCTTCGGGTTCTCAGCCAGAAACGGCGGCAACAGCTCGGGTAAAAAGTCGGTGACGGCGGTGGTGTTGGCGAAGACCCGCAAATGGCCGCGCAGACCGCCGCCATACTCATTCAAGTCGCCCTGCATCTGATCAACTTGGTACAGAATCAATCGGGCATGGTGCAAAAAGGCCTGCCCAGGCGGCGAAAGGCGAACACCACGAGCCTCCCGATAAAGCAAAGGCAAGTCGGCCTGGACTTCAAGCGCCTTGATGCGGGCGCTGGCCGCCGCCAAGGACAGATGATGCTTGGCTGCAGCTTTGGTCAAGCTGCCTTCTTCGGCGGCCAGTAGGAATAGCCGCAGGTCATTGAGGTCAAAATGCATGTTGCGATGTTACTTCGCCACATCGAGCCTACTGTTTTTCCGAAGGCTTCGTTTGTAATTCACTGATTGCGCTGCACGCCCGATACGGGGAACATCGCTGGGATAACTGAAACGGAAACATTGATGACCACCACGCTTGACGCCAGCACCCTCACCCACCTGCAAGACTGGCAAGGCCGCACCGAAACCCTGGAAGACCTGATCACGCCCGCGCCGCTGCGGGCGCTCAGCGCCACGCTGGACCGCGATGACCCGACGCCCCACGCGGGTACTGAGTTGCCGGCGTTGTGGCATTGGCTGTTCTTTCTGCCGCATCACCGGCAAAGCGAGATCGGTCCGGACGGGCATGCCAAGCGCGGTGGCTTTTTGCCGCCCGTGCCGTTGCCGCGCCGCATGTGGGCCGGCGGCCGTTTGCAGTGGCACGCGCCGCTGCGGGTCGGCGATGCGGTCAAGCGGGTCTCGACCATCGAGTCGGTGACGCACAAGTCAGGCCGCAGCGGGGACTTGCTTTTCGTGCTGGTCAAGCACGAGATCAGCAACGCCCAAGGCCTGTGCTTGACTGAAGAACACGACATTGTTTACCGCCCAGCAGTGCAGCCCGGTGACCCGGTGCCAACACCTGTGGCCGCTGAACAAGGCGCCGCTTGGCAGCGCGACGTGACGCCCGACGACGTGCTGCTGTTTCGCTATTCCGCCCTGACCTTCAACGGCCACCGGATTCACTACGACCGCAGCTATGTGACCGACGTCGAGGGCTACCCAGGCCTCATCGTGCACGGCCCTTTGATCGCCACGTTGATGGTGGACTTGGTGCGCCGGCACACCGACAGGCCGATCAAGCGGTTTGAGTTCAAAGCCCTGCGCCCGACCTTTGAGTGCGGCGACCAGCGGGTCATGCGCGTCAACGGCCAACCTGAAAGCGATGGCTCGCACATTCGCTTGTGGACGCAAGACCACGAAGGCTGGCTGACCATGCAAGGCACGGCCGAACTCGGCTAATTCACTGAACAAAATTCCCCCTGAATCTCCCTAAACCAAGCGATTAAGAACCTATGAAAACGACGATTCCCGCCCCAGACGCCCATCAAGACATGCGCGAAGCGCTGCGCGCCATGTGCGGCAGCTTTGACTCCGCCTATTGGCAAAAAGTCGACCACGAACGCGACTACCCCGAAACCTTTGTCAACGCACTGACCGAAGCCGGCTGGCTGGCCGCGTTGATTCCCACCGAATACGGCGGCTCCGGCTTGGGCTTAGCCGAAGCCTCGGTCATCATGGAAGAGATCAACTTCTCCGGTGGCAACGCGGGCGCGTGCCACGGTCAGATGTACAACATGGGCACGCTGCTGCGGCACGGCTCGAAGATTCAAAAAGACCTGTACCTGCCGAAGATCGCCACCGGTGAATTGCGCTTGCAGTCGATGGCTGTGACCGAGCCCACCACGGGCACTGACACCACGCAGCTCAAAACCACCGCCGTCAAAAAAGGCGACCGCTACGTCGTCAACGGTCAGAAGGTCTGGATCTCGCGCATTCAACACTCGGACCTGATGATCTTGCTGGCCCGCACCACACCGCTGGCCGAAGTCACCCGCAAGAGCGAAGGCATGTCGATCTTCATCGTGGATTTGAAGCAAGCCATCGGCAACGGCATGACCGTCAAGCCGATTCGCAACATGGTGAACCACGAGACCAATGAGGTGTTTTTTGACAACCTCGAAATCCCCGCCGAAAACCTGATCGGCGAAGAAGGCAAAGGCTTTAAATACATCCTCGACGGCCTGAACGCCGAGCGCACCTTGATCGCCGCCGAATGCATTGGTGACGCTTATTGGTTTATCGACCGCGCCCGCCGTTACGCCTCCGACCGCGAAGTCTTTGGCCGGCCGATCGGCCAAAACCAGGGCATCCAGTTCCCGATTGCCGACAGCTACATCGAGACCGAAGCGGCCAACCTGATGCGCTTCAAAGCCTGCGCCTTGTTCGATGCTGGTCAGCCCTGCGGTGCGGAGTCCAACATGGCCAAATACCTCGCCGCCAAAGCGTCCTGGGAAGCCGCCAACGTGTGCCTGCAAACCCACGGTGGTTTTGGCTTCGCTTGCGAGTACGACGTCGAGCGCAAGTTCCGCGAAACGCGTCTGTACCAAGTCGCCCCCATCTCCACCAACCTGATTTATTCCTACGTCGCTGAGCATCTGCTTGGCTTGCCAAGATCTTTCTGATGACAACCGCGACCCCGCAAACCAAAGTCCGTCCACGCCCGCTAGACCACATCACTGTGGTCTCGCTGGAGCACGCGATTGCAGCACCTTTTTGCACGCGTCAATTGGCCGACCTCGGCGCCCGCGTCATCAAGGTGGAGCGCCCTGGCGCAGGCGACTTTGCCCGGGCTTATGACACCCGCGCCCGCGGCGAGGCCTCGCACTTTGTCTGGGTCAACCGGTCCAAGGAAAGCTTGGCGCTGGACTTGAAAGACCCGCAGCACCTGGCCGTGCTGAAGCAACTCATCGCCAAGGCCGATGTGCTGGTGCAAAACCTCGCACCTGGTGCGACGGGTCGTATGGGACTTGACGCCGCAACCCTGCGTGCCGCTGACCCGCGCCTGATCGTTTGCGACATTTCGGGCTATGGCAACGACGGCCCCTACCGCGACAAAAAGGCCTATGACTTGCTAATTCAAAGCGAGGCCGGTTTTTTGAGCATCACCGGCACGCCGGAGCAGCCGAGCAAAGCCGGTAACTCGATCGCCGACATCGCCGCCGGCATGTATGCGTACACCAACATTTTGTCGGCCCTGATGCTTCGCGAAAAAACCGGCGAAGGCTCACACATCGATGTCTCCATGCTCGAAGCCTTAGGCGAGTGGATGGGCTACCCGATGTATTACGCCATGGACGACGCTACGCCGCCACCGCGCGCGGCAGCTGCCCACGCCACCATTTACCCCTACGGCCCGTTCGCTGCGGGCGACGGCCGTAAGGTGATCTTGGGGTTGCAAAACGAGCGTGAATGGCTGCAGTTTTGCAACAAAGTCTTGCTGCAACCCGAACTCGCCACCGATGCACGCTTTGACCGCAACGCGCTGCGCAGTGCCAACCGGGGCGAGCTGGAAGCCATCATCCTCAGTGCGTTTTCAAGCCTCACGGCCGAGCAGGTGGTGGAGCGTCTTGACAGCGCCCAAATTGCCAATGCGAACATGAACAGCATGGCCGACTTGTGGGCCCATCCTCAGCTGAAGGCACGCGAGCGCTGGACCAGCGTCGGCTCACCGGCTGGCGACTTGCCCGCCCTGCTGCCGCCCGGCAAACAAAGCAGTTTTGACTACCGCATGGACGCCGTTCCCAAGGTCGGCGAACACACCCAAGCCATCTTGGCTGAACTCTCCATGAAGGTATGATTTTTGTACAACGGACCACGGACAAACCCCGTCATGGCGAACGCAGTGACAAAAAATGCGTCATGGCGAGCGCAGCGTGGCCATCCATCGTCGAGGTGCGCGGTGATGGACTGCCGCGCTTCGCTCGCAGTGACAGAAACGCGTCATTGCGAGCGCAGTGCGGCCATCCATCTTGGAGGTGCGCGGTGATGGACTGCCGCGCTTCGCTCGCAGTGAC
>CANFJF010000073.1 GCA_947447355.1 Comamonadaceae bacterium
AGCGAAGTACGCGAAGCGACAAGCGAGGGGGCCATATTCATGGGCCATATCAAACCTACAGCGGCCGATTTTCATCAGGGTCCGGTGCACGGCGTTGCGGTACCAGCAAGATCACGCTGACCACCGGCCACAGCAACGCTTCCAGCATGGGCGCCAGCAGAAAGGTCCAACCAGGAAACACATTCCCATTGATGAGCCGAATGGTCAGCTCGACCAAATGTGCCGCCAAAAACAGCGGCAGCACTTGCACAGCCTGGGTTGGCACCGAAAACCAGAGCAAGCGACGGTGAATCATGGTCGCAAAAAAACTCAACGTGGTGTACGACAGCGCATGCTGACCCAGCAACGACGACTGGTGCACATCCACACCCAAGCCAAACATGAAGGCCAGGCCGATACCGATGCGCAAGGGCTGATGAACGTTCCAGAAGACCAGCACCAACGCCAGAAAATCAGGCATCCACGGCACGCGCCCAAAGGGCAGCATATCCAACAGCAAAGCCACCAGCAAGCTGCACCAGATGAAGACCGGACTGGCTGGCAACAACAGCTGTTGTCCACTGCGCATGATCATGAGCGGCCTCCTTTTTTAGCGGGTCTGATCGTTTCCGCTTCGGTTGGACGCGGCGGAATTTGCGCCGACTGCGGCTGCAACACCACCACATGGCGGGCCCCGGAAACCAGTGCCAATGGCAAGCCATGGATGCGTGCAAACGCAGATTCAACACGCCGCTCAATGCTGTCAATGCGGGCGACCGGCAAGCCAGGAGGGTAAACCCCATCGACGCCACTGGTGGTCAGCAAATCCCCTTGCTGAACATCGGCGTTGCTGCCCATAAAGCGCAGCTCCAATCCGCCACCACCGCCCGTGTCACCAAACGCCAAACTGCGCACGCCGGTGCGGACATTGAGGACGGGAATCGACAGATCGCGATCGATTATCAGCGTCACTTCGCTGACCAATGGATGGACCAAGGTGACCTGACCGATCACACCAAATTCATCAATAACAGGCGATCCCAATACGATCCCTTGCGACATGCCCTTGCCAATAATGACCTTCCGCGTGAAAGGATCGGCGGCATCATATAAAACCTCAGCGGCCACACTCTCCAACTGGAGTTGGTCGCGCAAGTCCAACAGCTTGCGCAAGCGGCTGTTCTCAAGGGTCAATTGCTCGACCTGACTGGATCGAATCGCCTGAGTCGCCCGCATGTTTGAAGCGGCTTCGGACTGGGCTTGAGCTTGCCGAGCGGTGATGAAATAATCGCCCACCACACGACCGATCCGTACCGGTTGCAAGGCCATCCACTGGACCGGATACAGCGCAGTGGCCAGCACGGCTCGCAATGGCTGAGTGACCTTGAAACGGGAGTCAGCCACCATCAGAAACAGCGCCAAGGCGCTGAACAGAATCAATTTGGAAAGGGCCGACTGCCCCTGTTTGAAGATGGGGGGGGGCGACCGGTCAAGCGTTCCTAAGGACATGTATGGGCACGCAGATGACACCCCGAAGGTGCCAGGTGGCGATTACTCCGTCGTGAAGATTGAACCGTAACGGTCCATGCGTTCAAGCGCCATGCCGCAACCACGCACCACGCACGTCAGCGGGTCTTCGGCCACCAGCACGGGCAAACCAGTTTCTTCAGCCAGCAAACGGTCCAAGTCGCGCAGCAAAGCGCCACCACCGGTCAGCATCATGCCGCGGTCGGAAATATCGGCGCCCAACTCTGGTGGCGTGTGCTCCAGGGCGGTTTTGACAGCAGAGACGATGTTGTTGAGCGGATCGGTCAGGGCTTCCAGGATTTCATTGCTCGAAATCGTGAAGCTGCGCGGCACGCCTTCGGACAGGTTGCGACCCTTGACCTCCATCTCCCGAACCTCGGAGCCAGGAAAGGCCGAACCGATATTTTTCTTGATGGCTTCAGCCGTCGGCTCACCAATCAACATGCCGTAGTTGCGGCGGATGTAGCTGATGATGGCGTCGTCGAAACGGTCACCGCCCACGCGGACGCTGCCTTTGTAAACCATGCCGCCCAGTGAAATCACACCGACTTCGGTGGTACCGCCGCCGATGTCCACCACCATCGAGCCGCTGGCTTCGCTGACTGGCAAACCGGCGCCAATGGCCGCGGCCATCGGTTCTTCGATCAGAAAGACGTCGCTGGCGCCAGCGCCCAATGCGCTTTCACGGATGGCACGGCGCTCGACTTGGGTCGAACCGCATGGCACGCAAATGATGATGCGCGGGCTGGGGCGGAAAATGCTGCGCGGGTGCACCATCTTGATGAACTGCTTGAGCATTTGCTCAGTCACCGTGAAGTCGGCGATGACGCCATCTTTCATCGGCCGGATAGCTTCGATGTTGCCGGGGACTTTGCCCAGCATGGCCTTGGCTTCATGACCCACGGCTTGGATGCTTTTTTTGCCTTGCGGCCCACCTTCATGGCGGATGGCGACAACCGAAGGCTCATCCAGCACAATGCCGCGGTCACGGACAAAAATCAAGGTGTTGGCAGTGCCAAGGTCAATCGCCAGATCGGAGGAGAAATACCGGCGGAAAGATTCAAACATAGTCAGGGGTCCCGTTGGGCGTCATGGCAAACTTCGTCGCCAGATCGCCTATATTCACACTTTATGCACGATGGTCAGGGGCTTGCAACGTTCATATTGCACACTCAAACCCAGTCCACACCAAAGGCGGGATAATACCGCATCGCCTGCCCTGCAAGGGCTAGACAGGCCTCTCCATCGACTTCTTTACACCCCTTTTCAGCCCGATTTTTTTAAGCTATGGCACTGACCTCCAAAGACATCGCCCGCGTCGCCCACTTGGCGCGCCTGGCCCTGCGCCCTGAAGAAACCGAGCACACGCTTGGCCAGCTCAATGGCTTTTTCCGCCTGGTTGAGCAAATGGAAGCCGTCAACACGGACGGCGTCGAACCGTTGGCGCATCCCGCCGCCGTCCTCGGCCAGGTGGCTCTGCGCCTGCGCGAAGACATCGCCACCGAACCGAACCAACGCGATGCCAGCCAGGTCAGCGCGCCCGCCGTCGAAGGCGGTTTATTTCTCGTCCCAAAGGTCATCGAATGAGCGCCCTGCATGACCTCAGCGTGGCGCAACTGGCCGCCACATTAGCCGCCAAAGATGTCTCCAGCGTCGAAGTGGCGCAGCATTTTTTAGCGCGTATTCAATCGCAAGACGCTTTGGGCGCATTTTTGGCGACGGATGAAGCGCAATCGTTAACGCAAGCCCGCGCTGCTGACGCCCGTATCGCCGCTGGCAAGCGCACACCGTTGCTGGGCGTGCCATTGGCACACAAAGACGTCTTCGTCACACGCGATTTCCCGACCACCGCCGGCTCCAAAATGCTGGCCAATTACCGCAGCCCGTTTGACGCCACTGTGGTCAACCGCCTAGGCGCCAGCGGTGCCGGCATGGTGTCGCTGGGCAAGCTCAATTGCGACGAATTCGCCATGGGTTCCGGCAACGACAACAGCGCCTACAAGCCGGTGCAAAACCCTTGGGACACCAGCCGCGTGCCGGGTGGTTCTTCTGGCGGTTCTGCTGCGGCAGTCGCTGCCCGTTTGGTGCCGGCCGCCACAGGCACTGACACCGGCGGTTCTATCCGCCAGCCGGCTTCGCTGTCTGGCATCACCGGCATCAAGCCGACTTATGGCCGCTGCTCGCGTTACGGCATGGTGGCCTTCGCCTCCAGCCTCGACCAAGCCGGCCCGATGGCACGCAGCGCCCTTGATTGCGCGCTGTTGCTGTCGGCCATGGCCGGGCCTGATTTAGACCGCGACTCGACCTCACTCGATATGCCCGCCGTTGACTACGCCGCCGAGCTGATCGCGGCCAACACCAACGCTGCCGGCAGCCACCCGCTGCAAGGTTTGCGCATTGGTTTGCCGACGCAATTTTTTGGTGCCGGTTGCTCCGCCGATGTGCTGGCCGCTGTGCGCGGTGCGCTGACTGAACTCGAAAAACTCGGCGCTACGTTGGTTGATGTCAGTCTGCCGCTGACCGAGCTGTCGATTCCGGTTTATTACGTGATCGCACCGGCCGAAGCCAGCAGCAACCTGAGCCGCTACGACGGCGTGCGCTACGGCCACCGCGCGGCTGAATACACCGACCTCGAGGACATGTACAAAAAGTCACGTGCCGAAGGCTTTGGCGACGAAGTCACGCGTCGCATCATGATCGGCACCTATGTGCTGTCCCATGGCTACTACGACGCCTACTACCTCAAGGCACAAAAAATTCGCCGCCTGATCGCCGAAGACTTTCAAAAAGTCTTCACGCAATGCGACATCATTGCCGGCCCGGTCTCACCCACCGTCGCCTGGAAAATCGGCGAGCGCTCGGACGACCCGGTGGCCAGTTATCTGGCCGATATTTACACCCTCTCCAGCAGCTTGGCGGGCTTGCCCGGCATGAGCGTGCCGGCTGGTTTTGGCGCACACGGCATGCCCGTCGGCTTGCAGCTGATTGGCAACTATTTCAAAGAAACGCAGTTGCTGAGCACCGCGCACAGATTCCAACAAGCGACTGATTGGCATCAACGCAAACCAGGAGCGGCAGCATGAGCCACACGCCCGCCAAGTCGCTCTTGGTGCACGGCTACGAAGTCGTCATCGGCTTTGAAACCCACACGCAACTGACCACGCAGTCCAAAATTTTCAGCCGTGCGCCAACGGCGTTTGGCGCCGAGCCCAACACGCAGGCATCTGCCGTTGATTTCGCGCTGCCCGGCGCCTTGCCGGTGATGAACAAAGGCGCCGTACAACGCGCCATCGAGTTCGGCTTGGCCGTCAACTCACACATTGCCGAGAGCAGCGTGTTCGCCCGCAAAAACTACTTTTATCCAGACCTGCCCAAGGGCTACCAGATCAGCCAATTTGAGATCCCGGTGGTGCAAGGCGGCAGCGTCGAATTCTTTCTCGATGGCGAAAAGAAAAGCGTGCGCTTGGTGCGCGCCCACCTTGAAGAAGATGCCGGCAAGTCGCTTCATGAAGACTTCATGGACATGACCGGCATTGACCTGAACCGCGCTGGCACGCCGTTGTTGGAGATCGTCACCGAGCCCGACATGCGCTCAACCGCCGAGGCCGTGGCCTACGCCAAAGAGCTGCACAAGATCGTCACCTGGATCGGTATTTGCGACGGCAACATGCAAGAGGGCAGCTTCCGTTGCGATGCCAATGTGTCGGTGCGCAAACCCGGCGCAGAACTCGGCACGCGCCGCGAAATCAAAAACCTGAACAGCTTCAAGTTCATGCAGCAAGCGATGGACTACGAAGTGCGCTGGCAGATTGAACAGATCGAAGACGGTCACGCGATTCAACAAGCCACGGTGCTGTTTGACCCGGACACGGGCGAGACGCGCAGCATGCGCAGCAAAGAAGACGCCGCCGATTACCGTTACTTCCCGGACCCGGATTTGCCGCCGCTGATGATTGATCGCGAGTGGGTTGAACGCACCCGCAATGAGATGAGCGAGCTACCGCGCGTGATGGCCGAACGCTTTGTGCAAAGCCACGGTTTGTCCGACTACGACGCCGGCCAACTGACGCAAAGCAAAGCCATTGCGGCTTACTTTGAAGCGACGGTGGCGGCGTGTGGACAACCCAAATTAGCCAGCAACTGGGTCATGGGCGAACTCTCGCGCCGACTCAACGCTGAAGACAAGTCGGTCGAATCTTCATCGGTGAGCACCGCCCAACTGGGGCTGTTGATCACCCGCATCGCCGACGGCACGTTGTCGAACAACACGGCACGGCAAGTGTTTGACGCGCTGTGGACGGGCGAAGGCCAAGACGTCGACGCACTGATCGACGCCAAAGGCCTGAAGCAGATGAACGACAGCGGTGAGCTGGAGAAAATCATTGATGACGTGCTGGCAGCGAATGCCAAAAATGTCGAAGAAATTCGCGGCGGCAACACCAAGGCCTTCAACGCGCTGGTCGGCCAAGCCATGAAGGCGACCAAGGGCAAGGCCAACCCCGCGCAGGTGAATGAATTGCTGAAGAAAAAACTGGGCTGATTCCGCCCCCCCCCAAACGATCCTCGCCAACCTTGAACAACCTTAGAAAGAACCTTCCAAATGAGTCTCTCACTGTCCAGCGCCAGCCTCCCTGTTTTTGATAAATTCCTCAGCAATCTTCGCCACCTTCTGACCAAGGCCCAAGCCGACGTGCTGGCCCGCGGCTACGACGAGCAGGCGCTGGTGCAGTTCCGTCTGGCACCCGACATGCTGCCCTTCAAAACACAGATTTTCATCGCCTGTGACGCCCCAAAGCTCTGCGCTGCGCGCATTTCGGGTTTAGAGGCACCGGTTTTTGAGAACACCGAGAACACCCTCGAAGAATTGATTGCCCGCGTCGACAAGACCATGGCGTGGCTCAAAACTGTGCCGCCTGCTGCGCTGGACGGCCAGGATGACAAAGAAGTCACCTTTCCGTCAGGCAAGACCACCACGCGCACGATGCGCGGCGAGGATTACCTCAAGAACTGGGCGCTGCCGAATATGTTCTTCCACATCACCACGGCTTACGCGATCCTGCGCCACAACGGCGTGGCCATCGGCAAGACTGAATTCTTGTTGGGCGCTGGCAGCTAAGTAGGCCAACTGGCGTGCGCTCAGCGCACGCCGTAGCGGTCCCGGTAGGCCTGCACGCGTACGAGGTGTTCACCCATCTCGTTACCCGGCTGAGTCGTTAGAAAAGCCAGTAAATCCGACAACTCGGCAATGGCGCAGACCTGCAAACCTTCGTTTGAGCGCACATATTGCACGGCGCTGTAAGGCACGTCGTTGATGCTACCGTCGGCTTGGGTTTCAGTCGCCATTTCTTGCCGGTCCAAGGCAATGACGACGGCGTGAGGCGTCGCGCCAGCGGCTTTGATGAGCGCAATCGATTCACGCGCGGCGGTGCCGGCACTCATCACGTCGTCCACGATCAAGACCCGGCCCTGCAACGACGCGCCGACCAAGCTGCCGCCTTCACCGTGGTCTTTGGCTTCTTTGCGGTTGTAAGTGAAGGGCACGTTCTTGCCCAGCCGCGCCAGTTCGATAGCGACCGCCGCGCCGAGCGGAATGCCTTTGTAGGCGGGGCCGAAGATCATGTCGAACTCAGTCCCGCTGGACAACAAGCGCTTGGCGTAGAAGCTGGCGAGGCGTCCGAGCTTGGCGCCGTCGTCAAACAAACCGGCGTTGAAAAAGTAAGGGCTCATGCGCCCGGCCTTGGTTTTGAACTCACCGAATTTGAGCACGCCGCAATCCAGCGAGAATTGCACAAACTCTTGGGCCAACATGTCGTTGGCCACCTTACTTGTCGTCATGGGAAATTCCTTGTTCAAACTCACCAGCCTCAACCTCAATGGCATCCGCTCCGCCACCAGCAAAGGCGTGGAAGCCTGGCTCGAAAAAGCCAGGCCCGATTGTATTTGCGTGCAAGAGATCAAAGCCCAAGCCCCGGACATGGCCGGCCGCTTTGAATCGCTGGCGGGGCTCAAAGGACATTTCCAGTTCGCCGAGAAAAAAGGCTACTCAGGCGTCGGCGTCTACACCCGGCACGAACCGAGTGATGTCATCGTCGGCTACGGCGACAGCGAATTCAACGCAGAAGGCCGCTATGTGGAGCTGCGTTTTGACCGGCCGGGCCGCACGCACGCGCCCAAGTTGTCAATCATCAGCAGCTACTTTCCCAGCGGCTCGTCGGGTGAAGAACGGCAAGCCGCCAAGTTTCGTTTTTTGGCTGAGATGGCCCCGCACTTGCAGGCCCTGAAAAGCGATGGCCGTGAGGTCGTGCTGTGCGGTGATATCAACATCGCGCACCAAGAGATCGATTTGAAGAACTTCAAAGGCAACAAGAAAAACAGCGGCTTCTTGCCCGAAGAGCGCGCCTGGATGACCGAGCTCTTGCAATCAGCGCAAGCTGATGCGACACACGGCGCATCGGAGGGCGGCGGCATGGTCGACGTCTACCGCCACCTGCAACCCACCACCACAGACGCTTGCTACACCTGGTGGAGCAACCGGGGCCAAGCCTACGCCAAGAACGTCGGCTGGCGACTCGACTACCACTTGGCGACACCCGTCTTGGCCGCATTGGCCCGCACCGAAGCGATTTACAAAGACGAGAAGTTTTCAGACCATGCACCGATCACGATTGAGTACGACTTAGCGCTTTAGGGGTTTGGGTAGCGCCTCGATGCATACTCCCGGGCTATATTGATGAGTCAAAACATCATCTATGGAATAAAAATAAACTCTATTGAGTTAATTTATTTACCATTCGATGAATCCCCGAGAAGGAATCTGAAGTGAAATACAAAACCCTCCCCGACTTTCTGGACTACGTCAAAGCCCGCGATCCGAACCAGCCGGAGTTTTTGCAGGCGGTCCATGAAGTCACGGGCAGCCTGTGGGGCTTCATCGAGGCCAACCCGCAGTATGCAGACGCCGGCATTCTGGAGCGACTGGTGGAACCAGAGCGAGTCATTCAGTTCCGGGTGTCCTGGGTCGACGACCGCCAGCAGACGCAAACCAACCGGGCTTTTCGTATTCAGCACAACTCGGCCATCGGCCCGTTCAAAGGCGGCATGCGTTTTCACCCATCGGTGAACCTGTCCATCCTGAAGTTTTTGGCGTTTGAACAAACCCTGAAAAATGCTTTGACGACACTGCCCATGGGCGGCGGCAAAGGCGGTTCTGACTTTGACCCCAAGGGCAAGAGTCGCAACGAAGTGATGCGTTTTTGCCAAGCGCTAATGACCGAGCTGTACCGCCACTTGGGCCCCGACACTGACGTGCCAGCAGGCGACATCGGCGTCGGTGGTCGTGAAGTCGGCTTCATGACCGGCATGATGAAAAAGCTCTCGAACAATGCAGCCTGCGTGTTCACCGGCAAAGGCCTGTCGTTCGGCGGCAGCTTGATTCGCCCTGAAGCCACCGGCTACGGTCTGGTTTACTTCGTGCAGGAGATGCTGGCTCGCCAGCACATCAGCCTTGATGGACTGCGCGTGTCAGTCTCGGGCTCGGGCAACGTGGCGCAATACACCATCGAAAAAGCCATGGCACTGGGCGCCAAAGTCATCACTGCCTCCGACTCCGGTGGCACCGTGATCGACGAAGCGGGCTTCACGCCAGACAAATTAGCACTGTTGATGGACATCAAGAATCAGAACTTCGGGCGCGTCGAAACCTACGCCAAACAACTCGGCTTGCGCTTTGAAGCCGGCCAAAAACCGTGGGGCGTTGCGGTCGACATCGCCCTGCCATGCGCAACCCAAAACGAGCTCAATGCCGCCGATGCACGCACGCTGGTGATAAACGGCGTCAAGTGCGTGGCCGAAGGCGCCAACATGCCCTGCAACCTAGAAGCGGTGGACGTGTTTTTGAATGCCAAGATCATGTTTGCGCCGGGCAAAGCGGCTAATGCAGGCGGCGTCGCCACCTCCGGCCTAGAGATGACACAAAACGCCGAACGCCTGCCGTGGACGCGCGACGAAGTTGACACCCGTCTACACATGATCATGTCCGACATCCACGCCAACTGCGTGCGCTACGGCAAAAGCGATGCTGGCTTTGTCCATTACGTTGACGGCGCTAATATTGCCGGCTTCGTCAAAGTCGCCAACGCCATGACGGCGCAAGGCGTTTACTGACCTTGGTTTAGACTCCCGCATCCCGAATTTTCACCCTTAGGAGCAACCCCATGCGTCAACGCACCACCTCAGCGCTCATCGCCACGCTCGCCCTCGGCCTGAGCGGGTTAACCGCGCTGAGCGCCTCAGCGCAAGACTTCCCCATCAAAAAACCTATCACCTTGCTGGTCGGTTTTGCAGCGGGTGGGGCCACGGACACGGCGGCGCGCGTCATTGCGAAAAAGCTGAGCGAGAACATTGGCCAGACCGTCGTGGTCGAGAACAAAGGCGGCGCGGGTGGCAACATTGCACACCAGTACACCGCCAGTGGCCCAACCGACGGCAGCCTGATTCTGTTCGGCTCGGTCGGCCCGCTGACGATTGCGCCTCACCTCATGAAGCTGCCTTACGACCCGGTCAAAGACCTGGCCCCCATCACCATGGGCGTGAACTTTCCGAACGTGCTGGTGGTCGGTGTCGACACCAAGATCAAGACCTTTGCAGAGTTCGTTGCCTTCGCCAAGAAGAACCCGGGCAAGCTGGACTTTGCGTCGACCGGCGCCGGCTCGGCCTCGCATTTGGCCGGCGAGATGCTGAACCAGATGGCCGACATCGACACGGTGCACATTCCCTACAAAGGCGGTGCGCCTGCATTGCAAGATTTGCTGGGTGGCCGGGTCGCCGCTTACTATTCGACCTACGCCACCGCACAGCCGCACATCGACAGCGGCAAACTGATTCCGCTGGCCAGCACCGGCGCGCAACGGTTGGCCTCGCTGCCCAAGGTACCGACGATTGCGGAGTCGGGCTACCCCGGCTTTGCGGCCACCAATTGGTATGCTTTTGTGGCGTCGTCCAAAGTGCCGCAGCCCCTCCTCGACCGCTGGAATGTGGAGCTGGTCAAAGTGCTGAAGTCACCGGACGTGGTGGCTACGCTGAACAAGCACGGTCTCACACCCCAGCCCGGCACGCGTGACGAACTGGCGCGCTACATGGCCTCTGAAACCATCACTTGGGGCAAACTCATCCGCGAACGCAAGATCACGGCGCAGTAAATAATTCAGCAGGGCACTTCAAATGCCCTGCCCCGCGTCCACAAAAACGCGGGCGCGGCGCGGCGCGGCGCGGCGTCAACACCAGGCTGCGAGTTCGGATCCCTAGACTGCCGCGCTTCGCTCGCAGTGACGGAGGCTTCTCTTACTATGACGGGATATTTGGCAGTCCGTGGCGAGGCCTGACCGAACTGCCGCCCGGTCAGGCCTTGTGATCTGCCGACTTATTTCTTAGCGGCTTCGTTGCCGATGATGCCGCCGACGGCTGCACCACCCAAGGTGCCGAGCGTGCTACCGCCCGTCAGGATAGAACCAGAGACGGCACCAATACCGGCACCCGCTGCGGTGTTCTGTTGTTGCGGGGAAATACCGGCGCAACCCACCAGACCCATCATCACAGCCAGACCGAGTGCGGTCAGGGCGCGGCCTGATGCGCTGGGCGTGGCGCTAAGGGCGGCGCTCATTTGAGCCTCAAATCGTTGGTGACGGCGGTGACGCCTTTGACGCCTTTGGCCAAGACACCTGCGCGGTCAATGCTGGGGCGTGTACTGACAAAACCGCTGAGTTGAACGCGGCCTTTGAAGGTCTCGACATTGATCTCGGTCGATTTCAACATCTCATCTTTGTAGATCGCGGTTTTAACGCGTGTGGTGATGGTTGTGTCATCGATGTATTGGCCGGCTGTTTCCTGCTGTGCACCGGTCGCACAGCCGGTCAGAACGGCCATGGCGCTGGCGGCAACGAGTACCGAAATTCGTGTGAAATGTTTCATGGAATGTCCTTGGTGAGTAGCTTGCTTTGAAGTGCCCAAGACGAAGGTGCCCGGGTTGGCTTGACGGCGTTTTTCTCCGTTAACGCATCGTTACATGCAGGGCGCCCAGCGTCTGTAGTCTGAGAACTCTGCCGTACGGCTGCGGCCGCCCTAGAGAATGTAGTCCAATACGCCGCATCAAGATGAAATCAACATCAAATATTTAACCATTTTTACAAGTAACTGAAACATTTGTAAGTACTTATCCGGCGCGTCCTACTGCGCGCTGCGGCGTCCGCCTACAGAGCATTTTTCGTCCGCCATTCAAGCTTAGACCCTCACTCTTCCAAGGAATATATGGCCAACCACTTACGCTCCATCGCCCTCACTGTGAACGAACCTAGCCCGGGTCTTTTTCACTGGGCGCTGCTTGACAGCGATGACGAAAAAATGGTGTTTGATCACCGCTTCGTGATGGCTGAAGAGCCCTACGACTCGTTTGAAAAAGCCGCTCGCGCAGGTCTGTTGAACTGGCTTAAGTTGGCCGGCGACGACACCAAACGTGGTCCACGCGTCGAAGTGAAGCGCACCCCATTGGTGCCTGCGCCCGGTCCGTGGACGACCCAAGCCAAAGCCCAAACCCAAACCCAGGCAAAAACCAAAGCGCGCCGGGAAACCAGCTTCGCCTGAAGCCTCTGGGCATGAATTAGACACAATCTGCCCCAACGAGCAAAGAACACCTCGCCATTGCGAGCATCAGTTGTCTGTCACTGCGAGCGAAGCGCGGCAGTCCATCACCGCGAACCTCGATGATGGATGGCCGCGCTGCGCTCGCCATGACGGGAGCGGTTTGGTCATGATCGGCTGGATAAAAAACCATATGTTCATGGAAAGCATCCGTTGTCTGTCACTGCGAGCGAAGCGCGGCAGTCCATCACCGCGAACCTCGATGATGGATGGCCGCGCTGCGCTCGCCATGACTGGCTTAGTTGAGCCGCGGTGCGCTCAATACTGATTCAGCGTGCGGCGCTTGGGGGGGACGTAAGGCTTGAGCTTGACGGCTTTGTCGGTGTCGTTTTGACTGCCTGCCGGAAAAGGCCAACACAGCGCGGCATTGGCGCTACTGGCAGCCAACGCATTTGTCGCGCGGACCTCCATGGAAGCCGCATTGCGAGGGCCGCGTTTCGGCTCAAGCTTTGACTCTTGCTTATGCTCTTTCTTCTGGTCTGTCATGCGTTCTCCATCGTGGTGAATGGTCTGAGCACAATCAGCATAGCGACCCTTCGCAGCTGCCGTCGTCAGACACTGTTGAATCGACCGTAGGACGCTGGGCAGCGCAAGCAGTGCTCAACTCAACTGGGGGACGGCTGGCCAGGCAAACGGGATTCCAATTGCTTCGACGAAGCGATGTCGGTGAAGGTGATCACCACGCCGTCGATCCGGTTGTCCTGCGTCCGGTACGGCATGATGCGCACCCGAAACCAGCGGTTGCCAGAGGCCTCCACTTCTTTCTCCCTGAAAATCAAGGTGCGCAAGACCTCTTTCGCGTCAACCGACAAGTCGGCTTTCAGGTCGGTGTTGAGGTCTGACAGCGGCCGGCCAACGTCACTCGGAATCAGCTTGATGATTTGGGTGGCACGGTTGGTGAAGCGCCTCACGTGCAACAGTCGGTCTAAGAACAGCGTAGCGATGTCGGTGCTGTTGAGCAGGTTTTCCATGTCGTCGTTGGCCCGCCCAAAGGCGTCGACCCGCGTCTGTAGCTCTGAGTTGACGGTTTGCAACTCTTCGTTCATCGACTGCATTTCTTCGCGCGAGGTGGTGAGCTCTTCATTGGCCGACTGCAACTCTTCGTTGGCCGACTTGAGCTCTTCTTGTGAGGTCTGCATTTCTTCCCGCGTCGCCTGATGCTCTTCGCGGGCACGCGCCAACGCCAGCATCAGGTCATGCACATCCGTATTTGGGGGGACTTGGCCGGACGCGGACGGAACGGCGGGCATGGGCACGGACAAGATGTCGGTAAAAACCACCATGAACATGTCATTGAGCGCCTTGGGGTCCTCCACCGGCTCAACGCTGACACGAACTGTCGATGCAACGCCGTCTTCACTCAGCGACACAGCGTCCAACTTGTTGGCGGTTTTTTGGCGAACTGTGCGATAAAAAAGATCTGTAAAAGGTTGCCGCAAGCTAGGGCGCAACATCGCCAACAGGTTCAAATTGGCCCGTCCGGCTGGCGGTTCAATGTATTTAGATGTCTTGCCACTGAAATAAACGATGTCGCCCTGAGCCGTCACCAACAATGCAGCAGGTGCATATCTTTTCATCAGCAGCTGCTCTGCCATGGTTTGCAAGCTGGGCGCGGCAGCCATGGCCCCGGCGGCTCGAGCAGCCAACTCTTGCGACTGCATGCGCGCCAGCGTGTTTTTTAATGGAAAGTCGATCAGTGTCAGCCCACGGTCCTCCCCCAATCGACGGTAAATGCGCGTCTTGGCACCGATCGGGGAAAACAGGTTGGACGTGATACCGACCGATTCGGCCGTGCCAAGGATCAGATAACCGCCAGGGTTGAGACTGGCATGAAACATCCGCACCAGTTTTTCTTGTAATTCAGCCTCCAGATAAATCAACAAGTTGCGACAGCTCAACACATGCAGCTTGGCAAACGGTGGGTCGCTGGCCAGACTTTGCGGGGCAAAAATAATCATCCCGCGCAGCTCTTTGGTGACGTTGTAGCCCCCTGGAACTTTGGTAAAAAATCGCATCAACCGTCCGGACGCTACATCGCTGGCGATATTTTCCGGATAAAACCCGGCGCGCCCTATGTCGATCGCGTCCTTGTCCAGATCGGTGGCAAAGATTTGCAAGGTGAAGCGCGCCGTCGGCTTGAACTCTTCAACCGCTTCGGCAAACAACATGGCAATGGTGTAAGCCTCTTCGCCGGTCGAGCAACCAGGTGCCCAGACGCGCAGTTCGCAGCCCAAGGGGTTCGCAGCGAACAGCGCCGGCAACACTTCCAACTTGAAGCGTTGCCAGACCTCCGGGTCGCGGAAAAAGCTCGTCACGCCAATCAGCAGTTCTTTGAACAGCAACTCGGCTTCGATCGGGTTTTCGCGAATGTACTGCACATAGTCCTCGACGCCCTTCACCTGATGAATCGCCATGCGCCGTTGGATCCGCCGGTAAACCGTGCTTTTTTTGTACTGGGTGAAATCGTGTCCGGTATGGGAGCGCACCAGAATCAAAATCTTTTGCAAGGCACCTTGAAATCTGTCGATGATTTGTTCATCCAACGGGCCCGCTAGCAACGGGTGCGAAAAATACGCCAAGATTTTTCCTGGCAAAAGCTCGGCTGGTGCCACCACATCGGCCAGCCCAGAGTCGACGGCGTTGCGCGGCATCGCATCAAACGTGGCGGATCCAGGCGTTTGAACAAACACGCCACCGGCTTTTTCTTTCAGGGCGCGCAGGCCCAAGGTGCCATCAGAGCCCATGCCCGACAAAATCACGCCGGCGGCATTGGCTTGTTGGTCAAATGCCAGTGCGCGCAGAAAGAAATCAATCGGCATCTGCGAACCCCGTGCCGCCAGCGGTTTCAGCAAGTGCAACACCCCATGCAGCAAGGTGACCTCAAAGCCAGGCGGGGCCACATACACATGGTTGGCCTCGACCAAAGTGAGGTCGCGCAATTGCACCACAGGCACCAGACTGTAGCGTTGCAGCAGGTCCGGCAACAGGCTGACCTTTTCTGGGTCGAGATGCTGCACCACGACATACGCCAAGCCGCTTTTTGGCGATACATGTGAAAAAAACTGCTCCAGCGCTTCCAGCCCCCCAGCAGAAGCACCAATGCCGATGATCGGCGTTTTATTCCCCACCAACGGAGCCACCGCGACGGCGTTATCGGCGTTATCGGCGTTATCGGCGGCCGAGAATCTCACCTTTTCTGGCACGACCTCCATCAATTGAGGCGAATTAAGCAATGTCGGCGTTGGTGTCGATGTGGGCGGCGCGGGAAGAGGTGGTCTCTTATGTGTCATGTTTGGATACAAATGAAGGAAGGCCGACAACGGGTAAGACTTAACTTAATCGGTCGCCTGTCCATTCGCAAGTGAAGTTCAGCCCAAAAAAGATTCCAAAAGATTCAAAAGTAACAATACGTTTTTATAATTTAAAACGATCTCTAAAGTCATAAACGTAGTCTATAAACAACTGTGAAGCTTGTGGGCGTTGAGCGGACGAGAGATGTCCTTCGCTTAACTGCTTGAGACTGTTCAAGACTACTCATAAAGGAAGTTTCAAATGGCCAATTATTTGAATGTGGACACCCAGTTGCGCAGTGAAGCGCTCCAACGTTTACCGCATAAAAATCTGTGGGGCGCGCCGGCAGGAAAAGTGGACTCGCACCGTCTCGTGCACGAGTTGCAGGTGCATCAAATTGAGCTCGAGATTCAAAATGAAGAGCTGACGCAAACGCTGACCGAGGTCAACGCCCTGCGCGCCAAATACCTGGACCTCTATGACT
>CANFJF010000074.1 GCA_947447355.1 Comamonadaceae bacterium
CGCCCGCTATCGACTCGATAGCTGCGATGCCAGGGCGGCAGAAGGCACTGGCGGCTGGACCATCAGCGGGCACAAAAGCATCGTCCCTGCAGGGGACCAGGCAGAGGCCTTACTGGTGCCAGCCATGCTGAAGGGCCAGCAAGCGCTGTTTTTGGTTGAACTTCACGCCAGCGGCATCAGTACGCGTGGCTACGGCACGCAAGATGGCAGCAGAGCGGCCGAAGTCCAATTGGACAATGTACAGGCGACACTGATCACGTTGGACGGACTGACCGCCTTGAAGCACGCTGTGGACATCGGCATCGCCGCGGCCTGCGCCGAAGCTGTTGGCGTGATGGACGCCACTCTGGCCATCACCGTGGACTACATGAACCAGCGCAAACAGTTCGGCGTCGTCATCAGCAGTTTTCAGGCGCTGCGCCACCGAGTGGCAGACATGAAAATGCAGCTCGAATTGGCGCGCTCCATGAGCTACTACGCCTCACTCAAACTCAACGCACCGACTGACGAGCGCCGCGCCGCCATGGCTCGCGCCAAATACCAACTCGGCCAATCGATGCGCTTTATTGGCCAGCAAGCGGTGCAATTGCATGGCGGCATTGGGGTCACGGACGAGTACATCGTCAGCCACTACTTTAAGAAATTGACGCAATTGGAAATGATTTTTGGAGATTCACTTCACCAGCTCGGCGAAGTGTCGGCGCGGATGCAAGACACGGCAGGTGTATTTGCTTGACGCCAAGCCTACCGAAGACAGCGCGTTCATTCAATGCTTGCCGCTTCGCGCAAGCCGTTGATCATGGAGGTTTCCAGTAAATACGCCTCTGCAAGTGTTTTGTCATCAGACTTGCGCTGGAGTTCGGTGAGTGCCTGCCTGCGCTTGCCATCATCTCGCTCTTGCATGCGGGCGCGGTTCCGGCCTGACTGTTCCAACACATGCTTCAGAGCGACAGGGCGGCGCTGTCTTTCGTAGAGCATGAGCAAATTTTGGCTTTCTCCTGCATAAATGCGCTTCAATTTTTCGACCAAATTGAAAGCATCGTGGATGCCCCCGTTCATCCCCATGCCACCACTTGGACTGTTGATGTGCGCAGCATCACCCGCCAAAATCATCCGTCCGTGCACATAGCTTTTCACGACCCGTTGGTGAATTTTGTAGGGTCTGATTTCCATGACATCGTAAGCAGTGTCTTTTTGAAAAATCTCTTGCAATTTGCTTTCAATGGACAGCGGCGAAGTAGCTTCTTGCTCGCTCTCTCCATCGCGCGGGTAAAGACTGACGCGCCAGAGGTCACGCAATCGAAGCAGACTGAAAGTGCCGCTGTCTTTCCAGCAGTAGTTGATGAACGACAAGTTCGGTACGTGTTCGTGAAACGGAAAGCTGGTGGTGGCCAAAACTGTCGTTTCCGGAAAAGTGTGGCCTTCAAACTCAAGCTTCAGTTGAGAGCGGACAACACTTCTTCCACCATCCGCCCCAATCAAGTAAGCGCCACTGAACACCTGCTTATCGCCACCGGGTCCCGTCACAAAAACCTCAACGCCCTCTTCCTCTTGACGGCATTCATCGACTCGATAACCTTGCAGGATCTCTACGCAGGGGAGATGCAGTCGAATGTGCTCAATCAAAAATTCTGCGAGCCGCCACTGCTCACATTGAAGCCGGTAGGGATGCGCCGTATGGCCCTTGAGAACAGACAAGTCGAACTCTGCAAATTCACCCGTCGTATGCCAGCGCACCTGCCAAGTCGGTGCAACCAAGCCTGCCGCAATCAGCTTGGAAGTGATGCCAAATTGATCCAGCATGTCGAGTGTTGGCGGATGAAACGTCGAGGCTCGCAGATCGCGGGGCACCGAATCATCAGACTCAATGAGCATGCACTGTATTCCGTGATGCCCGAGAAGCATGGCGGCCGTCAGACCCACTGGACCGGCGCCGACGATGATGACACGTTGTTCTTTTGTTTTTTGATTGGACATTTCAAGTTTCAAAGTTCAGATTTCGCTGGCCTTGATATGCAAGACTCAAGCTGAGGATTTCATCGTTATTCAAAGGCTAATCGGCCACGATCTTCGCGCGGCGGATGACGGGCGTCCATTTAGAAATTTCAGCGAGCAGAAATTGCTCAAACCCTTGCTGGCCGAGCCCCAGCGGCGTCAGCCCAGCTTGCTGAAGTTGAGCACGGACCAGTGGGAGTTTGATGACCTTGTCAAGTTCGGTTTGCAGCCGGTCGATCACGGGCTGCGGTGTGTTGACAGGCACTGAGATCCCAAACCAGGCATCACCTCCGGCACCCGGCACCACCTCGTTCATCGTCGGAATGCCAGGGTAATCGCTTAAACGCGCAGGACTGCTGACGGCCAGTGCACGCAACTTTCCAGCTTTTATGTGAGCTGAGGCCACCGCCGGACTGGTCATCATGGCACCGATGGAACCTCCCATCAGATCCGTCATGGCAGGTCCTGTCCCGCGGTAAGGAACATGCACCAAATTCATTTGAGCCAACTGACGGAGCAGCTCAACGGCCAAAAAACCAGCAGAACCGACGCCCGCAGAGCCCCAGCTGATTCCACGGGTATCGCTTCGGGAAAGCGCTACGAACTGTCGGAGATCTTTGGCCGGGAAGTCATCTCGCACGACCAGCATGTTGGGGAAACTGCCGATCAAAAAGATATGCGAAAAATCGTCCAATGGCTTGTAGGCCAGTTTCTGTCCGACAAGCGCGCCTGTCGTGATGGCAGCACCGTTGCTCAGCGTCAAGGTGTAGCCATCGGCAGGTGCCTTGGCTCCCGCATCGGTGCCGATGATGGAACCGCCGCCGCCGCGGTTGTCAATCACGACACTTTCTCCCAAGCCCTCTGCGAGTTTGCTGCTCAAAAGCCTCGCCACAATGTCGCCTGTCCCGCCTGCGGCAAACGGAACGATCAGTTTGATGGGGCGACTGGGGTACGCATCTTTTGCTAGCACGACATGGCTCATGAGGATCGCCATGGCGCCAACAAAAAGAGTGCGACGGCAAACACCTTGAAGATGATTTTCGGACAAGACCATGACCTGCTTGCCCTTTGCGTTATTGCAGTTCAGATGTGTACAGTCTTGATGATTTAGGAAGACCACGTGACAAAAACTCCATTTGGTCCGCCAGAATTCGACGGTTGCGCAAAATGAAGTCTTCCCATAGGCTGGGCACGTAAGGCGTGTACAGCAAGGGCATGCGCGCTTGCTCAGGGGTGCGGCTGCTTTTTCGGTGGTTGCAAGCGCGACACGCAGTGACCACGTTCATCCACGTGTCTATGCCTTGCTGAGCAAAGGGAATGATGTGCTCCCGCGTCAACTCTTCTTCATGGTGATTGCTGCCGCAGTAAGCGCAGACGTTTTTGTCGCGCGCAAAAAGTTTGGCGTTGGTCAGGCCAGGCATGAGATCAAAGGGATTGATGTTAGGCACACCGCGTGTACCGATGATGCTGTTGACCGTGACGGTCGATTGCTCGCCGGTTAGCGCGTTGTGCCCGCCGCGAAACAGCGCCACCTGTGCGCCGGCTTCCCAGCGTACTTCACCGGCAGCGTAGTACAAAACGGCTTGTTCGAGGCTGATCCACGATTGCGGCAACCCCTGAGCGGACAGCTTCAAGACCTTCAAACGAACCTCCATGAAAATGGAAACCGGTGTCTAGCATCAAGCCTGACAAACGCTTATTCTGGAATCTGCGTCTGTCTGCTAGCCAGCAATATACCGTGATTTCATGACAATTTGCTGGCAACGGAGATGGCAACTAGCGCGGCGGCTAAATGCGGCCACTAAAAAACGATAATCGGCAACATGAAAATCTTTCGCGGCCATCAGCACCCGGCACTGGCTCAGCCCTGCGCGCTGACCATTGGCAATTTTGACGGGGTTCACCGCGGCCATCAGGCGATGCTCGCAGTACTTAAAAACGAGGCCCAACACCGAGGCGTTCCGGCGCGAGTCATGACCTTCGAGCCGCACCCGCGGGAGTACTTTTCACCGGGCACGGCACCCACCCGCATCTCAACGCTGCGCGACAAACTCACGGAACTGGCACGCTGCGGCATCGACCAAGCCGTGGTGCTGCCGTTCAATGCGCGGCTTGCCTCGCAAAGCGCCGACTCATTCATCCACGACGTCTTGGTCAACAACCTGCAGGTACGCTATGTGCTGGTCGGTGACGATTTCCGCTTTGGCAGCAAACGCGCAGGCGACTACGCCATGCTCGACGCAGCCGGTATCGCCTGCGGTTTTGAAGTCGCTCGCATGGACAGCTACGAAGTGCACGGCGCGCGGGTCTCGAGCTCGGCGGTGCGCGCAGCGCTGGCGCACGGCCAGATGGACGACGCGGCGCGCCTGCTAGGCCGGCCGTACAGCATTTCGGGCCACGTGGTACACGGCAAAAAGCTAGGCCGCGAGCTCGGCTTTCGGACGCTGAACATTGCCTTCCGGCACGACAAACCGGCCGCCAGCGGCATTTTTGTGGTGCGCACGCACGGGCTGGGCGCCAAAAGTGACGCCCCTGTCGATGGCGTGGCTAGCTTGGGGATTCGCCCGACCGTCGAGGACGCTGGGCGTGTCTTGCTTGAAGTTCATTGCTTGGACTGGACAGATATGGCCCCCACGCTTGCCGCTTCGCGAACTGCGCTGACTCCTGAGGGGGTTGGCCTAGACAGTGCCTACGGTAAAATCATCCGCGTGGAATTGCTGCACAAACTTCATGACGAGCTGAAATACGAGGGTCTGGAAGCGCTTAAAAAAGGCATCTCTCGAGACTGCGACAACGCGCGTTCATTTTTCGCAGCCATGCACACCGAAACCAGCCTGGATCGAATTTAGACGATCTCGCCACTGCCGGCGCCGGCCTCGCCACTGGGCAAATGGCTCCACTTTCTGGCCCGCATTGTGCTGCTACCACTCATACCAAGCTGCCCCGATTTCTCCGAAATAAAACCATGTCCGACACCAAAACCGATTACCGCAGCACCCTGAACTTGCCTGACACGCCTTTCCCGATGCGCGGCGATTTGCCAAAGCGCGAAGCCGGCTGGGTCAAAGAATGGGAAGACCAAGGGCTTTACAAAAAACTGCGCGACGTCCGCCAAGGCCGCCCGAAGTTTGTGCTGCATGACGGCCCACCCTACGCCAACGGCAAGATTCACATTGGCCACGCCGTCAACAAAGTGCTGAAGGACATGATCGTCAAGGCGCGTCAGCTCAAGGGCCTGGACGCGGTGTATGTGCCGGGTTGGGATTGCCACGGGTTGCCGATCGAAAACGCCATTGAAAAGCTTCATGGTCGGGCCTTGCCACGTGACGAAGTACAAGCCAAGAGCCGGGCATTCGCTACCGAGCAAATCGCCGGACAGATGGCTGACTTCAAACGCTTGGGCGTTTTGGGTGAATGGGACAACCCGTACCGGACCATGGATTTCGCCAATGAGGCGAATGAAATCCGTGCCCTCAAACGCATCATGGAACGCGGCTTTGTCTACCGCGGCCTGAAGCCGGTGTACTGGTGCTTTGATTGCGGCTCATCGCTGGCTGAGTTTGAAATTGAATACGCTGACAAAAAGTCGCAAACGCTGGACGTCGGCTTCAAATCCGCCGAGCCTGAAAAACTCGCCGCGGCCTTTGGTTTGAACAGTTTGTCCAAAGATGCGTTTGCTGTGATCTGGACCACCACCGCATGGACCATTCCGGCCAATCAGGCGCTGAACCTGAACCCTGCGCTTGAATACGCGCTGGTCGACACCGAGCGCGGCCTGCTGGTGCTGGCGTCGGTATTGGTCGAGAAATGCCTGGCTCGTTTTGGCCTCACCGGCACGGTGCTGGCCACCACACTGGGCGACAAACTCGCGCTGCTCAACTTCATGCACCCGCTGCACGACGTCGCCGATGAGCAAGGCGTCTACGGCTACCGCCGCTTGTCGCCGGTGTACTTGGCAGACTACGCCACCGCAGACGACGGCACCGGCATCGTGCACTCCGCACCCGCTTACGGCGTAGAAGACTTTAACTCTTGCATTGCCAACGGCATGGCTTACGACGACATCCTGAACCCGGTGCAAGGCAATGGCCGGTATGTCGACGAACTTCCTTTCTTTGGCGGACTCAACATCTGGAAAGCCGCCCCGCTGGTGATCGACAAACTGCGCGAACACGACCGCCTGTTTGCCACGCAAGACATCGTCCACAGCTACCCGCATTGCTGGCGCCACAAGACGCCGGTGATCTACCGTGCCGCCGCCCAGTGGTTCATTCGCATGGACGAAGAAGGCCCTGGCAACGAAGGTTTGTTCGCCAAAGACAAAGCCACCAAAACTCTGCGCCAACTGGCCTTGAGTGCGATTGAAGAAACGCGGTTTTACCCGGAAAACGGCAAGATCCGTTTGCGCGACATGATCGCCGGTCGGCCGGACTGGTGCATCAGCCGCCAACGCAATTGGGGCGTGCCCCTGCCCTTCTTCATCCACACCGCCACCGGTGAATTGCATCCCCGCACCATGGAGATCATGGACCAAGCCGCTAGCATGGTGGAGGCTGGCGGCATTGAAGCCTGGAGCAAGGCGACGGCCGAATCCATCATCGGTAACGATGCACCCGACTACATCAAGAGCACCGACATTTTGGACGTCTGGTTTGACTCCGGCACCACGCACGACCATGTGCTCAAGCACAGCCATGCAGCGCAATCGACCTGGCCGGCCGACCTGTATTTAGAAGGCCACGACCAACACCGCGGCTGGTTCCATTCCTCCCTGCTGACAGCCTGCGCGATGTACGACCACGCGCCCTACAAAGGATTGCTGACGCACGGCTTCACCGTCGACGGCAAGGGCCGCAAGATGAGTAAAAGCGAAGGCAATGTGGTGGCGCCACAAGAAGTCTCAGGCAAGTTAGGCGCTGAAATCATTCGCCTCTGGTGCGCCTCGACCGACTACTCAGGCGACCTCGGCATTGACGACAAGATCTTGGCGCGCGTGGTCGACGCCTACCGCCGGATTCGCAACACGCTGCGCTTCTTGCTGGCCAATGTGAGCGACTTTGACCCCGCCACTGACAGCGTTCCCTTAGATCAAATGCTTGAAATTGACCGCTACGCTTTGAGCCGCGCGGCGCAGTTGCAAGCCGACATCCTGGCGCATTACGAGGTCTATGAGTTCCAGCCCGTGGTCTCGAAACTACAGATCTACTGCAGCGAAGACTTAGGCGCGTTCTACCTCGACATTCTGAAAGACCGGCTCTACACCAGCGCACCGAAATCCCTGGCACGGCGCAGCGCGCAAACCGCACTGCACCAGATCACGCACGCCATGCTGCGCTGGATGGCACCATTTTTGAGCTTCACCGCCGAAGAGGCGTGGACGGTGTTCGGCTCCTCCGAGTCGATCTTCATGGAAACCTATACAGAGCTCCGCTCGCCTGACGCCGCCCTGCTGGCCAAGTGGACGCGGATTCGCGAATTGCGCGACCTCGTCAACAAAGACATCGAAGTCTTGCGCGCTGATGGGAAAGTTGGCTCGTCGCTGCAAGCCGACGTCACCCTCGGCGTCAATGGCGACGACCATGCCCTGCTGAACAGCTTGGGCGACGACCTGAAGTTTGTCTTCATCACCTCCGCCATGACGCTGCAAGGGGCAGACGCTTTGAGCGTGACCTCAGCCACCAGCACCAGCGTGAAATGCGAACGCTGCTGGCACTACCGCGATGACGTTGGCCATGATGCGGCACATCCCACTATTTGCGGGCGCTGCACCAGCAACCTTTACGGCGCAGGCGAAGACCGGAAGTTTGCGTGATGGCCAAGCTTGGTTTTCAAAAATCAAGCAGCGCGGTCTGGCCTTGGCTCGGACTGGCGCTGATTCTGCTCATCGCCGACCAGTTCACCAAGGTGTTGATCCTGGGCTATTACCAGCATGGTGACGCGACTTATGTGACGAATTTTTTCAACATTGTTCGGGTGCACAACAGCGGCGCGGCATTCTCCTTCTTGGCAACGGCCTCTGGCTGGCAACGCTGGTTTTTCACAGCGGTTGGCGTCGGTGCGGCGCTCTTCATCGTGCACATGCTGCGTTCCCATCCGGGTCAAAAATTGTTTTCTTTCGCCATGGCCTGTATCTTGGGCGGCGCGATCGGCAACGTGATAGACCGCTTGCTGCACGGCTACGTCATTGACTTTGTCGACATGCACTACGCTGGCTGGCATTTCCCCGCCTTCAACATCGCAGACAGCGCCATCACAGTGGGCGCCGTCTGCCTGATTTTGGACGAACTGCTGCGGGTGCGCCGCAGCCGCTAGCTGACGTTCCGGCCTACAGCGTCAGGATCGTGCAGCCCGTGGTTTTACGGGCTTCCAATGAACGATGTGCTTCAGCCACATCAGCCAAGGCAAAGCGTTGGTCAATGGCAATCTTGACCTTGCCACTGACCACCATCTCGAACAAATCGTCGGCCATGGCTTGAGTGCTTTCGCGGGTGGCCAAATGCGTGAAGACCGTCGGCCGCGTCACATACAGCGAGCCCTTACCGGCCAACAAGCCAAGGTCCAGCGGCTCGACCTTGCCAGAGGCATTGCCGAAATTGGCGAGCAAACCGAAGGGCTGCAAACAGTCAAGTGACTTCAAAAAAGTATCTTTACCCACGGAGTCGTAAACCACCTTGAGGCCTGCACCGCCGGTGATTTCTTTGACGCGAGTGACAAAATCTTCCTTGGCGTAATTGATAGTAAAAGCCGCGCCATTTTCTTTGGCCAGCGCACATTTGGCGTCGGAGCCGGCCGTACCGATCAGTTGCAGACCCATCGCGCGGGCCCACTGGCAGGCGATCAAGCCAACGCCACCAGCGGCGGCATGGAACAGCACAAAGTCGCCCGCTTTGAGGCCACCTTGCGGTTGGGTCTTGCACAGCAGGTACTGCACTGTCAAACCCTTGAGCATCATGGCGGCGCCCGTTTCAAAAGAAATCGCATCGGGTAATTTGCAGACGCACTTGGCCGGCATCACGCGCAGTTCGCAGTAGCTGCCCGGTGGCTGGCTGGCGTAGGCGGCGCGGTCACCGACCTTCAAATGCGTCACGCCGGCACCGACAGCCTCGACCACACCAGAGGCTTCCATGCCGAGCTGCAAAGGCATGGGTAGCGTGTACAAACCGGCGCGTTGGTAGACGTCGATGTAGTTCAGGCCTATGGCCTTGTGGCGAATGCGGATTTCGCCCGGGCCTGGGTCACCCACGGTGACGTCGACCAGCTTGAGGTTTTCAGGGCCGCCGTGGGCATCAATGCGGACGGCTTTCGATGTGGTTGTGCTCATGTCTCTTCCTTTGTTGTTGATTCGTCAGCTGATTTTAAAAGGTGCCGGGGTAAGCGCCGCCATCAGCAAGCACGTTTTGCCCAGTGATGTATGCCGCGTGCTGGCTGCACAAAAATGCGCAAATAGCACCAAACTCTTGCGACGTGCCAAAGCGTTTAGCCGGAATGGTTTTACGCCGCGTGTCCGCCAAGGCCTCGACCGTCTGGCCGGTCTTTTGGGCCGCGCCAGCCATGGTGACTTTCAGGCGATCGGTGTCAAAAGCACCGGGCAGCAATGAATTGATGGTCACGCCCTGGCCGGCGATTTTGCTGCGTGCAACACCCGCCACAAAACCGGTCAAGCCACTGCGCGCGCCGTTGCTCAAACCCAGAATATCGATCGGTGCCTTGACCGCGCCGGAGGTGATGTTGATGATGCGGCCAAAGCCACGTTCGGCCATGCCGTCCACCGTGGCTTTGATCAGTTCAATCGGCGTCAGCATGTTGGCATCCAGCGCCTTGATCCAGGTGTCGCGCTCCCAATCGCGGAAGTCACCCGGTGGTGGACCGCCTGCGTTGGTGATGACGATGTCGAAGTCTTTGCGCACCGCAAACACGGCAGCCCGACCTTCGGGTGTGGTGATGTCAGCCGCCACATGCAGCACTTCGGTGCCTGCGGGACGAGCCGCATTGGCGAGCAAGGTGGCTGCCGCAGCTTGCAACGCCTCGGCGCCGCGGGCCACGATCAGCACATGCACGCCTTCGCGCACCAGCGCCTCTGCACAGCCAAAACCCAAGCCCTTGCTGGCACCACAGACCAGTGCCCATTTACCGCTGATTCCTAAATCCATATTGAGTCCTTTTATCGTTGTTGTGAATGTTGACCGTCGGTGCGGTGTCTACGTTGATGCATGAATGGTAGTTCAGAGAATCGCACCCAGTCACTCAAGTGCCAGGCCGCCGACTCTGTGTGAACACATAAATGCCGGCCAGCACCAACACTGTCCCGGCAGCCACCCAGACAGTGAAGGGTTCGCCCAAAATCATCACGCCCATCAGGATCGTGGAAATCGGCCCGACCATTCCGGTCTGCGCCGTCATGCTCGCACCGATGCGTTCGACAGCCATCATGACCATCAGCACCGGTGCGACCGTACACACTGTGGCATTGATCAGCGACAACCACATCACCTCAGGAGCGACGTTTTCCAACGTCAAAGGACGCAGCACGACAAACTGCAAGATACAGCACAGGCAGGCCACCGTGCTCGCCAGTCCGACCAGTCGAAGCGAGCCCAAGCGACGCACAATCTCGCCGCTGTAAACGAGGTACATCGCATAGGTAATGGCACTCAAAAAGACCAACAATGCACCCCAGGCAGCATGGCTGCCCTGCGTTGTGATCTCGCTGCCAAACACCAGCACCACACCGCCATAACTGATGGCCATGCCCAGCAACTGGCGCAAGGAAATTCGTTTGCGATAAAACAGCAAACTGAGTAGAAGGACCAAGGTCGGATTGAGGTAAAGAATCAAACGTTCCAGTGATGCACTGATGTATTGGAGCCCCGCGAAATCAAGAAAGCTTGAAAAGTAATAACCGGTGAAACCAAGCCCCAGAACGCCCAGCCAGTCTTTTCCCGTCAGTGGTGCTTTACCCCGGCTCGCCCACCACGCCATGATGACAAAAATGGGCAGCGCAAACAGCATCCGTAGCATGATGAGCGTGACCGGATCGACCCCATGCCGGTAAGCCAGTTTGACGATGATCGCCTTGCCGCTGAAACCAATAGCACCCACCATCGCCAGCGCCAAACCGACCAATACCTTTGATCGGGCCGCTGCATCTTCCGGCGAAACCTTGCCTGTCGTCGCCATGCTTTTATCCGTCACTTAAAAACCGACCGCTTGGCCATCACGCCGGGCATCGCTGGCGGCCACGTAGCCTTCAACTTTCGGGTCACCGGCGCGCCAAATGAACTGACCGGCGCCAAAGTCCTGGTACGAATCGTTGATGACCTCTGTACGGTGTCCGCGTTCCGAGAGCGCCTGCACGGTGCCCGCATCCATGGCCGATTCAACATTGATCTCAAGACCAGCGTTGTAGCGCCAGCGCGGCGCATCGCAAGCGGCTTGCGGGTTTTGTCCGTAGTCCAGCATGCGCACCAGCGTTTGCATGTGGCCTTGCGGTTGCATGTTGGCGCCCATCACGCCGTAGCTCATGACCGGCAGGCCGTCTTTGGTCAGAAAAGCCGGAATGATGGTGTGAAAAGGGCGTTTGCCAGGGGCGACCTGGTTGACGCCCGCGTCTAAGCTGAAACCATGACCACGGTTTTGCAAGCTGACCCCGAACTCGGGCTCGACACAGCCCGAGCCAAAGCCCATGTAGTTGCTCTGAATAAAGCTCACCATCATGCCGTTTTCGTCAGCCGCTGTCAGGTAAATAGTGCCACCTTTGACAGGGTTGCCAGCGCCAAAGTCTTGTGCCTTTTTCATGTCGATCAGCTTGGCGCGACTGGCCAGATAAGCATCGTCGAGCATCTGATCCACGGTGACATCCATAGCCGTCGGATCGGCGACGTATTTGTAGACGTCGGCAAAGGCCAGCTTCATCGCTTCGATTTGCAAATGCTGCGAATCCACCCCATCGACCGGCAAGCTGGCGACGTCAAATTTGTCCAGAATGCCAAGTGCAATCAGCGCCGCAATGCCTTGCCCGTTGGGCGGGATCTCGTGCAGCGTGTGGCCACGATAATCCTTGCCGATCGGCTTGACCCACTCGGGTTTGTAGTTGGCAAAATCTTGCGCCGTCAAGCTGCCGCCGTTTTGTTTAGAAAACGTCTCCAGCGCTTGGGCGATTTCACCGCCGTAATAAGCTTGCCCCTTGCTTTCGCCAATAGCCCGCAAGCCCTTGGCAGCAGCCTTGAACTGAAACAACTCGCCGACCTCCGGCGCCCGGCCCCATGGCAAAAACGACTGCGCAAAACCCGGTAAGCCTTGCAACTCGCTGGTGGCGGCGGCCCACTTTTGCTGCACCACAGGCGGCAGCAGGTAACCCCGCTCAGCGATCTCAATCGCCGGCTCCATCAAGTCAGCGAACGGCAGCTTGCCAAAGCGCTCACTCAAGCTGACCCAGCTGGCCACGGCGCCAGGCACGGTCACAGAGTCCATGCCGCGTTTTGGCGGCGTGTGGCTGCCATCACCGTATTTGCGCTTGAAGTAGTCCGGGGTCCAGGCCTCGGGTGCGCGACCGGAAGCGTTCAGGCCGTGGAGTTCCTTGCCGTCCCACAAAAGACAAAACGCATCACTGCCCAGGCCGTTGCTGACCGGCTCGACGATGGTCAGGGTTGCGGCGGCGGCAATCGCCGCGTCCACCGCGTTGCCCCCTTTCAGCATCATTCGCAAACCGGCCTGTGCAGCCAGTGGATGCGAGGTCGAGACCACATTGCGGGCGAACAATGGAATGCGCGAGGAGGTATAGGGGTTGCTGAAGTTGAATTTCATGGCTCGGGTTGAAGGTTCAATAACGACATAACGGCTTGGGACCCCGACAGCCACGCACAACGCAAGCCAACCCCGCCAGCAAAAAGTCCATGAGATTTCATCCTTTGATTGTGCAGCGATTTTTCAAACCAACCAGACTTAGCTCTGAAGCGGCCCGACTCAGAGCTGGGAAATAGTCAGCTCAGAGTCAAAAAAAACGGCGCCCGAAGACGCCGTTTTTAGTTTTAAGCAGGGCTCGTCACTCTTCGACGAATGCCTCTTCACGCTTGTTCTTAATGGATGGCAGCAGCACGATGGCCAACAGCAGTGCACCCGCAGCCAACAAGCCAGCCGACAGTGGACGTGTCACAAACACGCTCCAGTCACCGCGTGACAGCAGCAGTGCACGACGCAGGTTTTCTTCCATCATGGGGCCGAGAATAAAACCGAGCAGCAAAGGTGCCGGTTCTGTTCCGAGCTTGACGAAGAGATAACCAATCACACCGAAGATACCGACCGTCCACACGTCAAACGTGTTGTTGTTGGTGGAGTACACGCCGATCGCGCAGAACAGCACAATGGACGGGAACAGATAGCGGTAAGGCACCGTCAGCAACTTGATCCACATGCCAATCAATGGCAGGTTCAAGATGATCAGCATCGCATTGCCAATCCACATTGAGGCAATCAAGCCCCAGAACAGTTCCGGGTTGCTGGTCATCACCTGTGGGCCAGGCTGGATGTTGTGAATCGTCATCGCACCGACCATCAAGGCCATCACGGCGTTAGGCGGAATACCCAGCGTCAGTAACGGAATGAAGGAGGTTTGTGCGCCAGCGTTGTTAGCAGACTCAGGGCCAGCCACACCGCGGATATTGCCTTGACCGAAGGGCACTTCGCCCGGTTTCAGTTTGATTTTCTTTTCCAGCGCGTAAGCCGCAAAAGCCGCCAGCAGAGCACCACCGCCCGGCAAGATGCCGAGGGCTGAACCCAAGAAAGTACCGCGCAACATCGCCGGCGCCATGTTCTTGAAGTCTTCCTTGGTTGGGAACAAACCCGTGACCTTGGCCGTGAACACTTCACGCTCATCTTCTGGCTGGGCCAGGTTGCTGATGATCTCGCCGTAGCCGAACACGCCCATGGCCACCACCACGAAGCCGATGCCGTCGGTGAGTTCAGGAATGTCGAAGCTGAAACGGGCTACGCCAGAGTTCACGTCGGTACCGACCAAACCCATGAGCAGACCCAGCACGATCATGGCAATCGCCTTGAGCAGTGAGCCAGAGGCCAGCACCACAGCGCCGATCAGACCCAGCACCATGAGCGCGAAGTATTCGGCAGGACCGAATTTGAAAGCCAGCTCAGTCAATGGCGGGGCAAAGGCAGCCAGAATCAGCGTACCGACGCAACCAGCGAAGAACGAACCAACACCAGCGGCCGCCAACGCAGGCCCCGCTCGACCCTTTCGGGCCATTTGGTAGCCGTCAATACAGGTCACGACCGATGAAGATTCACCCGGTAAATTGACCAAAATAGCGGTGGTTGAACCACCGTACTGGGCGCCGTAATAAATACCGGCCAGCATGATCAGGGCCGACACCGGTGGCAGCGCATAAGTGGCTGGCAGCAACATGGCGATGGTGGCCACAGGGCCAATGCCCGGCAACACGCCAATGAGCGTTCCCAGAACACAGCCGATGAAGGCGTAAAGCAGGTTGATAGGCGTGAACGCCACACCAAAACCCAGCGAGAGATTCGCAAGCAGTTCCATTTTTTAACTCCTTAGCCGGTGATGAAAGCAGGCCACACGGCGAACTGCAACTTGAGAACCAGCACGAAGGCAACGTAGCTGATGACGGCTAAGACCGTGGAAAGGATAAAGGTAGCTTTGACCTTCATTCCTTTTTCAGCCATGCTGGCCACGAAGGTCAACACATAGATGCCGAGAATCATGCCGATAGCCGGGATTTTCAGCGACGGCAAACCGCCTAGGCAAACGCCGAAAAGCAAGTTGGCGGCAATGATGTAGACCAGCGGCCTGTAAGCCCACTTGCCGATCTTGTCACCACCAATACGCTCAACGACCAAGGCGTTGAAGGTGATGAACGCGCCCAGCACGGCCAACAAAACGCCCAGCAACAACGGGAAGTAGCCAGGGCCCATGCGGGCACCGGTACCAACAGAGTAAGTGGTCGCACCCCATGCGAAAGCCACACCGATGCCCATGAACATGAGCCCGGAAAAAAAGTCTTTTTGACTTTTGATATTCACGGATTGTCTCCTTGAGAAATTGATCGAACCGCTGGATTGTGCATTCAATAATGCTGCGTTTCGATGTGGCTTTCACCTACAAAAAGAGACTTTTCCGCGCTGACAAAAACCAATCAAATCAAGGGTTTGAACAATCGCAACCACTTGCGTGCGGGTAAACCCCAGCGCGACTCCACCAGCTCTGCGCGCTGCAACAACAGGTCACGCGCAGGTCGGCTGGGTTGGCGCTGGGCGGCCACCACGGTATTGCCTTCACGGGTGGGCCGAAAAGCCCACACCGCCTCGGCACCAAAAGCATCGGCGATCTTGTCCATCGAGCTTTCAAAACTGCCGTCACGGCCAAACAGGTTGACCGTCATCACGCCGTCGTCGGTCAACAAGCGCCGGCAGTCGGCATAAAAAGCGGCGCTGTCCAACACGGGCGCCGCCGCCTCGTGGTCGTACAAGTCAACCTGCAGCGCATCGACGGTGCCGAGGTGAACATCCTTTTTGATCTCACGCCCAGCGTCGGCCAGCAACACTTGCAAACGGGCGTCTTCGGGCGGCAGTTTGAACCACAGACGGCAAGCGGAAAGCACCTGCGGATTGATCTCGACGGCGGTGGTTTTGGTGCGTAGTTTTTTGTAGCAAAACTTGGTCAGTGCACCCGACCCCAAACCAAGCTGCATGCTGTGCAAAGTCGGCACTGCTTGCGGCTCCACAAACAGCAGCCAGACCATCATGCGCTGGACGTATTCGAGCTGAATATCAAAGGGCGCGTCGATCAGCATCGAGCCCTGCACCCACTCGGTGCCAA
>CANFJF010000075.1 GCA_947447355.1 Comamonadaceae bacterium
GAAAATTTCCAGATCAAAAGGCGCTTCGCCTTCTGGCAGGTTTTCAAGTACCAACTGACTGCCTTCGAGCTTGAACGAGCTGCCCTGGCCGTTCACCAGCACGCGCGCCAGGTTGAGCTCTTCGCCGTCTAGTTTCAGCGATTGCGCTGGCACGTCGGGGTTACGACGCAGGCGCATTTTGTTGAGCACGCGGGTCTTGAGCGGGTCCAAGTCAAAACACAGGTCCACCGTGTCGATCCAGTAAGCGGGCGCTGTGTAGTCAGCGCGGTGAATGGCCGTGGCCTGTGCTTGTCCGTCACGCATGTGAAGTCCTCCAAAAATGGTTGTTCATCAGACGCCTTGCTTCAGCGACGCTTCAATAAAGGGGTCTAGATCACCATCGAGCACTTTTTGCGTGGCCGAGGTTTCATAGTTGGTGCGCAGGTCTTTGATGCGACTTTGGTCCAGCACGTAGCTGCGAATTTGGTGACCCCAGCCGACATCGGTTTTGCTGTCTTCGAGCTTTTGCTGCTCGGCCTGACGCTTGCGCATCTCGAAGTCGTAAAGCCGTGAGCGCAGGCGTTTCCAAGCGACGTCACGGTTGCCGTGCTGAGAGCGGCCGTCTTGACACTGCACCACAATGCCTGTGGGCAGGTGGGTCAGGCGCACGGCAGAGTCGGTCTTGTTAATGTGCTGACCACCCGCGCCACTGGCACGGAAGGTGTCGACGCGCACGTCCGACGGGTTGATATCAATCTCGATCGAGTCGTCAATTTCAGGGTACACAAAGACCGAAGCAAATGAGGTGTGGCGACCGCCCGACGAGTCGAACGGTGACTTGCGGACCAGCCGGTGCACGCCGGTTTCTGTGCGCAGCAGACCAAAAGCGTATTCGCCTTCAATCTTGATGGTCGCGCCCTTGATGCCGGCGGTGTCGCCCGCTGATTCGTCTTCTATTTGTGCTTTGAAACCTTTGCGTTCAGCGTAGCGCAGGTACTGGCGCAGCAACATGCTGGCCCAGTCGCAGGCTTCGGTGCCGCCAGCGCCGGCTTGAATGTCCAAAAAGGCATTCAGCGGGTCGGCCGGGTTGTTGAACATCCGGCGGAATTCCATCTTCTCGACTTCGCTCGCCATCGTGGCGACTTCGCCTTCGATGCCGACCATGCCGGACTCGTCTTCCTCTTCGCGCGACATCTCGAACAACTCAGCGTTGTCGACGAGTTCCTGGGTCAGGCGATCGATCACCAGCACCACGTCTTCGAGGGATTTTTTCTCTTTGCCGAGTTCTTGCGCGCGCTTTGGGTTGTCCCAGACCTTCGGGTCTTCTAAGGCGGCGTTGACTTCGCTTAATTTACGTTCTTTGGCAGGGTAGTCAAAGATACCCCCTGAGCTCGTGCACGCGCGCGGTCAGGTCGACCAGTTGGTTGTTGATGAGGTTGATGCGTTCTGCTTCCATGATTGATTCCAGTGGGTTGTTTTTCATCGGTGCTGTGAGGGGGGCTATCTAGCCGCAACCGGATATTTTCTCACGCCAAGAAGTTTTCAATCAACAAGGCCAATTGTTCGGGTTGGTCATGGTGCAGCATGTGGCCCGCGTCATGGACAACTGCGGTGCGCGCATCGGGTACGTTTTTCAGGCGTTCGTGGTATTCGGCCAGCGAATAGCTGCCCTTCGACCACTTGGACAGCGAGTCGCTGGAGGCCTCAACGGCCAGCAGCGGTGCCGAGATGCACTTGTAAATTTCCAACATTTCATCAGCTTTGTAAATGTGGGCGCTGGTGACTTTGTGCGCAGCATGGCCCAGAATTTCCCACTGCCCTGCGGCGTCAGGTCGAGCCCATCGTGTGGCCAGCCAGGCAGCTTTGTCGGCTGGCAGACGCGGATTGGTTTTCATCAGACGCTGTGCTACACCGGCTGTGTCGTTATAGCTTTTGAGCGCTGTGTCCCCGCGGTGCAGACTTTTCAGCTCGTCCAGCCATTGGGCGTAACGCCCCGGTGCCTGGCTCGGGCGTGATGCAGGCAGGCCAAAACCTTCGAGGTTCACCAAGCGCCGAATGCGTTCCGGGCGCACGCCGGCGTACATCATGGCGATGTTGCCGCCCATGCTGTGACCGACCAAGTCCACCGGCTGGCCGGGGCAGTCATGGTCTAACAAAAAGTCGAGGTCGGCCACGTAGTCGGGAAACCAAAAATTGTCGACAGGGCCCGCATCAGTCTGGCCAAAACCACGCCAGTCGGGCGCGATCACGCTGCGGCCATCGGCAAATGCGTTTGACAAAGCGTCCACCATGAACTGGTAAGACGCGGCAACGTCCATCCACCCGTGCAACAACACCAAAGGCGGCGTGCTGCTGGTGGCAGATAGGGCTGGTCCCCAGCGCTGAACGTGGTAATTCAGGCCGCGTATAGGGACAAACTCGCTTTGGGCTGGGCGTTTTTCTTTGTACATTCAACAGATCATAAGGAGCCTTGTGGTGAAACACAGTCAAGTTACAGATTTCTACGCTGCCATGCACGCTGGTTTTCGTTGGCGAGTGGACACTTATTTCAACATCGCCGATGTGTGCTGCCGCCGTTGGGCCAACGACATCCCCACCTCAGACGGTCATTCGCCGGCCATCCGGAGAATCGCTGTCCGTGCCCATCATCCAGACTCCGAAAGTGTTTTTTATGCCTATGCAGAACTGCAGCAAGCCGCCGATGCACTGAGCCATGCATTGCGGGCGCTGGGCGTGCGCCGTGGCGACCGTGTCGCTGTCGTGATGCCGCAGCGTTTTGAAACAGTGGTGGCCTATGTGGCGGTGCTGCAAATGGGCGCGGTGGTCATGCCGCTGTCGGTTTTGTTCGGCCCTGAAGCGCTGGCATATCGCTTGCAGGACAGCGGGGCGGTGCTGGCGATTGGCGATGACAGTTCGATGACCAACGTGCAAATGATCCGCCAGCAATGTCCCGCACTGCGCACGGTCATGGCCGTCGGTAGCGCCAAAGGCCAAGCCGATGTGGACTACGACAGCGCGCTGGCGGCGCAGCCAAACGCCTTCACGCCCGTGCGTACCAAGGCTGCAGATGCCGCTATTCTGATTTACACCAGCGGCACCACCGGCCCACCCAAAGGGGCGCTGTTGGCGCACAGCGCCTTGCTCGGCAACTTGCCGGGTTTTGTGTGCAGCCAAAACTGGTTTGGCTTTGACGGCCAAAGCAATGCGAGTTCGCACGCGGTGTTGTGGTCACCCGCCGATTGGACCTGGACCGGCGGGCTGATGGACGCCTTGCTGCCAACGCTGTATTTTGGTCGGCCCATCGTCGCCTACAACGGTCGTTTCAGCCCCGAACTGGCCTTCTCGCTCATGCAGACGCAAGGCGTGACCCACACCTTTTTGTTCCCGACGGCGCTCAAGGCCATGATGAAAGCGTACCCGCACCCTCGCGAGCATTTCAAGTTGGAGTTAGAAGCCATCATGAGTGCCGGCGAAGCCGTTGGGGATGCCGTGTTTGCCTATGCGCGTGACGAGATGGGCGTCGTCATCAACGAGATGTTCGGGCAAACGGAAATCAATTACGTGGTGGGGAATTGTTCTATGAACCGCGCTAGCGTCGCTAGGAGCGAACGTAGCGCAGGGCCGCCCCAAGCCAGTTCAGTCCCCTCGGGGGGCAGCGCAGTACGCGAAGCGACCAGCGTGGGGGCCTTCTGGCCCGCCAAACCCGGCAGCATGGGCAAGGCTTATCCGGGGCATCAGGTGAAGGTGATCGATGACGCGGGTCTTGAGTGTGCTGTCGGTGTGCCTGGCGATGTGGCGGTCAACCGCTTTGATGTGCATGGCGTTCCCGACCCGATTTTCTTCACGGGCTATTGGAACAATCCAGCCGCCACTGCTGCCAAGTTCACCGGTGACTGGTGCCGCACCGGCGACATGGCCACGCGCGATGCAGACGGTTATCTTTGGTATGAAGGCCGGGCTGACGATGTCTTCAAGTCGTCGGGTTACCGCATCGGCCCAGGGGAAATTGAGAACTGTCTGGTCAAACACCCGGCGGTGGCTAACGCGGCGGTAGTGCCCAAACCTGACCTGCAGCGCGGTGCGGTGGTGAAAGCGTACGTGGTGCTGTCGCCTGAAATGAGCCAGCAAAGGGACGAAGCGCGACGGACTTCCAAAAGCGGTGCTTCGATGGATGCTTTTGAGCGCGACTTGATCGCAGCCCTGCAGGCGCATGTCAGAGGCTTGCTAGCGCCTTATGAGTACCCGAAGGAGATCGAATTCATCAGTGAATTGCCGATGACGACAACCGGCAAGGTGCAACGTCGCGTGCTGCGCTTGCAGGAAGAAGAGCGCTTTAAGCGCGAGCGCTCTTAGCCTCTGGTTTTTAGCGCGCAGGTTCCGCCACGTAAATCTCGACCCGGCGGTTTTTGGCGCGCGTTTGCGGGTTGCTGTTGTCGGCAATCGGTTCGCGTGAGCCGCGGCCCTCGGTCATGATGCGTTCACGTGCAATCCCGCGCGACACCAGATAGTCGCGGGCGGCATTGGCGCGATCGACAGAAAGCGGGTTGTTGATGGCGTCGCTGCCGGTGCTGTCGGTGTGGCCGATGATGCTGATGGTGGTGACTTGATTCTGGTTCAGGCTGGTGGCGAACTGGTTCAAGATCGGCGCGAAGCTGTTGCTGATGTCAGACCGTCCTGTGGCAAACGACACGTCACTGGGGATGTCGAGTTTGAGTCGGTTGTCTGCTGTCTGGCTCACGGCCACGCCGGTGCCGACGGTGGCGCGCTCCATGGCCGCTTTCTGTTCCTGCATTTTTTGCGACCACAAGTAGCCGCCGCCAGCGCCCAGAGCACCGCCAATCACCGCGCCGCGTGTTGCGCCCTGCGATCCACCGGTGGCTGCGCCCAGCAAGGCTCCGGCGATGGCACCAATACCCGCACCTTTCCCAGTGTCTTGCTGTGTTTCGCTCATGTTGGCGCAGCCTGCAAGGCTGGCGACCAGGAGGGCAAATAGAGCAAGTTTGGGGAGAGGTGATGTCATAGGGCGTCCTGAAGTTGTTGGGCTACCTGAGGATGCTAAGCCGCTGTTGAGATGAAAGATGTCGGACGTTGGCTCTTCTTTAAGGACCACCATCGCCTTTTTGTTGAGCGCCAAAGGCTGGCTTTAAACTAAGACCTTATTGAGCCTTCAAAGCTCAAGACCCGGTAACTTGTCGACCAGAACATAGAACGCCCATGAAAAGAATCAAACTCGGCTCCAGTGACTTGTTGGTGACGCCTATTTGTCTCGGCACTATGACGTTCGGAGAGCAAGTCGACGAAGCCACGTCGCACGCCATCCTCGACCGCGCCTTGGTTCGCGGCATCAACTTCATGGACACGGCCGAGATGTATCCCGTGCCAACGCGGGCTGAAACCTTCAACGTGACCGAAACCATCCTCGGCAATTGGTTCGCTAAAAATCCGACGGCACGTCAGCAGATGGTGTTGGCGACCAAAGTGGCCGGACCTGCGCGCGGCATGGCTTGGGTGCGCAACGGCAGCCCAGACCTGACCGGCGCGGACATCGTGGCCGCGTGTAACGCCAGCCTGAAACGGCTGCAGACCGACGTCATTGATCTGTACCAAATTCACTGGCCCGTGCGCCACGTGCCGTCTTTTGGCGTTCAGTACTTTGACCCGGCCAAGGACGTGCCGGTGACCTCTATTCATGAGCAGCTTGAAGCTTTCGGAACGTTGGTCAAGGCGGGCAAAGTGCGCGCCATTGGCTTGTCGAATGAAACGCCGTATGGCGTGCATGAGTTTGTTCGTTTGGCTGAGCAACATGGCTTACCGCGCGTGGCCACTGTGCAAAACCCATACTGTCTGGTCAATCGAACCGTTGAGAACGCGCTCGACGAAACCCTGCACCGCTTAGGCGTTTCTTTGCTGGGTTATTCGCCGCTCGGGTTTGGTTTGCTCACTGGGAAATACGATGCCAGTGGCATCACCGGCGACGCTGCACCCAACGGCCGCATTGCGCGTTATGAATCTGTGCGGAAACAGCGCTGGGGCCGGACCGATGCGCTGGAAGCGGCACGGCGTTACAACGCGCTGGCGCGTCAAAATGGTCTGACGCCAACGCAGATGGCCTTGGCCTTTTGCTACACCAAATGGCAGGTCGCCAGCACTATTATTGGCGTGACGTCGGTGGCCCAGTTGGACGAGGATGTGGACGCTTACGGCACCACCTTGCCGGCTGAACTGCTGGCAGAGATTGACGCCGTGCGCTGGCAGATGCGTGACCCGGCGGTCTGAAAAAAAATAAAAAAACGGAGACTTTGTGCAGACTCTTTATTTTTGTGGCGCCGTGCTCGCGGCCTACCTCATCGGCTCTTTGTCATTTGCCGTCATCGTCACCCGCTTGCTGGGCCTGAACGATCCCCGCAGCTACGGCAGCAAAAACCCGGGCGCGACCAATGTGCTGCGTTCCGGCAACAAGGGGGCCGCCGTGGCCACGCTGCTGCTGGACGCCATCAAAGGCTGGGTGCCACTTGCGCTCATCCAGTGGAAGGGGGCAGACTACGGCTTGGCAGAGGGCGCCATGGCGGCGGTTGGCTTGGCGGTATTTCTCGGCCACCTGTACCCGGTCTTTTTTCAATTCAAGGGCGGCAAGGGCGTAGCCACGGCGGCTGGCCTGCTGTTCGGCGTGCATTGGGTGCTGGGTCTGGCTTGCATCGGTACCTGGCTGCTGGTGGCTTACTTCTCGCGCTATTCGTCGCTGTCAGCGCTGCTGTGTGCTTTGGCCGTGCCGCTCTACTATTTGCTGGGCGACCGTGCGCTTTGGTATGTCGATAAATACGTGCTGATGATGCTGGTCGTCACCAGTGCGCTGCTGATCTACCGGCACCGCGAGAACATCGGCAAGCTGCTGCAGGGCAAAGAGTCAAAGATTGGTAGCGGGCGTAAAGTCTAAAAGCTTGGAATCTTAAAAGCCTAGCCCAGCTGCCTCTTAATCTCTGAAGTTGTTGAAGCTCAGCGGAAACTCGCTGATTTCAGCCTTGATGAGCGCCATCGCCGCTTGCAAATCGTCGCGCTTGGCGCCGGTCACACGCACCGCGTCGCCCTGAATAGCACCTTGCACTTTGATCTTGCTGCCCTTGAGGAGCTGCTGGATTTTTTTCGATTGCTCGATTTCAATGCCGTTGCGGACCTTGCTGAGCTGTTTGACCTTGTCGCCGCCGATTTTTTCGACTTTGCCAACGTCCAGAAAACGGGCGTCAACACCTGCCTTGGCGAGTTTGCCGCGCAGGATGTCGTTGATCTGGTCGATCTGAAAGTCACTGTCGCCGATCGACGTGATTTCTTTGTCTTTCAGTTCAATCGATGCGGGGGTGCCTTTGAAATCAAAGCGCGTGGCGATTTCTTTGGCAGCGTTTTCGATGGCATTTTTGACCTTGACCAGGTCGGCTTCAAGCACGGTATCAAATGAGGGCATGGCTTTTTTCGTTTTCGTTGAAATCGCGAGTGCGACAATCTTAAGATGTTAGTCGAGAAAAACGTTCCCCTCCAGTCCTACAACACCTTTGGCATCGTTGCCAAGGCCCTCAGCTTGGTGCGACTCACCAGTGAGGCCGATGTCAACGCCCTGCTGAGCGACCCGGTGCTCAAGGCCGCGCCCAAATTCATTCTCGGGGGCGGTAGCAACATCGTCATCACCGGCGACGTCAAGCCACTGGTGCTCAAGGTCGAGATCATGGGCAAGCGGCTCGTCAGTGAAACCCCCAAGGCCTATGTGGTCGAGGCCGGCGCCGGTGAAAACTGGCACGAACTGGTGGCTTGGACGTTGGACAACGGTTTCCCCGGACTCGAGAATTTGGCCATGATTCCGGGCTCGGTCGGTGCTTCCCCTGTGCAAAACATAGGCGCTTATGGGGTCGAACTGCAAGACCGTTTTGAGTCACTGGACGCGATTGATTTGCAGACCGGCCAGACTTTCACGTTGAATGCAGCGCAATGTGCTTTTGGCTACCGCGACTCGGTCTTCAAACATGCCAGCAGCCCAGTCACCGATGGTGGAGTCGGGTTTGGCTTGGCGGGTCGGGCACTGATCACCCGCGTGCGTTTTGCCTTGCCTAAGGTTTGGAAACCGGTGCTGGGCTACGCCGACCTCGACCGGAAAATCGCCCAGATGGGTGAAGTCCCCACCACGCCGCAGCAGATTTTTGAATGGATCTGCGCTATCCGACGCGCCAAATTGCCCGACCCGGCAGTGATTGGCAATGCCGGCAGCTTTTTCAAAAACCCAACGGTCACGCCCGAGCAATGCGCAGACATCATTGAGCGCGAGCCGAAGATCGTGCACTACCGGATGGCCGATGGCTCGGTCAAACTGGCCGCAGGCTGGCTGATTGACGCTTGCGGCTGGAAGGGCAAAAGCGTCGGCAATGCCGCTGTGTACGACCGGCAGGCGCTGGTCTTGGTGAACAAGGGCGGCAGCCAGAACCCGGTGACCGGCGGCGAGGTCATGACCCTCGCCAAAGCCATTCAGACCAGCGTGTATGAACGCTTTGGGATCTTGCTGGAGCCTGAACCGGTTGTGGTTTGACGGGGGGATCGGCCAGGGGCTGGCCTCCTACAAAGGCGAAGAGTCGCCTTGTTCTCGCGGGGGAAATCGGCCAGGGGCTGGCCTCCTACAAAGACCAAGGCATCCGTGCCCCTGTAGGAGGCCAGCCCCTGGCCGATCACCGATCGCTATCGACGACTGCCGATCAAGACTTGTCGTTGCTCAACGAAGGCAGCGTCCCATCTTCACCCAACGACAGCAGGCCGCTGCGGGTGTAGATGCCGAGCTTGTCGCGGGTGTCGATGATGTCCAGATTGCGCATCGTCAGCTGACCAATGCGGTCCAGTGGCGTGAATGCACCCGCCACTTTTTCCATGCTCAGGCGTTCTGGCTTGTAGGTCAGATTCGGCGAGTCGGTGTTGAGGATCGTGTAGTCGTTGCCGCGACGCAGTTCTATCGTGACTTCACCAGTGATAGCGCGCGCCACCCAGCGCTGGGCGGTTTCGCGCAGCATGATGGATTGCGGGTCAAACCAGCGGCCTTGGTACAGCAGGCGGCCGAGCTTCAGGCCGTTCATGCGGTATTGCTCGATGGTGTCTTCGTTGTGAATGCCGGAGATCAGACGCTCGTAAGCGATGAACAGCAGCGCCAAGCCCGGCGCTTCGTAAATGCCGCGGCTCTTGGCTTCGATGATGCGGTTTTCAATCTGGTCGCTCATGCCCAGACCGTGACGTCCGCCAATGCGATTCGCTTCCAAAATGAGTTCGGTCAGGCTCTCAAAGCTTTTGCCGTTCAGCGCGACAGGCTGGCCTTCTTCAAAGCGCACCGTGACTTGTTCCCGCTTGACTTCGACGTCGTCTTTCCAGAACGCCACGCCCATGATCGGCTTGACGATTTGCATGCCGCTGGACAAGAACTCAAGGTCTTTGGCTTCGTGCGTGGCACCCAACATGTTGGAGTCGGTGGAGTAGGCTTTTTCTGCCGACATTTTGTAGCCAAAACCTGCTTCAGTCATGAAGGCAGACATTTCGGCGCGACCACCCAACTCGTCAATGAACAACTGGTCCAGCCACGGTTTGTAAATTTTCAAGTCCGGGTTGGTCAGCAGGCCGTAGCGGTAAAAACGCTCGATGTCATTGCCCTTGTAGGTGCTGCCGTCGCCCCAGATGTTGACGTCGTCTTGCTTCATCGCGGCCACCAGCATGGTGCCGGTCACCGCGCGGCCGAGTGGCGTGGTGTTGAAGTACGTCACGCCTGCGGTCGAAATATGGAAAGCGCCACATTGCAGGGCGGCAATGCCTTCGGCTGCCAGTTGGCGGCGGCAATCGATCAGGCGGGCTTTTTCAGCGCCGTACTGCATGGCTTTGCGCGGAATGTCTTCGTAGTCCGGCTCGTCAGGTTGACCGAGATTGGCGGTGTAGGCGAAGGGAATCGCGCCTTTGAGTTTCATCCAGTGAAGGGCAGCGCTGGTGTCGAGGCCGCCCGAAAAAGCGATGCCGACTTTTTGGCCGATGGGAAGGTTTTGAAGAATGGTGCTCATGACTTGCTTGCAGTGCGGATGGTCGGATCAGCCGAAGTGGCAGATGTAGTGGTAAGGCTCGGTCACGCGAATATCAAATGACGAGTTACCGGGCACGCTGAATTTCTCGCCGGGTACTGACTTGACCCAAGCGTCGCTGCCTTTGAGTTTGTACTCGCAGCTGCCAGCGACGCATTCCATGATTTCTGGAGCGCCGGTGCTGAACGTCAGGTTTGCGGGCAGTACCACACCGACTGATTTTTTGGTGCCGTCAGCGAAAGTGATGCCGTGGCTCACGCACTTGCCGTCGAAATAGACGCTGGCTTGGGTGGTGACGCTGATGTTGTCGATTTTGTCGGTGATCATGGGGCGGATGGGTCGAAGTGGGTGATGAAAGTGGGGGTTCAGCAGGTTTCGCGGGCCAGGCAGCGCCGCGGGCAAAGGAGAGATTTTAGGGCACACGGCCGGGCTGCTGGCGGGCATGAAAAAAGCCCTCGAAGGAGGGCTTTCAGTTGGCACGGGACTTGGGTTGCACCCAAGCCGGTCAGCAGGCTTCAGCGCCAGTGACCGTAGCCGCCCCGGTAACCACCGCCGTAGCCGCCGCGATAGCCTAAGCCCAAAGAGATGCCGATCGGTGGGTAGTAAGGCTGCTGATAGTAAGGCTGGGCGTAAACCACCGTCGGTGCGGGCTGCACATAGACGGTTGACGGCTGGCTGTAAACGACGTTGGGCTGTTGGTATTGTTGGTAGGTTTGAACCGGTGCGGGCGGTGGCACGGTACCAACCGGCGTGACTTGCAGGCGCACGTACTGACCTGGGTCGTTGGGCATTTGAATGTTGTAACGCTTGTCGGCGTATTCATACACCACGTCGTAGTGCAGGGTGCGGTTTTCGTAGCTGGTCTGCGTGCTGCACTGCTGCACGTTTTGGACCTGACTTCTAGACCCTTCCACATTGTTGCCAACCACCGCACCGCCGACCAGCCCGATCATGGTGGCCAACGCGCGTCCGCTGCCGTTGCCGACCGCGTTGCCCATGGCGCCACCAGCGATGGCTCCCATGACAGCACCCGCGCCACTGTTCGGGGCGTCTGAAACCACCGCGGCAGAGTTGCAAACCTGATGCGGCACGGCAACTTGTTGGATCACGGCGGTGCTGGAGATGACGCGCCCGAGGATGTCTTGCGCTTGAGCGCTGACGCTACAAAGCGTCCCGAAGCTGACCAAAGCGGGCAATACCACCAATTTGGCGATTGATTTAGTCAATGTGTTGCGCATTTTGAAACTCCTCTTGCAATTACCACGCGGTCTGAAATAAGTGCGCGGCCTGACTTAACTGTAACGAAGCTCATGCATTTTGGTGCACAGCCCGGGTAAAAGAAAGGTAAAGAAACTGCTGAGCCCATCAATACCGATTGCGGCGGGGGTCCGCACCGATGACTTCTGGCTGGTACTGCTGGTAAGACGACTGCGGTGTGCGGTTTTGTGGCGGTAAAACCCCGATCGGGGTGACTGATAAGTGCACGTACTGACCGGGGTCGTTGAGCATTTGAATGTTGTAACGTTTGTCGGCGTATTCGTAGACCACATCGTAGTGCATGGTGCGGTTTTCGTAACTGGTTTGCGTGCTGCACTGTTGCACGTTCTGAACCTGGCTTTTAGATCCTTCGACGTTGTTGCCGACCACCGCACCGCCAACCAGTCCGATCATGGTCGCCAAGGCGCGTCCGCTGCCGTTGCCGACCGCGTTGCCCATGGCGCCACCAGCGATCGCGCCGATAGCGGCACCGGCACCACTTTTAGGCGCTTCGGAGACCACCGCCCCTGTGCTGCAAACTTGTCGCGGCACGGCGACTTGCTGGATCACGGCGGTACTGGTGATGACGCGCGCCAAGATTTCTTGCGCTTGGGCGTTGACACCGAAAAATGCGCCGAAAGTGAGCAAAGCTGGGAATGCCAATGATTTGGCGATTGATTTAGGGTGTGTGTTGCGCATATTGAAAGTCCTCTTGCAAACACCACGCGGTCTGAAATAAGTGCGTGGCCTGTCTTAACTGTAACGAAGCAGACGCATTTGGGTGGACAGACGTCGCGTAAATAATCGGTAAAGACGCCGCTGAACGTTAAAAACGCTGCTGATTAAAGCTCAGCCGCCCAAACGGCGGGGTCAAAACCGACCGTGCTGCGGTTTCCCCACTCCACCACCGGCCTTTTGATCAGGCTGGGCTGGGCCCGCATCAGCGCTTGCGCAGTAATCGCGTCGACCGCGCTTGCTTGGTCTTGCGGGTCCAGTTTGCGCCAAGTCGTGCCCTTGCGATTCAGTAGTTTTTGCCATCCCAGCGCAGATTCCCAAGCCGCCAGCCGATCAGCGGGTACACCGGCCTTCTTAAAGTCGTGGAATTCATGCGCCAGCCCTTGGGCGGTGAGCCAGGCGCGGGCTTTTTTAACGGTGTCGCAGTTTGGAATGCCATAGAGGATGATCATCCGGCTATTTTCGCAGCTTGCGCGACAATGCGGACCACATGGAAAAACTCAAGACCCTCGACGACTGGCTGGCTTATTGCGAGCAAATTCACCCCCAAGGCATCGACATGGGGCTGGAGCGCGTGCGCAAGGCGGCGCAGCGGCTAGGCTTGGCCTTCAAGTGCCCGGTCATCATGGTCGCTGGAACCAATGGCAAGGGTTCGACCTGCGCCATGCTGGAAGCGATTTTGCTGGAGGCGGGCTACCGCACCGGCGTTTACAGCTCGCCGCATCTGGTGCATTTTGAAGAACGCGGCCGAATCCGCGGCGATGTCGTCAGTGCGGCTTCCTTGCTGCCGTATTTTGAGGCGGTGGAGCGCGCCCGCATGCAAGCCGACGCGGCGGATGGTGCCGGCGTGATTTCGCTGAGCTATTTTGAGTTCACCACCTTGGTCTTTTTGAAGCAGCTGGCCGACGCCCCTTTGGATGTGGCGATTTTGGAAGTCGGGCTGGGCGGCCGACTCGACGCCATTAACATCATCGACGCCGATTGCGCTGTCATCACCAGTATCGACTTAGACCACATGGAGTTGCTCGGTAACGACCGGGAAAGCATAGGCCGAGAAAAAGCCGGCATCATGCGCGCCGGCAAGCCGGTCGTGGTGAGCGACCCGGTGCCGCCGGAAAGCGTTTTGCAAGCTGCCGCAGATTTGGGTGCTGATTTGTGGCGCTTTGGCCATGACTTCAATTTTTCGGGGGACAAGCTGCAGTGGGGCTGGGCCGGTCGCGGCCGGCGTTACTCGGGGCTGGCTTACCCGGCGCTGCGGGGGGCTAATCAGTTGGTCAACGCCGCTGGCGTGCTGGCCGCTTTGACGGCCGTGCGCGACTTGTTGCCGGTGACGGCGCAGGCGGTGCGTGTCGGTTTGTCGATGGTTGAGTTGCCGGGGCGCTTTCAAATTGTGCCCGGCCAGCCGACGCTGGTGCTGGACGTGGCGCACAACCCGCATTCGGTGGCGGCGCTGGCTGAAAACCTCGACGCCATGGGTTTTTATCCCTGCACCCACGCTGTTTTTGGCGCCATGGCCGACAAAGACTTAGCCCCGATGCTGGCCCGGCTCGATCCCTTGGTGGACAAGTGGTATTTCACCGATTTGCCAACACCGCGTGCCGCAATCGGCGCCGACTTGGAGAGCCGCTGGCAAGCTGTGCAGAAGCGTTCTGACGTCACTTCCGCCACCTTTGAGTCGCCCCGGCAGGCGCTGGATGCGGCTGTCGCCGCGTCCAAGCCCGCTGATAGAATCGTTGTCTTCGGCTCTTTCTACACGGTGGGCGGTGTACTGAAAGACGGATTACCCCGCCTGACGGCGCAGCACATGGCCGGTTAATTCAGCCTTCTCAACAGATCTCCAACGGATTCAACCACGACCATGTCGTTTTTCAACCTCCGCCGTGGCGGTCAATCTTCCAAATCAAAGGCCGGCTCCAATGCCCAAGCCGAAAGCGTCGAGCTCGTTCGTAAGCGAGCCAAGCACCGACTGATTGGTGCTGCGGTGCTGGTCTTGATCGGCGTCGTTGGCTTTCCGTTGCTATTTGATTCGCAGCCGCGGCCTGTGCCGGTGGATATTGCGATTGAGATACCGAATAAGAACGCTGTCCGGCAGCTGATCACTCCGCAGCCTGTGCCCGTGTCGACGCCGGTGGCCGATACCCCACCGGCCGCGACGGCTGCTGCTGTCGTCCCGATCTCACCGCCAAAGGAAGAGCCGGTCAGCGCAAAGCCTGCAGTGGCATCTGTAGCGCCCGTGACGGCTGCAGTTGTCGCGGTGGCACCTGCTGCGCCCGTCGCCAAAAAAGAGCCTGAGCCTAAACCGGCCGTGGCTCCAAAAGTTGACGACAGTGCTCGTGCATTGGCTTTGCTCGAAGGCAAATCCTCCGTGTCCACAACGGACGTCCGGTTAGTGGTTCAGGTTGGTGCTTACGCTGATGCCCCCAAGGCGCGCGAAGCCCGAGCCAAGCTTGAAAAAGCCGGCCTCAAAACCTATGCTCAGGTGGTTGACACCAAAGACGGTCAACGCACCCGCGTGCGTGTAGGGCCTTTTGCCAACCGCGCTGAGGCCGAAAAAACCGCAGCCAAGATCAAGTCGCTTGGCTTGCCCGTGAGCATTCTCACTTTGTAAAGCTGAGGGCTGCATTTGTTCGAAGTTCCTTCCGTTGCCAGCATGGCCTCCATCTCGACTGTTGACTGGGTCTTGCTGGCGGTGCTCGTGATGTCGCTGCTGGTCGGCTTATGGCGCGGTTTGGTTTTCGAAGTGCTGTCGGTGCTGGGTTGGATCGCCGCATTTTTTCTGGCGCAATGGTTTGCGCCAGATGTCGCCGCGCTGCTGCCGATGTCGTCTGCCTCGCAGTCAGTTCGCTACGCCGCAGCCTTTGTGTTGACGTTCATCGTGGTCGTTTTTGTGGCCGGTTTGCTGGCCTCCTTGGTCAAGAAAATGGTCGCGGCTGTCGGCCTGCGTCCGGTCGATCGGCTGTTTGGCGGCGTATTTGGCTTGGTGCGTGGCGTGGTCCTGTTGCTGGCGGCCTCCGTGGCGATCAGCATGACACCGCTCAAAGACAGTCGGTGGTGGCAAAAATCAACGGGTGCGCCGATTTTGTCGGCCGCCTTGAAGGGGCTGAAGCCGGCGCTGCCGGAACAGTTTTCCCGCTATCTGAATTAATTTATGAATGGTCCATCATGTGCGGAATAGTTGGTGTTGTCAGTAACGCCCCGGTCAATCAACTGATTTATGACGGTCTCTTGCTGTTGCAACACCGTGGGCAAGATGCTGCGGGTATCGTCACGCAGCTGGGGCATAAGTTTTTCATGCACAAAGCCAAGGGCATGGTGCGTGATGTGTTCAGGACGCGCAATATGCGGGCCTTGCCCGGTAATGTCGGCTTGGGTCAGGTGCGTTACCCAACCGCAGGCAACGCCTTCAGCGAAGACGAAGCGCAACCGTTTTATGTCAACGCGCCGTTTGGTTTGGTGCTGTCGCACAACGGTAACCTGACCAACGCCGCCGAGCTCAAGGCCGAGCTGTTCAACACCGACCATCGTCACATCAACACTGACAGCGACTCCGAAGTGCTGTTGAACGTGCTGGC
>CANFJF010000076.1 GCA_947447355.1 Comamonadaceae bacterium
CCGAACTGTTTGCGCTGGTTCATGTAGTCCACGGTGATGGCCAGAGTGGCGTCCATCACGCCAACAGCTTCGGCGCAGGCCGCGGCGATACCGATGTCCACAGCGTGCTCCAAGGCGGTCAGTCCGTCCAACGTGATCAGTGTCGCCGGTACATTGTCCAATTGGACTTCGGCCGCTCTGCTGCCATCTTGCGTGCCGTAGCCACGCGTACTGACGCCGCTGGCTTGACGTTCGACCAAAAACAGCGCTTGCTGGCCCTTCAGCATGGCTGGCACCAGAAAGGCATCTGCCTGGTCTCCTGCCGGGACGATGCTTTTGTGGCCGCTGATGGTCCAACCGCCAGTGCCTTCCGTCGCTTTTGCATCGCACGTATCGAGTCGGTAGCGGGCTGCACGCTCTTGGTGAGCCAGCACCACCAGCGCTTCACCCGAGGCGATTTTCGGCAGCCACGCCGCCTTGGTGACTTCGGATGCCCAGATATTGAGCACCGCGCCAGCCAACAAGGCGTGGGCGACGGGTTCGAGCACCAAGCCGCGACCGAGCTCTTCCATGACCAGCATGCCTTCGATCGGGCCCATGCCGAAGCCGCCGTGGGCGTCAGGAACGTAGAGGGCGCTCAAGCCGAGTTCGGCCAGTTCGGCATAGGCCTCGCGTGAAAAACCACCGGCGTTGGCAATGGCGCGGCGGCGCTCAAAGGTATAGCCTTTGGCGACCCATTTGCTCACGGCATCACGCAGTTGTTCTTGATCGTCAGAAAAATTGAAATCCATGGTCTTGTCTCCTCAGCCCAGCACGGTTTGCGCAACGATGTTGCGTTGAACTTCGTTGCTGCCGCCGTAAATGGTGGTTTTGCGCATGTTGAAATAAGTCGACGCCAGTGGTGCGCAGTGCACATCGCCGCCCGGAAAGCCGAACAAGCCCGCAGCCGCTTGGTCGCCTTGCCAGCCGGCCTCCATGGCGTCTTGAATCAAGGGCAGGCTGAAAGGGCCGGCCGCCAGCATCATGAGTTCGGCATAGCGCTGCTGGATTTCACTGCCGCGAATTTTCAGCAAGCCGGCGATGTCGAGTGAGTTCTTGCCCGTTTTTTGCGCTGACAGCACGCGCAGCACCAGCATTTCGAGCGCCACCACGTCGACTTCGAGCTTGGCGATCTCGTCCCGGAGGCGAAGATCGCCATACATACCCTCGGCCTTGGCGATGCGCTTCAGGCGCTCGAGTTCAAGTTTGGACCGATTCACGTCTGCAATGTTGGTGCGTTCATGGCTGAGCAGGTGCTTGGCGTAAGTCCAGCCTTTGTTTTCTTCGCCGATCAGGTTGTGGGCCGGCACTTCGACATTGTCAAACCAGACTTCATTGACATCGGCCCCGCCGTCAAGGAGCACGATGGGGCGCACCGTCACGCCTGGCGACTTCATGTCGATCAGCAGGAAGGAAATGCCGGCTTGTGGTTTACCTTCGTGGCTGGTTCGCACCAAGCAAAAAATCCAATCGCCGTACTGGCCCAGTGTGGTCCAGGTTTTTTGACCGTTGACGATGTAGGTGTCGCCTTGACGCTCGGCCTTGCACTGGAGTGAGGCCAGGTCTGAGCCCGAACCTGGCTCGCTGTAGCCTTGGCTCCACCAGACATCGCCGCTGGCGATGCCTGGCAGGAAGCGCTGTTGTTGTTCTGCGTTGCCAAAAGCCATGATCACCGGTGCCACCATGACCGGTCCAAATGGCAGCACGCGCGGTGCGCCAGCCAGTGCGCATGCTTCTTCAAACAAGTGCTTTTGGACTGCAGACCAACCGGGGCCGCCGAACTCGACCGGCCAGCTGTAGCCAAGCCAGCCTTTTTGGCCCAAAATTTTTCCCCAGCGCTGCATGTCGTCACGCGACAAGCGCAGTGCGTTGTGTACTTTGTGCGCAATGTCGGCCGGCAGGTGCGTCTTGACCCAGTCGCGCATGTCTTCGCGAAACTGTTGTTCTTCGGGGGTGAAAGCTAAGTCCATGGCGGCTGCGTCTCCTTTTGTCTGGCGGTCTGTCAGTTGGCAAAGCCTCTTTTGTAGCACGAGGGCGTGTTGCCAGGCCATAAACTACCGCTCATGACGGAGAAAACGAAAAATATTGTCATCCTGATTTCCGGCGCTGGTTCCAACATGGGGGCGTTGATCAGGGCGGCGCAACAAGAGCATTGGGAAGTTCTGCTCGGTGCGCGCGTGGCCGCTGTCATCAGCAACCAACCTGGTGCTGAGGGCTTGGCGTTGGCGCAAGCCTTGGGTGTTGCGACGCAGGTGCTGGACCATAAGGGCTTTGAGTCCCGCTCGGCCTTTGACACCGCCTTGCAAGCGCTGATCGATGCGCATCAGCCTGCGCTGGTGGTGCTGGCCGGTTTCATGCGGATTTTGACGCCGGGTTTTGTGGCGCATTACGCGGGCCGGATGGTGAATATTCATCCGTCCTTGCTGCCCGCTTTCACTGGGCTCAAAACGCACCAGCGTGCGATAGATGCGGGTTGCCTTGAGGCCGGCGCGACCGTTCACCTCGTCACCGCTGATCTTGACCACGGGCAGATCTTGGCGCAAGCGGCAGTGCCCGTGCTACCGGGCGACAGTGCAGAGACGCTGGCCGCCCGGGTGCTGGTGCAAGAGCACCTGATTTATCCGCAAGCCATCAAGGCTTGGCTCAAACTTCTTTAGCCTGCAACTGGTGCAGCACCGCTTTGACAATGCTGTGCGCATCCACCCCAAAGAAAGCCCGCAGCGCCGCACGGGTGTCGCTGCGGCCAAAGCCATCGGTCCCCAGCGTCAGGTAAGACCGGCCTGCTGGCACGAAGGCGCGCACGCTCTCGGGCACGGCGCGCACGTAGTCGGTGGCGGCGATGATCGGTCCGCGGCTGGTGGCCAACTGCTCGCTCACAAAGGGCTGTGTTGCTGTCTCGCCATTCAGCATTTGCTTTTGCTGTGCAGCGCCGTCGCGCGCCAATTCGCTCCAGCTGGTCACGCTGTAAACCGTGGCGTGAACGCCTTGTTCGGCGAGCAACTGAGCGGCTTTGATAACTTCGGTCAGGATGGCGCCAGATCCCATCAACGTGACTTCGCGGGCCGAATCTTTGGCGGTTTTTTCCTTTGCCGTTGATGCCTCTGGAAAATCTTTGAAGCGGTAGCAGCCGCGGATGATGTCGCCTTCTGAGCCAGGCACCAGGTCGGGCTGCGCGTAGTTTTCGTTCATCAGGGTGACGTAGTAAAAAACGTCTTGCTGCTCGACCATCATCTCTTGCATGCCGCGGTCAAGAATGACGGCGAGTTCAGCGCTGAAGGCCGGATCGTAGGCTTTGCAATTCGGGATCGTTGACGCCACCAAATGGCTGGTGCCGTCTTGGTGTTGCAGGCCTTCACCGCCGAGCGTGGTGCGGCCGGAGGTGGCGCCGAGCAAGAAGCCTCTGGCGCGTTGGTCGGCGGCGGCCCAGATCTGGTCGCCGACGCGCTGAAAGCCAAACATCGAGTAGTAAATGTAGAACGGCAGCATGGCCAAACCGTGCACGCTATAGCTGGTGGCGGCGGCTGTCCAGCTGGCCAATGCGCCAGCTTCGCTGATGCCTTCCTCCAAAATTTGACCGTCAAGGGCTTCCCTGTAGCTCAGCACCGAGCCGATGTCCTCAGGCGCGTAGCGCTGGCCGACGCTGGAATAAATACCGACTTGCTTGAACAAGTTGGCCATGCCGAAAGTCCGCGCTTCGTCGGCCACGATGGGCACGATGCGTGGACCCAGTGCACTGTCTTTGAGCAAACCACCGAGCAGCCGCACAAAGGCCATGGTGGTGCTCATGTCTTTGCCGTCGGCGGCCAGCGCAAAGCTGCCGTAGCTTGGCAGCGCGGGGATGTGGATGGGCTCGGCCGTGGTGTCGCGCTTGGGCAAGTAGCCGCCGAGCGCTGCGCGCTTGGCCTGCATGTATTGCATTTCGGCGCTGTCGGCGGCGGGGCGATAAAAGTCAATGCGCTTGGCTTGCTCGTCGCTCAGCGGCAGATTGAAACGATTGCGAAACTCGATGAGTTCGTTGTCGGCAAACTTCTTTTGCGAGTGCGTGGTCATCTTGCCCTGACCGGCGCTGCCCATGCCGTAGCCTTTTTTGGTGTGCGCCAAAATCACCGTTGGCTGGCCTTTGTGCTTAGCTGCGGCAGCGTAGGCCGCATGAATCTTCACGAGGTCGTGGCCGCCGCGCTTCAGGTGGTCAATTTGTGCGTCGGTCATGCCTTGGGCCAATCGTGCCAGCTCTGGGTTTTGGCCAAAAAAGGTGTCGCGGTTGAAGCGCCCGTCTTTGGCTGCGAAGGTCTGCATTTGGCCGTCTACGGTTTCTGAGAAAGCCTTGGCCAAGGCGCCTGTGACGTCTCGGGCAAACAGGCCATCCCAGTCGCTGCCCCAGACCAGTTTGATGACGTTCCAGCCCGCACCCGCGAAGAGTTTTTCAAGCTCGTCAATAATCCGGCCGTTGCCGCGGACCGGGCCGTCGAGTCGCTGCAGGTTGCAGTTGACGACCCAGACCATGTTGTCCAAGCCCTCGCGTGCGGCCAGCGTCAGCGCGCTCATGGATTCCGGTTCGTCCATCTCGCCGTCGCCAAAAACCCCCCATACCTTGCGGCCCTCGCAGTTGAGCAGGCGGCGGTGCGTCAGGTAGCGCATGAAACGCGCATGGTAGATTGAACTGATCGGGCCGATGCCCATCGAGCCGGTCGGGAATTGCCAAAAATCCGGCATCAAATAGGGGTGCGGATAGCTGCTCAAGCCGCGACCTTCCTGGCCGGGGGCCGAGATTTCTTGCCGGTAACGGCCCAGCGTTTGTTCATCGAGCCGGCCTTCGAGGTAAGCGCGGGCATAGACACCCGGTGCACTGTGCGGCTGGAAAAAAACCAAATCGCCACGGTGTTGACCTTCAGCCACACCTTCGCGGGCATGAAAGAAGTGGTTGAAGCCGGTTTCAAACAAATCGGCCGCGCTGGCGTAGCTGGCGATGTGGCCGCCGAGCTCGGCAGAACCGCCTGTTTCGACCTGATTGGCGCGTACCACCATGGCCAGCGCGTTCCAGCGCATGAGGGAGGCTAAGCGTTCTTCCATCGCCAGATCGCCGGGAAACACGGGCTGCTCATCGACGCCAATGGTGTTGAGGTAGGGCGTGGCCAACTCGGGCTGCCAGCCGATGCGTTGCACGCGCGCTTGCCGTGCCAGCTCGCCGAGCATCTGACGGGCGCGTTCCGGGCCTTGCGTGGCGACCAAGGCTGAAAAGGCTTCGCGCCATTCTGTGGTTTCCAGTGGATCAGGGTCGGTTTGCGCTGTGGTGGCGGTTGCCATTGCGGTTGCGCTGACGGCGAGGAGGGCGGTGTGTGTGAGATCGTTCATGTTCAGTCCACTTTACGCAATCCTGCACAGAAGTTGCTGCTTGAATGTAGGGTATTTATGTTTTAGGCCGGCATAAAATGCTGAAAAATACGAGATTGGTGATGTATGCAGCTAGACAGCCTGGATTTAAAGATACTCGATGAGCTTCAACGGGACGGTTCGCTGTCTAACGTGGAACTGGCGCGGCGCGTGCATTTGAGTCCGTCGCCTTGCCTAGCGCGCGTGAAGGCGCTGGAAGCCGCCCGAGTGATAGACCGCTATGTGGCGATTGCCAGCGCGGCGGCGCTCGGGCTGGGTTTGAGTGTGTTCATTTCGATCAGCCTGCGATCTCAAAGCAAGGAAGCTTTGGGCGAGTTCGAGCGGCGCATCGTCGAGCACGACGAAGTGATGGAGTGCTATTTGATGACCGGCGACAGCGACTACCTGATCCGCATTGCGGTGGCAGATATTGGCGCCCTAGAGCGCTTCATTCTGGAGCAGCTGACGCCTATCCCCGGCATTGAAAAAATCAGGTCCAGCTTTGCCTTGAAGCAGGTGCGCTACAAGACTGCTTTGCCGCTGCCTTTTCTCGCCAAGTGATTCTCGCTAAGTGAGACCTGCCTTAACGCTCACATCTTCGCTTGGAACACTAACCCGGCATGCTCGCGCAGGGCATGGAATTTGATCTTCGGCCATTGCTGTTCGACGGCGCGCAACGTGGCGCTGTGGTCGACCAAGAGTGTTGGTGCATCAACGGCGTCCAAGGCCACTCGGTGTGCGTTAGCGTCCATGAATTTCTTCAACTCGTTGGCGTCATCGCAGGTGACCCAGCGCGCCAAATTGAAGTTGCTGGCCATGATGCGGGCTTTGACGCCGTACTCGTGCTCAAGCCGGTGGGCGACGACTTCAAACTGCAGTTGACCGACGGCGCCCAGCAAGAGCAAGGAACCTGAAATCGGACGGAAGACCTGAATCGCCCCTTCTTCGCCCAACTGCGTGAGGCCAGCGCGCAGCTGCTTGCTGCGCAGCGGGTCGGCCACTTCAACAGCGCGAAACATTTCCGGTGCAAAAAACGGCAAACCCGTGAACAGCAGCGTTTCGCCTTCGGTCAGCGTGTCGCCGAGTTGCAGCACGCCATGGTTGGGAATACCGATGATGTCGCCGGCAAACGCGGTGTCAAGCAATTCGCGGCGCTGGCTCATGAAGCTGACCACGGTGTTAGGGCGAATTTCTTTGCCGCTGCGGACCACTTTGAGGCGCATGCCGCGCGTGAATTCGCCGCTGGTCACGCGCAGGAAAGCAATGCGGTCGCGGTGCGCCGGGTCCATGTTGGCCTGTATCTTGAAAACCACGCCAGAGAATTTCTTTTCTTGCGGTTGCACGGTACGCTGCATGGCGGCGCGGGGTGCTGGGGCTGGCGCCAGATCGACCAGCGCGTCCAGCACTTCTTGCACGCCAAAGTTGTTGATGGCCGAGCCAAAAAACATGGGTGTCTGCTTGCCACCGAGGAATTCTGCACTGCTGAACTCTGGTGAAGCACCGTTCAGCAGTTCCAGCTCGTCTTGCGCCTGCGTGAACTCGGCGCCAAAACGTTTGCTGGCTTCCACATTGTCTAAGCCCGACAAAATCTCATCGTCACCGCCGGCCTTGTCTTCGCCGGGGCTGAAGACGCGCATGCGCTGCTCACGCCGGTCGTAAACGCCATGAAAGAGTTTGCCCATACCGACAGGCCAAGTGAAGGGCACCACAGCCATGCCGAGCTCGCGTTCGATCTCGTCCATGATGTTCATCGGGTCTTGCACCTCGCGGTCCATCTTGTTGACAAAGGTCAGGATGGGTGTGCCGCGGGCACGGCAGACTTGCAGCAGGCGGCGGGTTTGCGGTTCGACGCCGTTGGCCGCGTCGATCACCATCAGCGCGGCATCCACAGCGGTTAAGACGCGGTAGGTGTCTTCTGAGAAATCCTGGTGGCCGGGGGTGTCGAGCAGGTTGATGACGCAGTCGCGGTACTCCATTTGCATCACCGAGCTGGCGACCGAGATACCGCGTTGCTTTTCGATCTCCATCCAGTCGCTGGTGGCGTGGCGTGCGGCCTTGCGGGCCTTGACCGAACCGGCGATTTGAATCGCGCCTGAAAACAGCAAGAGCTTTTCAGTCAGCGTGGTTTTACCCGCGTCAGGGTGGGAAATAATGGCAAACGTGCGGCGGCGCTTGACTTGTTTTTCGATTTCGATAGTGTCGGACATAACCCGCGATTATCGACTGCAAAGGCTTCAGTCCGGCTGGCGCTCAAAGCGTGGTTGTCGCAAACCATCAATCACCACCTCTTCTTCGAACATGGCGGCTGGCCTGACCCACATGCCGCGTTCGCCGTAAAGCGCCCGGTACAAGGTCATGGGCTCCAAGCTCTCGCTGTGGCGCACGGTGCCAAGGACTTCATACATCAGGCCTTTGTAATGCCGGTACAGGCCCTTGGGTGTTTCAATCAAGCGGGGTAAGGGGTCTGACATGGTGTTTTTGTGATATGTTGAGATGGGTGGATGCTGACGCATGAGCTCAGTGGGACAATGCGTGCATGCACCCTAACGCCCTATTAGACAGTTGTTCCGAGCTTATCAAGCAGGTTCTTAAATTCGATCACCCCGCCGACATGGTCGTCTCGCGCCATTTTCGTGAGCAGCGCCTCGGCCCTAGAGAGCGCGCCACCGTGGCAGAAACCATCTACACCGTGCTGCGCAAGAAGTCCTTGTTCACCAACTTGGCTCAGGCTGGCAGCGGCCCGATTGAACGCCGTTTGGCGATTCTGGGTTTTGCCGCAGAACGCGATTTCTTGTTGGGCGCCTTGAACGACCAGGAAAAAGATTGGCTGTCTCGCTGTGATCAAGTCAAACCATCAGACTTGATGGAGCTACATCGTCACAACCTGCCGCAGTGGCTGGTGGATTCGCTGCGCGAGCAACTGGGCGCTGATTTCTGGCCACTCGTCGACAGCCTGAACGCGCCAGCTGGTCTTGACTTGCGCGTCAACACACTCAAAGACAAGCGCGCTGACGTTCAAAAAGAGCTGGCCAAAGCGGGTGTGGTGACCACCACCACGCCGTTTTCACCTTGGGGTTTGCGCGTGCGCGACAAGGCCCAACTCGGCAAGCTCGATACCTTCACCCGTGGCGCGATCGAGGTCCAAGACGAAGGCTCGCAGTTGCTGGCGGTTTTGGTCGATGCCAAGCGCGGCGAAATGGTCGTTGATTTTTGTGCCGGCGCGGGCGGCAAAACGCTGGCCTTGGGTGCCAGCATGCGCGGCACCGGCAGGCTTTATGCCTTTGACACGTCGGGCCATCGCCTTGATGCGCTGAAACCCCGACTGGCCCGAAGCGGCCTGTCTAACGTGCACCCGGTGGCGATTGCGCATGAGCGCGATGACCGCATCAAACGGCTGGCCGGCAAAATTGACCGCGTGCTGGTGGACGCACCATGCTCCGGTTTGGGAACTTTGCGGCGCAATCCAGATCTCAAGTGGCGTCAGAATCCAAAGCTGGTTGCCGAGTTGTCGGCCAAGCAGACGGCAATTTTGCAAAGTGCAGCTCGGCTTTTGAAGCCGGGCGGTCGCTTGGTTTATGCCACTTGCAGCTTGTTGAAAGAAGAAAACGAGCACATTGCAGAGGCTTTCAGCGTTGCTAACCCTGGGTTTCATTTGCTTCAGGCGGCTGAGGTGTTGACGCAAGCTGGGGTTGAGAATGCCCCAAAACTGTGTTCAGGTGCGTTTTTGCGGCTCTGGCCCCATCAGCATCAGACAGACGGTTTCTTTGCAGCGGTCTGGCAAAAGGCAGAATCGGCCTCAATTGAGGTCTGAAGATCACGACAGATCTTGAAAGTTACCGGCTTGAAGTCAATTTTTAACGCTTTAAGCTAGCTTGAGATAATCCCCTGCAAGGCTTGTTGCTTTTACCTTGTCGGCCTACAATGATGAGTGTTCGGAACGCCTTGCCAAAGTACGGCTGGCCGCTGCGAACTGTTTATAAGGACTCCTAATGACTTTATTTGACGCCGGCCTTGATTGGCTTGCTCACGGCCTCTGGAACATTACTTGGTGGCAGATTGTTCTGTTTGCCTTGGCAGTGACGCACATCACGATGATCAGCGTGACCATTTTTCTGCACCGCCACCAAGCCCATCGGTCGCTGGACTTGCATCCGATTGCGTCGCATTTTTTCCGCTTTTGGTTGTGGTTGACCACGGGCCAGGTGACCAAAGAGTGGGCGGCTATTCACCGCAAGCACCACGCTAAATGCGAGCAGGCTGAAGACCCGCACAGCCCACACGTTTACGGCATCAAAAAAGTGCTGACGCAAGGCGCTGAGCTCTACCGTGCTGAATCTAAGAATCTGGAAACTATGGCCCGCTTTGGTCACGGTACGCCCAATGACTGGATTGAGCGAAACTTGTACACGCGCTTTTCCTGGCAAGGCGTCGGCCTGATGATGATCATTGACTTGGCGCTGTTTGGCGCTGGCGGTCTGGCTGTCTGGGCTCTGCAAATGGCCTGGACGCCGATCATGGCCGCCGGCATCATCAATGGTGCAGCTCACTATTGGGGTTATCGCAATTTTGAAGCGCCAGATGCGAGTACCAATATTTCACCTTGGGGCATCATCATTGCTGGTGAAGAGTTGCACAACAACCATCACACCTACCCAACGTCGGCCAAGCTGTCGATCAAGCCTTACGAGTTTGACATTGGCTGGATGTACATCACCATCTTGAAGAGCCTTGGGCTGGCCAGTGTCAAGAAGGTTCCGCCTAAGCTCCAGCATGGCAGCATCCGCCCTGTGGCTGATGAGAAGACTCTGGAAGCGCTGATCGCTCACCGCTACGAAGTCATGGCGCGTTTTGCCCGTGAACTGCGCCGCGCTGGCAAGGCAGAAGTCCAAACGCTGCAGGCTCGTCAAGCGGACGTTTCGGCTCTGAAGCTGGCTAACCGCTGGTTGCATCGTGACGAAGACAAGGTCCCTGCAGAAGCCCGCACACAATTGGCGCAGGTTCGTGCAGAGCACCCGGTACTCGACAAAATGGTCACCATGCGTGAAGAGCTTCGTCAGATGTGGTTGAGCACATCGACGTCACGTGAGCAATTGGCTGTAGATTTGCAGGCTTGGTGCCACCGCGCTGAAGACAGCGGTATTGCTGCCTTGAAAGAGTTCTCTTTCAAGCTGCGTTCTGCTCGGGCTTGATACCTGCTCGGACGCCTGCCTTTGTTCATTAAAAGCCGCTTCTTGGAGCGGCTTTTTTGTGGGCGTTTGTTTGTTGGGGGATTGGTTGGTTGCTTCGCACCGCTGAAGGCTTGGCCCGGAGCTCTCATACTGGGGTACCAGAAATCGACCCCCGGGCCAAGCCTTCAGCGGTGAATCTGTGGCGACTCAAAGTTAGATGAAATGCGTGGAGGGCGAGGCGGCTTGTTTTTCTTGTCTCCTCTTCTCGCCCCTCATCAATGCCGCGCGACAGAGGTTTGGCTTGGGGATGGGGTCGATTTCTGGTACCCCAGTATGAGACCGTAGCCCCAAGCTAAACCTCTGCACTCAGACGAAGGACGCCATTGCGCTTCAGCCATAAAAAAACCCGCCGTGAAAGGCGGGTTGATTCGTCGGTGCCGAAGCACCAGAAACGCGCTGAATTACTTCAGCTTGATTTCTTTGTACTCCACGTGCTTGCGTGCCTTAGGATCAAATTTCATGATCAGCATTTTGTCAGGCGTGGTTTTCTTGTTTTTGGTGGTCGTATAGAAGTGACCCGTGCCGGCAGTTGATTCCAGCTTGATTTTTTCGCGTGCGCCTTTAGCCATGATGATTCTCCTTAGATTTCACCGCGGGCACGAAGGTCAACTAAGACCGCGTCGATGCCCAGCTTGTCAACGAGACGCAAGCCAGCGCTGGTGACGCGCAAACGCACCCAACGGTTCTCAGTCTCGACCCAGAAACGACGGTATTGCAAATTAGGCAAGAACCGACGTTTGGTTTTGTTGTTAGCGTGAGAAACATTGTTCCCCACCATCGGGCCTTTGCCCGTAATCTGACAGACGCGTGCCATGAGCACTCTCCGTATAAAAAAAGTAATTCGGATGCCGGCCCCATGGTCACCATGAGGACTCAGCCAAGCCATCGATTATAGCCTGAAACGTGGGGCCTGAAAAGCCCTCATCTTTGTGCTGCGCAATCAGAGAACATTTTCAGGGTGTTATCAATCGTTTTGTTCAAGAAAACGTTGTGCGTCCAGCGCTGCCATGCAGCCTGTACCGGCGCTGGTGATGGCTTGACGGTACACGTGGTCTTGGACGTCACCAGCTGCAAAAATACCCGGAACGCTGGTCATGGTGGCGAAGCCCTGCAGGCCACCGCGCGTGATGATGTAGCCATCCTTCATGTCCAGCTGACCTTCGAAAATATCGGTGTTTGGATGATGACCAATCGCTATGAAACAGCCTTGCAGCACCAAGTCTTCGGTGCTGTTGTCTTCTGTGCTCTGCAGGCGCACACCATTGACGCCAGCGGCATTGCCCAGCACTTCTTGCAGCGTACGGTGGGTTTTGAGAACGATCTTGCCGGCTGCAACTTTCTCGTGCAGCTTGTCAATCAAAATGGCTTCGGCTTTGAATTTATCGCGGCGATGCACCAAGTACACCTTGCTGGCGATGTTCGACAAATACAGCGCTTCTTCAACGGCGGTGTTGCCGCCCCCGACCACGCAGACTTCTTGCTCGCGGTAGAAAAAACCGTCGCAGGTCGCGCAGCCTGACACGCCACGGCCCATGAAAGCGGTTTCTGATTCCAAACCAAGGTACTTGGCCGAAGCGCCAGTGGCCAAGATCAATGAATCGCAGGTGTAGGTGCCGCTGTCACCGGTCAGGGTGAAGGGGCGTTGGCTGAAATCGACCTTGTTGATGTGGTCAAAAAGGATTTCGGTCTTGAAGCGCTCGGCGTGCTCTAAAAAACGTTGCATCAATTCAGGGCCTTGAACACCCATTGGGTCTGCTGGCCAGTTGTCGACATCCGTGGTGGTCATCAGTTGTCCGCCTTGGGCAATGCCGGTGACGAGCACTGGATTGAGGTTGGCTCGCGCTGCGTAGACCGCTGCGGTGTAACCGGCGGGGCCGGAGCCGAGAATAAGGACCTTGGAATGTTTCTTCATGAAAAATCTGTTCAGGGCAAATTAAAGAATCCATTGTAAGAACTCGGGCAAAGCGTTGCTTTGAGCAGGTTTTTTGCAGCCCAGCCTCTAAACCGATCTATTTGGGCCGCGGCCAACGGCTGCATCCAACTGCGGTAAGCTCACGGGTGATCCATGACTTACTCACTTGACACCCTGAATTCGCGTAACACAGTGCCTCCCGCAGAGGCTGCTGGGGTTGGGCGCTTCGCCCAAGAACTGGGCTTGATCTTGGGCTTGCTTGCCCTAGTCTTTTGGCTTGCTGCTTTGCTCAGTTACACATTGAGTGACGTGGCTTGGTCAACGACCGGTGCGCTTGGCAGCAATGCGGCAACTGTGGTCGCTCGCAACTGGGGCGGCCGTTTTGGCGCTTGGCTGGCCGACGGCAGTTATTTCCTGCTTGGGTATTCTGTTTGGTGGACGCTGGCCGTGGGTGTCCGCGCTTGGCTGGTGTCTCTGGCGCGCTGGTTGCGCGGTGAGCCTTTATCTGACGTCGAAGCCACGGCTTCAGGTCGTGTCAAGTTCTGGGCTTGCTTTGTCTTGCTGCTACTGGCCAGTTGTGCTCTGGAGTGGTCGCGCCTGTATCGTTTTGAGTCTGCTTTACCGGGTCAAGCTGGCGGTGTGCTGGGTTATTTAGCGGGTCCAGCCAGTGTCAAGTACCTAGGTTTCACCGGTTCCGGCTTGGTTTGGATTGCCTTAGGCGTCGTCAGTGTGTCAATGGTCTTTGGCTTCTCCTGGGCCCAGACCGCGCAACGCATAGGTGCTTGGATTGATGAATTCTTCGATTCACGCCGTGAAAAACGCGAACTTGCTGAAGACTTGGCGGTGGGCCGTGTAGCCGCACGTGAGCGCGAAGAAGTCTTACAGGAAGAGCGCGTTGAGATTGAAGAACATCACCCGGTTGCCGTTTTGATTGAGCCTACCTTTGTCGACATTCCGAAAAGTGAGCGGGTCGCCAAAGAACGTCAAAAGCCGCTCTTCACGGACATGCTGGATTCCAAGTTGCCGCAAGTTGACTTGCTAGACGGTGCGCTGCTGCGTCAGGAAAGCGTGGCGCAAGAGACGCTCGAAATGACCTCGCGCCTGATTGAGAAAAAACTCAAAGACTTCGGCGTTGAAGTGCGCGTCGTGGCGGCGGCGCCCGGCCCGGTGATCACCCGCTATGAAATCGAGCCGGCCACTGGCGTCAAAGGCTCGCAGGTGGTGAACCTCGCGAAAGATTTGGCGCGTGCGCTGAGCCTGGTATCGATCCGCGTGATCGAGACCATTCCGGGTAAAAATTTCATGGCGCTGGAGCTGCCCAACGCCAAGCGGCAGTCGATCAAGTTGAGTGAAATTCTTGGCTCGATAACTTACCACGAAGCCAAGTCTCTTTTGACGATTGGCTTGGGCAAAGACATTGGCGGTAACGCTGTGGTGGCCGACCTCGCCAAAATGCCGCATTGCTTAGTGGCAGGCACCACCGGTTCTGGTAAATCGGTGGGTATCAACGCGATGATCTTGAGCCTGTTGTACAAGGCCGATGCGCGCGATGTGCGCTTGCTGCTGATCGACCCGAAGATGCTTGAGATGAGCGTTTACGAAGGTATTCCGCACCTGCTGGCGCCCGTTGTCACCGACATGCGCCAAGCGGCCCACGGCCTGAACTGGTGCGTTGCTGAAATGGAGCGCCGCTATAAATTGATGAGCAAACTAGGCGTGCGTAATCTGGCCGGCTACAACGTCAAAATTGACGAAGCCGCCGAGCGCGAAGAGTTTATTTACAACCCCTTCAGCCTGACGCCCGAGCAACCCGAACCCCTTGAGCGCTTGCCGTTCATCGTGGTGGTGATTGACGAGTTGGCCGACCTGATGATGGTGGTCGGCAAAAAAATCGAAGAGTTGATTGCTAGGTTGGCGCAAAAAGCCCGCGCCGCCGGCATCCACTTGGTGCTGGCCACACAGCGTCCAAGCGTGGACGTCATCACCGGTTTGATCAAGGCCAACATCCCGACACGCTTGAGTTTTCAGGTCTCTAGCAAGATCGACAGCCGCACGATCCTTGACCAGATGGGAGCCGAAGCTTTGCTGGGCATGGGTGACATGCTGTACATGCCCAGCGGCACGGGTTTTCCGATCCGCGTGCATGGCGCTTTTGTCAGCGACGAGGAAGTCCACCGCGTGGTGGCTTATCTCAAGCAACAGGGCGAACCCAATTACATCGAGGGCGTGCTTGAAGGCGGAACGGTTGATGGCGAGGGTGATTCGCTGGGTGGCACAGACGCTGCTGGCGAGAAAGACCCGATGTATGACCAAGCGGTGGAGATCGTGCTGAAGAACCGCAAGGCGTCGATTTCACTGGTGCAGCGCCACCTGAAAATTGGCTATAACCGCGCCGCACGCATGCTCGAAGAAATGGAAAAATCAGGCTTGGTCAGCACCATGTCTGGCAGCGGTCAGCGCGAAATTCTGGTCCCTGCAAGAGCCGAATAAACCCATGCCGAAACATACACTTGCTATTTTTAAAGCCAGATCTTTTTCCTCGCCGTGTGCGCTTTTAGCCGGCTTGTTGGCGACGCTTTTGATGACTATCTCGGTAAGCGCTGCAGCGCAGACCGTGACGAACAGCGGCATGGACAGCCTGGAAAGATTCGTCAGCGAAACCCGCAGCGGTCGCGCAGATTTCGTTCAGACAGTGACATCACCCGCTCGCGCAGGTGAGGCGGCCAAAGTGAAGAAGTCAACCGGTACGTTTGAGTTTTCGCGGCCTAATCGATTTCGGTTTTTCTATCAAAAACCGTTTCAGCAAACCATCGTCGCTGACGGTGAAACATTGTGGCTTCACGACGTTGATTTAAACCAGGTGACGACGCGCAAACTGGCGCAAGTACTGAATGGAACCCCGGCCGCGGTGATTGCTGCTGCGGCCAATCTGAAAGGCCTGCAAGCCGACTTCACACTCAGCGCCTTGCCTGAAAAATCAGGCTTGCAGTGGGTCATGGCGACCCCGAAAACGCGTGATGGACAGGTGCAA
>CANFJF010000077.1 GCA_947447355.1 Comamonadaceae bacterium
ACTTGGTGTCGCCAGCGACCAGACTCGACCAGCAACGGGACATCAAAAACAAGGCAACGGGCTCCAGCCGATTCTGCGGCACTCACTTGGCGAACGGTCTCCGCCGTGACGAGCGGATGAATGATGGCCTCTAAACGCAGCTTGGCCGCCGGGTCAGAAAAAACCAGTTGTCGCATGGCATCCCGGTCCAACGCACCCGACGGCGAGATGAATGAGGCGCCAAATATTTGGTGAATAGCAGCAATAGCAGCACCGTTTGCGGTCGTCGTCTCACGGGAAATGGCATCCGCATCCACAATCACTGCGCCGCACTTGGCGAGCATGCCGGCCACGGTGCTTTTTCCACTGCCGATACCGCCTGTGAGGCCGATTCGCCGCGCAAACAGGAGCTTCGTCACAGCGAAAGCCCGACCCATCGAAGAATAGATTGCGGCCCAAAAAAGAGCGCCGTCAGACCCGCAATCGCCAGAAATGGCCCGAAAGGCAGAAAGCCGCCCTCACGCAAATTCGACGAGAACTTGAGTCCCACGCCAACCACAGCACCCAGTACCGAAGCCATCAAAATGATCGGCACCAGTGCCGTCCAGCCAAACCAAGCCCCTAGCGCTGCAAATAGTTTGAAATCCCCGTAGCCCATGCCCTCCTTGCCAGTCACAAGCTTGAAACCCCAATACACCACCCACAAAGCCAAATACCCGCCAACAGCGCCCCACAGCGCATCACTCAGGCTGACGCCTGTATTCCAGTGCAATGCGGCGGCAATCAGGCCGCCCCACACCAGCGGCAAAGTGATGTCATCTGGCAGCAACGTAGTGTCCCAATCGATCATCGCCAGCGTCACCAAAGCCGCGGAAAACCCGCACCAGATCAAGGCCGTGAATGACGCACCCCAGCGCGCCACACAAAAATAAAACAAACCCGCCGTCACCAATTCGACCAAGGGGTATCGCAAGCTGATACCCGCACCACACGCGGAACACTGACCACGCAAAAACAGGTAGCTCACGACAGGTATGTTTTCATGCCAAGCAATCGGATGCCCGCAGTGTGGGCAACGCGAGCGTGGCTGTGACAAACTAAAAACCGGCGCAGCGTCTGAGGCCGCTTTTGCAACAGCATTTAGGTCAGCAACAGGAGCTGCATCTTGTCCCGAAAATTCGGCGCACTCATTGGCCCACTGCTGCTCCATCATGAGTGGCAAGCGATGAATCACCACATTGAGAAAGCTGCCAATCATCAACCCCATCAGGGCCGCCAGCAGTGGCAATGCATCTGGCCCAACAAATGCCAACATCAGATCACCTGCCCGAGCTCGAAAATCGGCAAATACATTGAGATCACAATCCCGCCAATCAGAGATCCGAGAACCACAATGATGAAGGGCTCCATGAGGCTCGCCAAAGCAGCCACTTTCTGGTCAACCTCAGCCTCAAAGAAATCGGCCGCTTTGCCGAGCATATGGTCCAAAGAACCCGACTCTTCACCTATCGCGCACATCTGCACCACCATGTTTGGGAACACTCCGACATGCGTCATCGCGGCATTCAAACTAACCCCGGCCGATACTTCTTGTTGAATCGTGAACGTCGCCTGCTCGTACACCGAGTTACCGGTGGTACCACCCGCTAATTCGAGTGCCTCCATGAGCGGCACACCTGCCGCAAACATGGTGGACAGCGTGCGAGTCCAGCGGGCAATGCAGGCTTTTTCGAGAAGCGCGCCAAAGACGGGTAATTTCAAGCTCCATCGGTCTGTCAACTTTTTGAAGCTCGTGCTGTCTCGCCACATCCGTAAAAACACATACGAGCCAACCCCACCCAACCCGATCATGAGCCACCAATAGGCAACAAAAAATTCACTGATGCCCATGACAAAAAGCGTTGGACCCGGCAGATCCGCACCGAAGGAAGAGAAAACGCTCTCGAACGCAGGGATCACCACCACCATAATGATCCCAATCACGACCATGGCGACCACCATGACTGCAGCAGGATAGGTCAGGGCGGACTTGATTTTTGACTTCATCGCTTCGGTTTTTTCCATGTAGACGGCCAGTCGGTCTAGCAACGCATCTAATATCCCGGCCGTCTCACCGGCGGCCACCAGATTGCAATAGAGAGAATTGAAATGGGCCGGGTACTTGCCAAAAGCGGTGCTCAAGGACGTACCTGTCTCGACATCGCTTCGGATGTCGTTGAGCAACCGGACCATGCGTGGATTGCCGTGGCCACGGCTAACCACGTCAAAACATTGAAGAAGCGGCACGCCCGCTTTCATCATGGTGGCCAGCTGCCGTGTGAAGCCAGCGACATCGTTGGGAGAAATAGCGCTGCCCGACGACCTCCGCTGACGCGAAACGACCACAGGCTGAACGCCCTGTCGCCGCAACAAGGCCATGACCTGATTTTCGCCCATGGCCCGAATTTGACCGCGAACTGCGTGGCCTGCGCGGTTGGTGCCCTCCCATTCGAAGACGACATCGGTAAGCGGGTAAGGAGCGGTTGCCATGGTCATAGCATCAATAGATTCAAGTGAATACACGGATCAGTCATTGGTAGAACTCAAAATTTCTTTCAGTGAGGTCGCGCCGAGTTTAACTTTCAGCAAGCCCGACTGCCGCAAACTTCTCACGCCCTCCTTTTCAGCCTGGGCCGCAATCTCCATCGCACTGCCGTCCCGAAGAATAATCCGCTGGATCTCATCAGACACCGGCATGACCTGATGCACACCGATGCGCCCCTTGTAGCCGTTATTGCAAACACTGCAGCCTTGCGCCCGATAAGGTGTCCAGCTGCCATCAAGTTCGTCTGGCTTAAACCCAGCTTGCATCAGGGTTTCACACGGCAGATCTTCCTGAACTTTGCAATGGATACACAACTGCCGAACCAAGCGTTGCGCCGTGATGAGCATGACGCTGGAGGCGATGTTAAATGAAGCAATACCCATGTTGCGTAGGCGTGTCAACGTGGTTGGTGCATCGTTGGTGTGCAACGTCGACAGCACCAAATGTCCGGTTTGCGCCGCTTTGATGGCGATGTCGGCAGTTTCCAAGTCCCGAATTTCTCCCACCATGATGATGTCCGGGTCCTGCCTTAAGAATGCCCGCAAAGCAACTGCAAAGGTCAAACCCGCTTTGTCGTTGACGTTGACCTGATTAACACCCGGTAAATTAATTTCAGAAGGATCTTCAGCCGTTGAAATATTCACGCCGGACTGGTTCAACAGATGAAGACAGGTGTAGAGCGACACAGTTTTGCCTGAACCAGTCGGGCCGGTCACCAACACCATACCAGTGGGCCGGCGTAAAGCACTCAGCAAACGTTCTTTTTCCTCATGATCAAAACCCAGTGCATCGATACCCATTTGTGAGGTCGACGGGTCCAGAATTCGGATAACAATTTTTTCACCGAATAGCGTAGGCAATGTACTCACCCGAAAATCAATCGTCTGACCGGCGGTGATGGTCAGTTTCATACTTCCATCTTGCGGCACACGCTTTTCAGAGATATCAAGTCGCGCGAGAATTTTGATTCGTGAGGCCAATGTGTCTTTGAGTCCCACTGGTGGTGCAGCCATCTCACGCAGCTCGCCATCGATGCGAAACCGAACCCGATAGTTGAATTCGTAAGGCTCAAAATGCAGGTCAGACGCATGCATTTTGACTGCTTGATTCAGCATTCTCTGCAGGAATGTGACCGCTGGCGTTTCGTCGAGTTGCGCCGGCTCCCGAGTCATGGCAATACGGTTAGGCCGACCGTCAGCGGTTGCGATGATATTCTTTCAGATTCATGGGCGAATCATCGCAGAAACCCGTCAGAATGTAAAACTAAATAGTTATATAAAATTCGGTAAAGTAGGCGCATTTATTTTTGAATACAAGATATACAGAACGCTGATTTATTAGAAATTTCGCAGCAATTTTTAAATCACTCTCACTTGCTGCGCAACAGAAAGAAAAAAGCCCACATTGAAGTGGGCTTTTGGAGAGGGAGCGGATGAATCAATAATCAAACAGCGATCAGATACTCAGCCTTATTCTTGCCAGCCAACCATTTTGGAGCAAGACCACGACCACTCCAAGTTTTGCCGGTGACAGGGTCACGATATTTTGGAGCTACTGTGCCCGTTTTTTTACCGGCAGATTTTCCCTTGCCACTTGAAAACACATCGTTAGCAGTGAGCTGATACTCTGCGACGATGGCACGAACCTTGGCAATTGCCTCACCGACCTCGCGCTGGCGGACCTCCGTCACTTGATTTTGCAAGGTTTCAATTTGCAGCAACAGGTCTTTCAAAGAGCTCATCATTAATCCTTTAAATAAAACTCTATTCTAATCTAAGATACCATCCAGTTTATGGGAGAAACTCGCCAGTACTTACTTCTCAAAAAAACAAAAAATTGCCATTTAAAAAAAATAGATCTCTGAGTTCTTTCCCTTTTACTTTGCAAGACTTAACTCGCAAGTCGTTTTCAACCTAAGCAATAGCGAATTTAAAGACCCCAGCGTGCATGCCGATCAGCAGGTATCCACCTGACGAAAAAAGCCCGACTCAACTGTCAAAGAAATTAGAATACCTCTGAAAGTGCCGATTAATTAGGTGCGGCGCTCAAGCAGTTGTGAAGCCAGACTCATCAATGCGGTTCGGTAATCACTATCGGGCAAAATGACCAATGCCACCATCGCACGCTGCGCTTCTGCCGCAGCGCAAGAACGGGTCGCATCAAGTGCGCCTGTGCGTTGCACGATAGCCACAATTTCAGCCATTTTCTCGGTGCCACCGGTTTCAATGGCCAGTCGCAAGGTGTCACGCTCTTGTGCCGTGCCGCGCTGCATCGCAATGATCAGCGGCAGGGTGACTTTGCCCTCGCGCAAGTCGTCACCCAAATTTTTGCCCATCTCGGAGACATCACCGTCGTAATCCAGCACGTCGTCGATAACCTGAAAAGCCGTGCCGAGGGCCTGCCCATAATCCGCACAAGCGGCCTCGACAGCCGGCGTGGCGCCCGCCAGCAAAGCGGCGATGCGCGAACAGGCCTCAAACAACTTAGCCGTTTTTGAGCGGATTACCCGCACGTAGTCATCCTCAGACAGACTCGCGTCGTGCATGTTCATGAGTTGCTGAACTTCGCCTTCGGCAATCACGTTGGTCGCCTCGGCAAGAGTCCGCATGATGCGCATGTCACCGGCGTCAACCATCATCTGAAAGGCACGCGAGTACAAAAAGTCGCCAACCAACACGCTGGCAGGATTGCCAAAAGCCTCATTGGCCGTTTCACGGCCGCGCCGCAAGGTCGACTCGTCCACAACGTCGTCGTGCAGTAAGGTGGCGGTATGAATGAATTCGACCACCGCGGCCAAGTTGAAGCGTTGCTCGCCCTTGTAACCGAGGGCACCGCACATCAGCAGCAGCAAAGCCGGCCGCAGACGCTTGCCTCCCGCCGCCACGATGTAGCGGGAAATCTGACCGATCAAGGCGACGTCCGAGCTGAGTCGCTGCTCAACGACCGCATCCATGCCGCGCATGTCGGCAGCGATGAGTGCCAAAGCAGCGGCGATACTTGAAGAATTGTGAGACAAAAGAAGGTCCAGACCAGAATTTGACGCGATTATAGGAAGGCCGCCAAGGGTAACCACAGAGTTGGCCCCACAATGCGCTGGCGGTTGAGGGTTTGAAGAGGCCGAAAAATAAGGCTCGACAAGACTTTCCAGCCAAGGCTATAATCTATGGCTCTGCGGAAATCCGTCTGCAGAACTCAATAGACGAGGTCTTACATGTACGCGGTCATAAAAACCGGTGGCAAACAATACAAAGTTGCTACGGGTGAAAAAATTAAAGTAGAACAGATTGCTGCGGACGTAGGCCAAGAGATTGTTATCGATCAGGTATTGGCTGTCGGCGACGGCAGTGATATCAAAATTGGTACTCCCTTGGTGTCCGGTGCAACAGTTACAGTCACAGTCCTAGCCCATGGTCGGCACGACAAAGTTCGCATCTTCAAGATGCGCCGTCGTAAACACTACCAAAAGCGCCAAGGTCATCGGCAGAATTTCACTGAATTGCAAATTGGCGCCATCGCCGGTTAAACCAGTCAGTACCAGGAGTAACGGAAAATGGCACAAAAAAAAGGCGGCGGCTCTACGCGAAATGGGCGCGATTCACAGCCCAAGATGCTCGGTGTCAAGAAGTTCGGCGGCGAAGTCATCAACGCAGGCAGCATCATTGTTCGCCAGCGCGGGACCAAGTTCCACCCGGGCGTCAATGTCGGTATCGGCAAAGACCACACCCTGTTTGCGTTGGTTGGTGGTAAGGTTTCCTTTGCCGTCAAGGGCGCTTTGAACAAGCACACTGTCAACGTGACCCCAGCTTAAGCTGATCACTTCGATGGCATCGAAGCCCCGCCAGCCGGGGCTTTTTTGTTTCTGACTATAGTGACCGCTTGATTTTCCAAACTTAGGACCGAACTCGGCACCATCAGGTAGATCGGGACATTCATCATGAAATTTGTTGACGAAGCATATATTGACATTGCCGCTGGCGATGGGGGCAACGGCTGCGTCTCATTTAGGCATGAGAAGTACAAAGAATTCGGTGGCCCGAATGGTGGTGATGGCGGCCGCGGCGGTCATATTTATGCAGTTGCCGACTCCAATCTGAACACCTTGGTCGACTTCAGGTTCTCACGCCGTCACAATGCGCACGGCGGCGAGCACGGCAAGGGCTCGGACATGTTCGGCGCCAAGGGCGATGACATCGTGCTGAAAATGCCCGTCGGCACGATCATGACAGACGCCGAAACTGGCGACATTTTGTTCGAATTATTGGTACCTGGCGAAGAAGTTTTGATCGCCAAAGGCGGCGACGGCGGTTTCGGTAACTTGCGCTTCAAAAGCTCGACCAACCGCGCACCGCGTACCAAAACACCCGGCTGGCCGGGTGAGCACAAAAGCCTGAAGCTCGAACTGAAGGTGCTTGCAGATGTCGGCTTGCTCGGCATGCCCAACGCCGGTAAATCAACGTTCATCACGGCCGTTTCTAACGCACGGCCGCGCATTGCGGACTATCCATTCACCACGCTTCACCCGAATCTGGGTGTGGTACGGGTCGGCCCCGAGCAAAGCTTTGTGGTCGCCGACTTGCCCGGTCTGATCGAAGGTGCCTCTGAAGGCGCTGGACTGGGTCACCTCTTTTTGCGGCATTTGCAACGCACGCGACTGCTTTTGCACATTGTGGACATGGCCCCGTTTGATGACAGCATTGACCCGGTCAAGCAAGCCAAGGCGATTGTTGGCGAGTTGAAAAAGTACGACGAAGAATTGTTCAACAAGCCACGCTGGCTGGTCCTGAACAAGCTCGACATGGTTGAGCCAGACAAGCGTGCAGCGCTCATCAAAGACTTCGTCAAGCGCTTCAAATTCAAGGGTCCAGTGTTTGAGATTTCGGCCTTGACCCGCGAAGGCTGCGAGCATCTGGTCAAGGCCATTTACCAGCATGTCAAGGCCGTGCAAAAAAGTGAACAACCTCCTGAAGACATCGATCCGCGCTTCCCCTTGGACCAACCTCCTGCTGATCACTGAAGAGTCCCGCACATGTCTGCAGCCGCTTTGTCACCCGTCCTGCTAAACGCCAAACGCATCGTGGTGAAAGTGGGCTCGAGCCTGGTCACCGACGAAGGTCGGGGCCTTGATGCCGAAGCCATTGGCTTATGGTGCAAGCAGCTCGCACTGTTGGTACAAGACGGCCATGAAGTCATCATGGTCAGCAGCGGCGCCATTGCAGAAGGCATGAAACGCCTTGGCTGGACGACCCGCCCCAAAGCCATACATGAATTACAGGCAGCTGCCGCAGTGGGCCAGATGGGCTTGGTGCAAGTCTACGAAAGCAAGCTGCGTGAAAACGGCATTGGCAGCGCCCAAGTGCTGCTGACGCATGCAGACCTCGCCGACCGCGAACGCTATTTGAACGCCCGCTCGACCTTGCTGACCTTGCTCCAGTTAGGCGTCGTGCCGGTCATCAACGAGAACGACACCGTCGTCAACGACGAGATCAAGTTTGGCGACAACGACACCTTGGGCGCGCTGGTCGCCAACTTGGTGGAAGCTGACGTCCTGATCATCTTGACCGACCAAAAAGGACTCTTCACGGCAGACCCACGCAAGGACGCTAACGCGACGCTCGTCCATGAAGCGCAAGCCGGTGACCCAGCGCTTGAAGCCATGGCCGGTGGTGCCGGTTCCAGCATTGGCAAAGGCGGCATGCTCACCAAAATTTTGGCGGCCAAACGGGCTGCTGGTTCTGGCGCCTCCACCGTGATCGCCTGGGGGCGTGAACCGGACGCCCTGCTGCGGCTGACACGCGGCGAGGCCATCGGCACGCTGTTGGTGGCGCAAACCCTCAAGAAACATGCGCGCAAAACATGGATGGCCGACCACCTGCAAATGCGTGGCTCGGTGCTGATCGATGCGGGTGCTGTAGTCAAGGTGCGCGATGAAGACAAAAGCTTGCTGCCCATCGGCATGACTGCTGTTCAGGGCGAGTTCTCACGTGGTGACGTGATCGCCGTGCGGGATGCAGACGGACTGGAAATTGCCCGCGGCTTGTCGAATTACTCCAGCGCCGAAGCACGACTTATTTGCCGCAAGTCGTCAGCTGAATTTGAACGCCTGCTGGGCTACACCGGCGAGCCAGAAATGGTCCACAGGACCAATCTGGTTTTGAATCGCTGAATCTCTTAAAAGCTGAAGCACTGAAACAGTTAAGCCTCGCGCTCACCCGAGGTAGCGGCAGGCCTGAGGTTGGTTTGTGGATCAGGGTCAAAGCTGGCACCCGGTGGCAACTCAAATGACGACGCACCACCGTGCGATGTGTAATGTGAAAAACCATCAGCACCCTGCGCTTGACCGGCTTCGCGCTGGCGAATACCGCCACGCAAATAACGATTCCGATGATCTAAGCGGGCATCCTCGCGGAAATCCATACGAGGGACATAACGTGACAATTCAATCAACGCCATTTCATAAACGCCACGCTTGAATTCGACCACAGCCTCTAGCGGCACCCAGTAATCATTCCAGCGCCAAGCATCGAATTCTGGGTGATCAGTGGCACGCAGGTTCAAATCCCAGTCGTGACCAACCAATTGCAACAAAAACCAGATTTGCTTTTGGCCTTTGTAATGTCCGCGCGCATCACGGCGGATAAACCGGTCAGGTACCTCATAACGCAACCAGTCCCGGGTTCGGGCAAGCACTTGCACATGCTGCGGCATCAGTCCCACCTCTTCATGTAATTCACGAAGCATGGCTTGCTCGGGATTTTCGCCCCGGTCAATGCCGCCTTGTGGGAATTGCCACGAATGTGTACGGATGCGCTTGCCCCAAAATACCTGACTTCTCTGGTTGAGCAAGATGATCCCGACGTTAGGCCTGAAGCCATCGCGGTCGAGCATAATCAAACCTCAAATTTTTTAAACTGAGCCCATTATGCACAGCACAAGGCCTAGCGCCAAGCTTGCTGCAGGCTGCAGTGATCCAACCTCAGAAAATACGCCCCCATGAAAGCTTCTCAGTTCTTCATCTCAACGCTCAAAGAAGCGCCAGCCGACGCTGAAGTCGTCAGCCACCAACTGATGATGCGCGCGGGCATGATCAAAAAGTTGGGTGCCGGCATTTACAACTACATGCCGATGGGCCTGCGCGTCATTCGCAAGGTCGAAGCCATCGTGCGGGAAGAAATGAACCGCGCTGGTGCCATTGAAATGGCCATGCCAGTGATTCAACCGGCAGAGCTCTGGCAAGAAACCGGGCGCTTCGAAAAGATGGGCCCTGAAATGCTGCGCATCAAAGACCGGCATGGCCGCGACTTCGTGATCCAGCCGACCAGCGAAGAGGTCATCACCGACGTTATGCGTCAAGACATCCGCAGCTACAAACAGCTGCCGAAAAACATCTACCAAATTCAGACCAAGTTCCGCGACGAACGGCGACCCCGTTTTGGCCTGATGCGTGGGCGCGAATTCACCATGAAGGACGCCTACAGTTTTGACCGCAACCCGACAGCGGCCAAGCTCAGCTACCAAAACATGGCGCAGGCTTACCGCCAAATTTTTGACCGCTTCGGTCTGCGTTACCGTGCCGTCGCGGCCGACAGCGGTGCCATTGGTGGCGACCTGAGCGAAGAGTTTCAGGTCATCGCAGCCACCGGCGAAGACGCGATCGTGTACTGTCCTAGCAGTGACTACGCGGCCAACATGGAAAAGGCCGAGTCATTGGCACCAGCCGGGCCCCGCAAGGCCGCCACCCAGCCCCTCACGCGCACCTCGACACCGGACAAAAGCACCTGCGCAGATGTCGCGGTTTTACTCGACGTGCCGCTTACCTGCACCGTCAAATCGCTGGTCTTGGCGACCGACGACATCGGTCCCGCCGGCGAGATCATCAAGACCCGCGTCTGGTTACTGCTGCTGCGTGGCGACCACGACATGAATGAAGTCAAGGTCCGCAAAATTGAAGGGCTGGCCAATTTCCGTTTCGCTACTTTGGCCGAAATCGAAGACCATTTCGGCTGCCAACCGGGTTACCTCGGCCCCTTGAACTTGAAGAAACCTGTCTCTCTGGTGGTTGACCGTGAAGTCGCGGTCATGAGCGACTGGATTTGCGGCGCCAACGAGGTTGACCTGCATCTGACGGGCGTCAACTGGCTGCGCGATCTGCCGGAACCAAGCTTGGTCGCCGACTTGCGTAATGTGTTGGCGGGCGATGCCTCGCCCGACGGCTTGGGCTTGCTGGCGATTGAACGCGGCATCGAAGTCGGCCATGTGTTTTACCTGGGCACCAAGTACAGCCAAGCCATGAACGCGACTTTTCTGGATGAAAACGGCAAGCCCCAGTTCATGGAAATGGGTTGCTACGGCATCGGCATCACGCGGCTGCCTGCGGCGGCGATTGAGCAAAACCATGACGAACGCGGCATCATCTGGCCGGATGCGATTGCCCCTTTCACTGTGGTGATCTGCCCGATCAGCCCGGACCGTTTCCCCGAGGTGCAAGCGGCTGCTGACAAGCTGCACACCGAGCTGCTGGCCGCTGGTGTGGACGTTATTCTGGACGATCGGGGCGAGCGTCCCGGCGCCATGTTTGCCGACTGGGAACTCATCGGCGTGCCACACCGCGTGACGATTGGCGACCGCGGCCTGAAGGAAGGTCAAGTTGAATACCAGCATCGCCGTGACGCGGCTTCGACCAAGATCGCCGTGACTGACATTTTTAACGTCCTCAAGGGCAAGCTGGCACCATGATTGAACAGCCAGGGCGCTTGACAACGCCACTGGGCACACTCTTTATATCGCGACGGAGTTGCCTGAAGCGATGCTCTGCAACAAGCCTGCTGGGGCTATTAGGCAGTGTGGGTATTCTGGGTTTGTTTGGCAAGACTGCCCATGCCGGGGGGCAACTGGAAGAGCCGCTGATAGATTCAGTGCGCACGGCATTGACCTCCGCTGTTGCCAACCGTGCGCCCCCCGTGCCGCAATTTAGCAACAGCGAAAGCCAATTGGCCTACCAACACTGGTCGAGTCTCATGTCGGCTCAGCTTCAACGCCTCATTCCTGAAGCGCACAGTCGCCAAGAGTTTTCACAAACCGTCTGGTACGAAAGTAAACGCGCCGGACTGGATGTGGCCTTGGTACTGGGACTGATTCAGGTCGAGAGCAATTTTCGCAAGTTCGCCGTGTCATCGGTGGGTGCGCGCGGCTTCATGCAGGTCATGCCTTTTTGGGTCAGACTCATTGGCGATGGCGATGTCAGCAAGCTCTTTCACCTGCAAACCAACCTCCGCTTTGGCTGCGTCATTTTGCGGCATTATCTGGACCGCGAACAAGGCGATGTGTTCATGGGCCTAGGCCGCTACAACGGATCTCGCGGACAAGCACCTTATCCTGACGCGGTCTTGGCTGCGCGAAGAAAGTGGCAAATCGGCAGCTAACGTGACGCGCTGCAAAGAAAGCTCAAACCGGCAAATGCGTCGCTTCTTGAAAGCCGCGTTCTTGTGCGAACCAAGCCAATACCGGCACGGTGCCCGGCAACACCGGATGAACCTGCACTGGCAGTGTCTGCCAAGCGAATGACTGGCCTTCGCGCATCTGCAAAGTGCCGATCCAGTCAAAGACCTTACAAAAATTCAGACGCACCAAAGCATGTGGATAGTCGACCAGTTCGGTACGCCACGCGTGCACGGCACCGATCGTGATGCCAATCTCTTCTTCAAGCTCGCGCCGCAAAGCCTGCTCGACGCTTTCACCCGCTTCTAGCTTGCCACCAGGGAATTCCCAGTAGCCTTCATAGACCTTGCCGGGTGGTCGCGAGGTCAATAAAAACTCACCACCGTCGCGCATGAGAACGCCGACAGCGACTTCCACCGTGGGACGATCAGCACCACCTTCGCGCGGGCGGTCTTTGTCGGCCACCAGCAACGCCGAAGTCATGCGGCGGTTTGACCTGCATAGTCGCGGGCGAACTGAAAAGCCACCCGACCGCTGCGTGAGCCGCGCTCTAGAGCCCAGACCAGCGAGGCCGGTTGCGCTGCTTTGATCGCCTCAGGGGTCACGCCAAAAGACGTCAACCACTGCGCCACGATGGTCAGGTATTCGTCTTGGCTGAAGGGGTAGAAACTGACCCACAAACCAAAGCGTTCCGACAGCGAGATCTTTTCTTCGACCACTTCACCCGGATGCACTTCGCCATCCGCTGTGTGCGTGTAAGTGAGGTTTTCAGTCATGTATTCGGGCAGCAGATGACGCCGGTTGCTGGTGGCGTAAATCAGCACATTTGGCGTGGCCGCAGCGATCGATCCATCCAGGATGGACTTGAGCGCTTTGTAACCCGACTCGCCTTCTTCAAAGCTCAAGTCATCGCAAAAAATGATGAATTTCTGAGGCAAGCCAAAGACCAGATCAACGATGTCAGGCAGGTCGACCAGGTCGCTCTTGTCAACCTCAATCAGCCGCAAACCTTGCGCTGCGTATTCGTTCAAGCAAGCTTTGATCAGCGAGGACTTTCCTGTGCCGCGTGAGCCTGTTAACAATACGTTGTTGGCGGGTACGCCCTTCACAAACTGCTCGGTGTTGCGCTTGATTTTGTCCTTCTGGTCTTCGATCTCTTTTAGATCCGTCAGCCGCATGGTGCCCAAGTGTTTCACCGGCTCCAGTGAACCAAAACCGGAACTGCGTTTGCGATAGCGATAAGCCACCGAGGCTTGCCAGTCGGGTGCGCTCAAAGGCTGCGGCAAAACTGACTCAATGCGGGTGACCAAGGATTCAACACGCGCCATCAGGCGTTCAAAGGACTCGTTCATGGGGGCTTTAACTTCTGTAATCTGCGTTGATCTTGACGTAATCGTAGGAGAGGTCACAGGTCCAGACGGTGTCGACCGCGTCACCGCGACCCAACACCACGCGAACCAATATCTCGCTTTGCTTCATCACGCGTTGGCCTTCAGATTCGACGTAGTCAATGTGGCGGCCACCATTTTTAGCCACCAGCACGTCGTCTAAGTACAAATCAATCAGCGTCTGGTCCAGGTCATCGATACCGGCGTAACCAACGGCAGCCAAGATGCGACCGAGGTTCGGGTCACTGGCAAAGAAAGCCGTTTTCACCAGCGGTGAATGGGCAATGGCGTAAGCCACTTTACGGCATTCGTCGCCGGTGTTGCCACCTTCGACGCGGATGGTGATGAATTTGGTGGCGCCTTCACCGTCACGCACGATCGCTTGCGCCAGCTTCTGGGCTATCTCCAGCATCGCCGCTTTGAGGGCCCGACCGTCTGCGCTGTTCAGCGATTCAATCGGTGTGTGCTTGGCTTGTTGTGTGGCCACGACCACGAAAGAATCGTTGGTCGAAGTGTCGCCATCGACCGTGACGCGGTTGAAGGAGCCTTCCGCCAACTCACGTGCCAGCTGCGCCATCAGAGTCTGCGGCACGCAAGCATCCGTTGCCATGAACCCGAGCATGGTCGCCATGTTGGGACGGATCATGCCGGCACCTTTGCTGATACCAGTGATGGTGATGGACGTGCCACCAAGTGTGATTCGTTTGGAAAACGCTTTGGCCACGGTGTCGGTGGTCATGATGGCTTCGGCAGCATGGGCCCAGTTGTCTAGCCGGGCATCTGCCAGCGCAGCCGGCAAGCCCGCAGCGATGCGTTCATGCGGCAGCGGCTCCATGATGACGCCGGTCGAAAAAGGCAATATCTGCTCCGGCGACAGATTGAGTTCCCGGGCCAGCGCGATGCAACTGGCACGCGCACGCATCAAGCCATCAGAGCCCGTGCCTGCATTCGCATTGCCCGTGTTTATGAGCATGGCACGAATGCCATGCGAGGCACCCGCGTTCAAAGCCAAGTTCTCGCGGCAGATTTGCACCGGTGCGGCACAAAACCGGTTTTGCGTGAAGACCGCACCAACCGTGCAGCCTTCGTCGAGCAAAAGCACCGCCAGATCTTTACGACCCGCTTTGCGGATACCCGCTTCAGCAATACCCCAGCGAACGCCAGGGACAGGATAAAGATCGGCGGCAGGCGTAGCAACCAGATTCACAGGCATGGGGAGTCTCCAGAGTTCAAGAACAGCAGGCCCATGAATGGGCCCGCATCAGGCATGGCTCATCAGACCAGCTTACCGTGGCACGCCTTGTATTTTTTACCCGAACCGCAAGGGCAAGGGTCGTTACGGCCAACGCGGGGCACATAGTCACCCGTCATTCGCTGACGTTGCTCATCGGTGACCGCAATGACCTCAGCTTCACCGGTTTCAGTCGGTGCTGTGTAAGTGACGTTGCTGATGTTTTCGGCGCGGCTCTCCATCTCCTCGGCAGCCTCACCGAGCTGCTCAGCGGACTGGATTCTGACCGTCATCAGTACTTTGGTCACGTCATTTTTGACGCTGTCGAGCAGCTGGCCAAAGAGCTCAAAAGCCTCGCGTTTGTATTCTTGCTTGGGCTGCTTTTGCGCATAGCCGCGCAGATGAATACCTTGACGCAAATAGTCCAAAGAGCTCAGGTGCTCACGCCAGTGGGTATCGATGCTTTGCAGCAGCACCATGCGCTCGAACTGAATCAGGCTCTCTTCACCAATCGGCTCCACCTTAGCGGTAAACCCTGCGTTGGCCGCGGCAACGACTTTTTCAAGCACGTCATCATCCGTGATGGCTGTCGCGGCAGAGACTTCTTCTTGCAGCGCAACGTTGACTTGCCATTCCTCGCGCAAGACTTTTTCAAGCATGGGGATGTCCCACTGCTCTTCAACGCTTTCAGCCGGCACATACTGCCGCGTCAGGTCGGTGAAGCAACCTTCACGCAGCGAGGTGATCTGCACTTGCAAACTCGACGCATCCATGATGTCGTTGCGCTGCTGGTAAATCACCTTGCGCTGGTCGTTGGAAACA
>CANFJF010000078.1 GCA_947447355.1 Comamonadaceae bacterium
ATGCCTGATGCACGTTGAAGCTGTGATCCCGCCGCTGGGAACAAACCACCGCTGATGGCAAAGTTGTTGGGTGACTGCGCCATTGGGTCGATCAGCACGACTTGAAGACCCCGTGCTTGGACCGCGAGCGCGACGGTCATACCGGCGGCTCCGGCACCAAGTATCACTGCATCAGTTGTCATACGTCATCCCCGATCCGTCGATCTATGGATTGGTGCAAGCTTCGGGACGCCGCGGCATACGCCTCGGATAGCACCTTAGAGTCCATTAGGTAGATAAGGAAATCGGCGCCAGAATTAACCCATTCGTGTGCCTCGTCGACTGAATTTAAATACATGCCGCAGCGTAAGCCGGCGCGGCGCGCGGCTCGCATAATTTCGTCAATGGCGGCCCTTACTCGGGCATGTGTAGGCTGGCCATGTAGACCCAATGCCGTTGCCAGATCACCAGGCCCTGGCATGATCGCATCTATGGGCGATGCGGCGAAAATAGCTTCGAGATGCGGAATGACTTCAATATCTTCGATCAATCCGATGCCAAGTACTGAAGCGTCGGCATGTTGAACATACTCAGCGAACGGCGCTAATCCATAGCCAGCGGAACGCACGCCGGTACAACTTGGACGTTTGCCGTTCGGGGCAAAACGCAAGTTTTCAGCAAACAGCCGACTAGCCTCGATATCTCTCCCAAAGTGTGGAAAGACTATCCCGTCAGCACCGCTGTCCAACACCCTACCGATGACGCCGCCATCGAAATTTGGTACTCGTACCAAGGCTGCGATATCAACAGCAGCAGCGGCGCGGAGATGTCCTTCTACATCACGCAGTTCAAGGGAAGTGTGCTCCATGTCAATCAGAGCAAAGTCGAATCCGGCGCGACCGACAGTTTCTACCACTGCCGCATCGCGTGAAAAAATAAAAGTTCCAATCGGGATCTCATCATTAGCCCAACTGTTGCGAATGCGGTTTACTTTCAATTGATAAGCATTTCTCTGTTGGTCTCGGTCCATTGCTATCCTCTTTTCGTTGAATACATCTACTGCTCTGCAAACTTTATCTTGTCGTGTCGCTGGTTGCGGCGCAGCATTGATCACCTATGTGAAATATGAAGCTGCAAATGTGAATAGAAGACCAATACAAGCTACATTGAATTGAGAGCAAATTTAAAGCGCTTGCGTCGAAATAAATTTTGGTATGTGCTGGAAAAAGGCATTTGATTCGGACTGCAACCACACAGGAGTAAAAGTCATGAAAGCAAGAAAATCAAACAAGGTTCTGTTTATAGATGCAGCCAAATACTTTCTACTTTTCAGACGAGCGATCGAGCAACTACATCTGATGTTTCGGACAGATGACTTGTATGAGGTTTGCGATGCAGTCTTGAAGAATCACAGGCAAGACTGTCAAAAATCCACACCTTATTCTGTTCGTCCTTCCATTGAGAAGTTTACACATGCCTTCCTATATGTATCGAGATCAATAAGAGAGGTATTTGATAACGTCACTTCGCTAGCGCATAGCCAGAGACCATACAGGTTAAGGAGTTCGATGCGTATCAAAATAGTTTTCTGCTGTTCATCAGAGCATGTGGATTTATTTTTTAGTCGGCCGGCAAGCGTGGGTAGACAGGTAAGCCTATGAACACCGCAGGAGACTTCCAATATTTATCATCTCGTTCCAAAATAGTGTCTCGTCCCGGGGCGTTGGACAATTTAGCTTTCGAGGTTGATGCTATTGGAGTGAAACGCCTGATGCTTGTGAGCGGTAGGCGTTCAGCCGAAGGTGCGGCGGCGCGAGCCGTGCGGGCCTCGCTTGGACCGTTATTGGTTTGTGAATTTAGCGACGTTCAGCAACACTCGGGCGTAGCTACCGTTGAGACAATCGCAGCGCTTGCCCGCCGATGCAATGTGGATGGTCTTATCACCGTCGGTGGTGGCAGCGCCTCAGACAGTGCCAAGGCTTCGGCCATACTGTTGGCAGAAGGCGGCCATCTGGTTGACCATGCCAATGTCTTCTATCCGCCAGCCGGGTATGTGCAGAAGGTTTTAACCCGTCCCAAACTGCCAATCATCGCGATACCCACCACGCTCTCGGCCGCTGAAGTCACTCCTGGTTTGGGCATTCGCGACGCGGATGGGCACAAGTTAGTGTTTTGGGATCTGAACGTTGTGCCTCGGCTCATCATGCTCGATGGGCGAGCAACGCTAGATGTTCCAGTCAGCGTGTTTGCTACCACTGGCATGAATGCACTGGCTCACTGCATAGAGGGCTTGTACTCGCGTATGCGTAACCCTTTTTCCGAAGGACTAGCGCTTCAAGGTCTGCGACTTCTGCGTCCAGCGCTTGCGCAGGTGACCAAGCGGCCGCAAGATGAAGATGCGCGAACCGATGCTCTGGTGGGTGCATGCTTGAGCGGAATGGTAATTAGCAACGCGCGTGTTGGGATCCATCACGGGCTGTGCCATGGTCTGGGTTCGCTCGGCGGCTTGCCACACGGCGTGGCTAATGCCATTTTGCTGCCACATGCTATGCGCTTCAACCGTGAGGTATCCGCCGGGCCGCTTATGCTTGCTGCACAAGCGCTAGGCGTCGACACTCGCGGCATGTCGTCGCTGGCCGCCGCCGATGCTGCCATCGAGGCAGTTGAAGTCTTGCAACAGCTAATCGGTGTACCGCGACGCTTGAGAGATACGGATCTTGATCGTTCACTGCTGGCTCGTCTCGCAAAGGGTGCCATGTCCGACCGTGGGCTATATTTCAATCCCCGTCCAGCCACCGAGGCGGAGGCATTCGGAATTCTTGAGGCCGCATGGTGACCGGCGAAGTCGATCGTGTGTTTCAAGATCTCCGGCAGGGACGACCGAGGGCGCTGTCACGAGCTATTTCATGGATTGAGAACGAGGCGCCAGCAGCTTCTGCGCTCCTAGAAAAAATCTATGCACAAGCACCATATCCTTGGGTCATTGGCATCACTGGCGTCGGCGGCGCAGGTAAGAGCTCACTAGTTCCGCACATAGCACGCCAACTTGCCGATGGGGGAAGTCGAGTCGCCATATTGGCTGTGGACCCATCAAGCCCACTGACCGGAGGCGCACTATTGGGTGACCGCATCCGCGACTATGGCGGGGAGCAACACAAACGAGTGTACTTTCGCAGTGTGGCGACGCGCGGTGGTCAGGGAGGCCTAGCGACTTGCGTAGCAGACCTCGTACGTGTAGCTGCTGCGGCAGGCTTTGACGTAGTGTTAGTTGAAACTGTCGGCGCAGGTCAGTCCGAACTAGGTATTTTGCACGTCGCGCATAGTGTGGTACTTGTGCATGCGCCGGGTCTTGGCGATGACGTGCAAGCGCAAAAAGCCGGCGTGATGGAGATTGCTGACGTGTTGGTCGTCAATAAGGCGGACCGCCCTGGATCGGAAGACGTTGTTGACTCTCTGCAACAGGCACTGCTGCTGTCCGAACGCAAAGCTCACATGACCGAGGGTGTGAACGTACTTGAGCATGGATGCATCCACTGGCATCCACCAGTAATGTCTACCAATGCTCTTACTGGCACCGGCGTCAGCGCTGTCTGCGACCGGTTGCATGAACACCTTGCACTTCTACAAAGCCAGGGGCTTTTCGACTCACTGAATCGTATGCACGATTTGCACCGTATGCAAATTTACTTTAAAGACGTCGTGCAGCGCCGGTTGCAATCGCGTATCGAGTCCATGGCCCTACTTACTCGGCTAGAAGCCGAGCTTGCCAATGGAAGCACAGACCCCTTGGGTGCCGCGCGGGCTTTAGCCGATGCGGTGTTGCCCCCGAACGAACTAGATCCGATAAGCATTACGTCCGCTGATTGTTTAGCCACACCATTGACCTCTAATAGGGAGATAACGCCATGAAGCTTTCACGTTGGGCTGTCCAAATCGCCCGAATCATCCTGCCGATTGCCGTCAGTGGCATGCTCGCCATGGCGCCGATGACTGCCGCCGCGCAAGCGGTATATCCAAACCGGCCAGTCAGGGTGATAGTGCCGTTTTCAGCTGGTTCGGGTACCGATATCCTCGCGCGAATAGTTGCAGAGCGATTGACCAAGTCACTGGGTAAGGCTTTCGTTGTGGACAACAAGCAAGGCGCTGACGGCATCATTGGGACCGACCAAATCGCCAAAGCTACACCAGACGGCTACACGCTTGGCTTTGTGCCTTCCAGCCCAATCGTGATGAACCCTGCGCTATATGCCAAGTTGCCGTTCGACCCGATTAAGGATTTGGTGCCAGTGTCAAGCATGGCTATGTTGAGCTGTGTGCTTGGGGTGCAGCCCGAGTTGCCAATTAAAAATGTGCAAGAGCTTATCGGGTACGCCAAGTCGAATCCGGGCAAGCTTAACTACGCGGCCGGCTCCACATTTACGCACCTTGCCGGCGAGATGTTCAAGCATCTGAGCGGCGCAAACATTGTGGCCATTCCCTATAAAGGTACTGCGCCCCAAGTTACCGCCATGCTGGGCAAGGAAGTTGATCTTATATTCGACCCATTCCTAGCAGTGCAGCATATCAAGTCTGGCAAGATCCGCCCAATTGCAGTGACCTCCTCGCACCGTTCAAGCATTTTCCCCGACCTGCCTACTCTGCAGGAAGCAGGGCTGCTGGATTACCAAGTTGAAACTTGGATCGGCATGTTCGCACCGCCCGGCACACCAAAGTCGATCGTCGATCTACTGTTCGCCGAGATGGCGAAGATCATCGCATCTCCCGAAGTACGGGCTCGGTTAGCTGAACTGTCTTACGACCCTATCGTCGAATCACAAGAACAGTTTGCAAAGCGCATTGTTGCTGACACCACACGCTGGGCCAAGATCGTAAAGGATGCTAATTTTCAGGTCAACAAATAAGGAGGGCGCAATGAAACGCTTTATTCTGACACTTGTTTTTTGCACCATGACTTTTGCGGTTTTGGCTGCCACCACATTGGCCCATGCTCAAGCTTGGCCGAGCAAGCCAATTCATCTAATCGTGCCGCTAGCGCCTGGAGGTGGCACCGACATCGCAGCGCGTGTAGTGGCTATCTACCTAGGCGAGGCGTTGGGGCAGCCGGTACTGATTGATAACCGCGTTGGCGCTGGCGGTGTGATTGGAGTAGAACTTGCCGCCAAGTCTGCACCGGATGGATATTCCTTTGTGATCGGTTCGTCCACCACTATGGCCGCCAACAACTTTCTATACAAGAATCCGACGGTTGACCCTTTGAAGGATTTCGTACCGCTAGCCATGCTAGGGACCATTGATTTCGCTTTGATGGTGTCGGCTACTTCGTCCATAAGTTCGGTCAAGGACCTGATAGTCGCGGCAAAAGCCAGACCCGGCAAGCTGAATTATGGATTTGGTAGCAGCGCCGCTTTGCTATGCGGCGAAATATTTAATAACACGGCAGGAGTCAACATCGTTAAAGTGCCCTACAAGGGTTCACCGCAGTCGCTAATTGATCTAGCGGGCGGAAGCATCGATCTCGTGTGTGACCCTCTGGGCACCAGTGTGCCACTGATCAAGTCTGGTAAGTTGCGAGCACTGGCAGTGACAAGCAATCGTCGAAATAATTTGGCAGTAGATGTGCTAACCATGGCTGAGGCGGGCTTGCCGATGGAGCATGAAACTTGGGCAGGGTTTTTCGCACCGGTAAAAACTCCTCATGAAATCGTTCAAAGGCTGAGCAACGAGATCGTAAAAATTATGAGCCGACCTGAGGTACAGGCCAAGATTATCGAAACCGGCTTCATCCCGCGCCAGATGGGATCGCAGGAGTTCGGTAAGACTCATCGAGCCGACTACGCGCGCATGGAAAAACTGATCAAGCAAGCCGGGATCTCTCCCGAGTAATCGCCTAAGTAAATACCGAAAGACACACAATGCAAAAAACCGAGCGCACTCCTGCAGATAGTTATGCGGAATGGTTTGAACAGAACCGTGAAGAGCTGCTTGATTCGCGCAAAAAATCATTCGAAAGCTCCAGTGGCATTCCTGTGGAAACGCTTTACACCCCCGAGCACCTGGAGCGTGAAGGCTGGAAATATCAACACGATACCGGCTTTCCGGGGCAAGCTCCCTTCACCCGCGGTTTCACGCCTGGTGGTTATAGAAAGCAGTTATGGAAAATGGAAATGTACGCCGGTTTCGGTTCCGCAGAAGAAGCGAACGAGCGTTACCGCTACCTAATGTCGCAGGGAAGCACTGGCGGTATTTCAATCGCATTGGACTTGCCTACGCAAGTGGGCTACGACTCTGACCACGTCATGGCACGTGACGAGGTAGGTCAGATAGGCGTAGCTCTTACCTCTCTTGACGATGTTGAACGCGTCTTTGATGGTATTCCTTTGGCGCAAGTTGGTCACATTTTCTCAACCGCCAATGCTATAGGGCCAATTGTTTATGCATGGTTACTTGCGTTGTATGAAAAGCGCGGCACGCCGACCGGTGACTGCATCGTGCAATTGCAAAATGACCCAATTAAGGAATACGTGGCTAGGGGCACGCAGTTTCTACCGATTGAGGCGGCCGTGCGCCTGACTACCGACATGATCCAGCACTGCAGGACGGCGGCTCCGGAATGGCTGCCGATCTCAGTATCGGGGTCCCACATGAAGCAAGCTGGCGCTACTTGCGTGCAAGAGGCGGCGTTCACCATTTGCAACGCCATTACCTATGTGGAAAGCTGCCTCAAGCGCGGCATGAAAATTGACGACTTTGGTCATGTTCTTGAGTTGCATTTCTGTACTGAGATGGATTTCTTCGAGGAGGTCGCCAAGTACAGAGCGGTGCGCAAAGTATGGACCCGCTTGGTGCGCGAGCGATTTGGAGGCACCACCCAGAAGGCCCAGCACTTCAGGCTACATGCTGCAACATCCGGGCGGCCATTGACGGCGCAACAGCCACTCAACAACATCGCACGCATTACTCTACAGGCGCTGGCCCAAATTCTGGGTGGTTGCGAGCAGACGCGCACCGCATCCTTCGATGAGGCTCTAGGCATTCCTACCCAGGAGGCTGCACGCACTTCTATCCGAGCCAACCAGATCATCGCCTACGAAAGTGGCGTCCCCGACACGGTAGATCCACTCGGGGGTTCCTACTACGTTGAGCACTTGACGCTGGAATATGAGCGTCGCATTGACGAGATCATCAGTCAAGTCGATTCGATGGGGGGCGCGCTTGCGGCTGTGCGCGACGGCTTCTATCAACGTGCACTTTCAAAAGGCGCCTACCGCGAACAGTGCGCCGTGGAAAGTGGCGAGCAAGTCGTCGTTGGCGTTAACCGTTTTCAATCGGAAGAAGGACAGCCACTTCCCACATTCAAGCTTGATCCCGGCGCGGCGGAGCGGCAGATTGCGAAGTTAAAAGCAGTGCGGGAGCGTCGTGACGCGGACGCGGTGAAACGAACACTGGCGCAGTTGAAAGCTGAATGCTCGAGTGATCGCAATGTCATGCCCGCGATCCTTGATTGTGTAAAGGCGTACGCCACCATAGGCGAAATCGCCGACGTCTGGCGTGAGTCTTTCGGTGTTTACATCCCTGAATCAGTGAGGTTTTGATGGAATCCATAAATACAGTGAGTCTTCAACGTCCGATCCGCGTTGTATTGACCAAAGTGGGTCTTGATGGTCACGACCGTGGTGTGAAGGTGATCGCCCAAGCCCTGAGGGATGCAGGAATGGAGGTAATTTACGCCGGTCTGCGCCGTACACCCGAGGAGATCGCGCGCATCGTCCTGGAGGAAGACGCCGACGTACTCGGCCTGTCCATACTATCGGGCGCTGTGGTGCCGCTGACAAAACGGGTCCATGCCGCACTCCACGAGCACCAGGTTGACGATGTTGTGCTTGTCGTTGGCGGGATCGTGGCAGAACCCGCTCGAGCGGAGCTCGAGAAGTTGGGTGTGACGGGTGTTTTCACACCGGGAACGTCGCTCAAAGAGATTGTTACTTTTATTCGCAAGAATGTTCCACAGGAACGAAGCTATCAGGAGGAAAAATCATGAATGGCCACGATGTTTATATCCGCGGGGTCGGGTACCACCCCTTCGGGCGCTTTCCGGACACTTCCCTCAAGGTTCTCGCTGCAACAGCCGCACTCGGTGCGTTAGACGACGCGGGCTTGAAGATTGGCGAGATCCAGGCCGCCTTTTGTTCCAACGCATACAGCGGAATACTGAACGGTCAGGAGTCGATCCGCGGTGAAACTTGGCTCCGAGGTATCGGTTTGGGCACGACCCCGGTAATGAATGTAGAGAACGCCTGCGCCAGTGGTAGCACGGCTGTGCACTTGGCCAGCATGGCAATTTCCAGTGGCAATTACGACACCGTACTAGTGGTGGGGGCAGAAAAAATGTTTGTCAATGATACGAACCGCACTTTGGCCGCACTCGCTAACTCGGCTGACACAGAGGTTATGGGTAATATTGGTATGCAGTTTTCTGCCGTCGACGCGATTCGTGTGCGCGAGATGATGGAAGAGGAAGACGTTGGAGCAGAGGCGTTCGAGTGGATCACGATGAAGAATCACGCTCATGCGTTTAGTAACCCTATGGCTCAGTACCGAAAGCCGATCAGTATGGAACAAGTGCGGGCTTCGCGAATGATTTCGGACCCTATTCGCCTGTTGATGTGTAGCGCGATTTCTGATGGCGCTGCAGCCGTGGTGCTTTCGCGTAAGCCAGGGCGAGGAGGGGTTCGCATCCGTGCAAGCGCGCTGACCTCATCCCCTTGGCGCTTGAGTGCTGACTCCCTACCGGGCCCAACCATTGCCGCCAACAAGGCCTATGAACAGGCCGGTATCGGCGCTGCCGACCTTGATCTGGCTGAGGTACACGACGCAGTATCACCAGCCGAACTCATGCATTACCGCGAACTGGGCCTGTGTGGACCCGGGGAGGTCGCTAGCTTTGTCGCAGAACGTGCTAGCGCTTTAGGAGGTCGTTTGCCGGTGAACACCAGCGGTGGACTTAACTCGCGAGGCCATCCGGTTGGCGCCACGGGTGTTGCTCAATTGATCGAGCTGACCTTGCAATTGCGTGGCGATGCTGGAGAACGGCAGGTGCCTGGCGCGCGTCTGGCACTAGCCCACAACTCTGGCGGGTGGATTGGCGAAGACCCTGCCGTCAGTGCCGTTCACATTCTTGAGAAAACACTCTAAGGCACCGAACATGATCAAAACTAATCCAACTCTTTTCTTCGTTGATGGCGAAGCACCTGGTGCACCAGGCCTCAAGGGCTCTCATTGCAAAGCCTGTAAACAAACGGTACTCCTGCAGGTCGCAGCTTGTCCACGCTGTGGCAACCGCGAACTTGATTCCGTGTGTATAGGCCAACGCGCTACATTAGGTCAATCGTCGGAAGTTTTTCATTCCGCTGACGGTTTTGAGGCACCATATTTCATTGGCCAAATCGAGACTGAACAGGGGCCGCGCACCTTCGCCCCGATCGCCGCTGCTCCTGGTACAAAACTTGAAGTTGGAATGCCACTTCGTTTCGAGCTTTTTGATCGACCCGATGGGCGCGTGGGCTTTGCGTACGCTCCTGCAGAAGGGATTGCGTGAACGTCGCGGACCAACTGCATAAAGCAGCGCGTCTGTATGGCGACGCTATTGCTGCACGTTGCGGCAACGAAATCCGCACCTACGCAGAAATTGAAGAGCGCAGCAACCGACTAGCCAATGCGCTACTAGCCTACGGTCTAAAGCCGGGCGACCGAGTGGCAACCTGGATGGAAAATTCTATTAGTTGCATCGAGTTGGACTTTGGGTTAGCCAAGGCGGGACTAGTGCGCGTCTCGCTGAACCCTCGACTTACTGCGCGTGAGGCGCAGTACATCTTCCAGGACAGTGATGCGCGCTGCCTAGTATTTGGTGCATCGTTCGATGAAAAAATCAAGGTTGCAACCCAGGACACATCATTGATTGAACTGCGTTTGCGCACTGCCGAAGGCACGCATACAGCATTGGACGGCAGTGTAGATTTTGAAACCTTTATAAGTGGCGGCAATGCCGAAATTCCTGCATGTAAAGTTGAAGGTGAAGACCTCTATTGCCTGTTCTATACTTCTGGCACCACTGGACGTCCCAAGGGTGTGATGCTCTCACACCGCGCTATGCTGCACGTGGCATGGAACCTACTGATGGAAGTCGGCCCGATCGCTATTGGCGAAAAAATACTATTGATGCAGCCGCTCAGCCATGGCGCTGGATTTTTTGTGCTCCCGCAATTTATGAAAGGCGGTAGCAGCATCATCATTCGCGACTTTGATCCATCCGAGGTGATGCGGTTGGCCAGCGTGCATGAAATTGAGGTGATTAAGCTGATCCCAACCATGTTGCAGCGCATCCTTCGCTTGCCGGGGCTTGAGAGCATGAAACTCCCAAAACTGCGAGCCCTCATTTATGGTGCTAGCCCCATGCCTACTGAACCGCTACGCCACGCGATATCAGTGTTCGGCCAGGATCGACTAATACAAATATATGGTCAGAGCGAATGCCCCGTCACGCTTTCTATCCTTTCCGCAGATGAACACCGGCTCAATCAACCTTACCCTGAGCGCCTAGTTTCGGCTGGGCGACCTTGGGCCACAGTTGAAATTCGGGTGGTGGATGACAACTTTGCAGACGTATTGGAAGGCGGAATCGGTGAAATCGTGCTGCGTGGCCCACACATGATGTCTGGCTACTGGAAGCGCGAGGACTTGACTCGTGAAGCTATCCGCGATGGTTGGCTCAAGACAAAAGACATGGGACGAATTGATGAGCATGGATTCGTTTACCTCCTCGGACGCAGTGACGAGATGATCATCAGTGGAGGTTATAACATTGCACCACGCGAGGTGGAAGACGTTCTATATCAACACGAGTTAGTGCAAGAGGCCTCAGTGGTCGGCGAGCAAGACACGGAGTGGGGGCAGGCAGTGGTCGCTTACCTTGTTCTCAAAGAGGGCCACACCGGACGTGAGCATGAACTTCTGGAATTCGGACGAGATCAGCTTGGATTCAAGCGACCAAAACGCGTGTACCTGATGGCCGAATTGCCTAAAAATGCTGCGGGAAAGATCCAAAAAAGCGCGCTCAAGCCAGCGCTAGCCCTAGCCTGCATTGGCGCTGTTGTGAAGGAATCCGCATGATTCGCGAACTTGGACAACAGCTCTACCTAGTCCGTTGGGCTACGCTGAGCAAAGGTGCCCAGTCCAAGCTCTTGCTCTGCCTGTTGGCTAATTTATCGGTTGCAGTCGCTGGCCGCCCAGCTCTGCGTCTTCCACGTCCGGCGGTCGGCATCGGGCACCGTCTGCTTGACGGCGGGCAGGCAACAACAGCGCGTGAAGCCGCGTTCCACAACGCTGCGCTCATGCATGCGCGTACGCAGGACGACTTTCACCCGATTGGCAACTTGCACATCGCGACTGTGGTGCTGCCCGCTGTGCTGGCCGAAGCGGAACGTCGGAATTTGTCGGGCGAGACGCTACTTGACGCCCTTGTTGCGGGCTACGCTACAGCAGTTGGCCTGTCCCGCCAGTTGTCATTGATCACCACACCTCGCGGTCTTCGTTCAACTTGTCTTTACGCGGTCATGGGGGCGGCAGTCGGAGTATCGCGGTTGCGCGGTCACGGACCCAAGGGAGTTGCAAATACGCTTGGGTTAGCCTCACAATCAAGTTTCGGAACTACACAGTGCTGGCACGATGGTAGCGATGAGTACCAGCTACATGTAGCCAATGCTGCAAGCCAAGCGCTGCTTTGTGCAGAACTTACTGAAGGCGGCGTTATCGCAGGCGATCATTCGTTGGACGGGCCATCGGGCTTTTACCCGGCACTCACGGGACTGGCGCCACGATACATCGACATCGCCCCTGATTTTGAGCCAAATGCAGCAATCGTCGAGACCGTACTCAAGCGCTATCCAGTCAGCGGCATTTGTCAACCATTAGTGAGGCTCTCTGAACGTCTGGCGGAGCAAATTAAAGGAAGGCCGATCAAGTGCATTGAAATTGAGATGAATACGTTCGAGATGAACTACCCCGGCACGCTCAATGCTGGTCCAGTGTTCAAGTCATTTTCTGACCGTCTCATGAGCGCCCGTTTCTGCGTAGGCTCAGTCCTCGAGGTAGGTCGGTTTGATTTCGATGCGTTCCTCAAACCGGCATCTATGTCGTTGCTGCGCCTTATTTCGGTCACAGATGTCCGTGCAGACGTCGGTCTTGGAACATTGAGTTGCCGCATAAAAATTACGATGCAGACAGGTGCACCTGTACAAGGTGAACTGCGTGATGGTGGCAAAGATCTAGCCATTAATTGGGATACTGTTGATCCTTGGGCTCAAGCGCTATGGAAGGAGGCAGGCCGGGACTCTTCTTACCCCGCACTGCGCAAAGCCGTGATCGGCCTGCCAGAAGGCGGCATTGAGCCTTTAATGAGCTGTTTTTGAAATACATGTGTGACGTGCTCAAATTATTACAACAAACACGTTTACCTTTGTAAGTCAATCTACCGGAGCAGTTTGCAGGTTTTTTAATGACCACGTCTGAAAAAATCGATTTGCTGGACGATCGCTCCCTCCAGTCAATGCAACAGATGCTGATCCGGGCATAGATAAGGATGTGGTTTCGTATTGCCAATAGACTAGCTCACAAGTTTCAAGCACGCACTGCGCCTTAAGCGCATACTTTGGCAGTTCCGCGATAAATACGACTGTCACATATTCTGGTACCACTACATGGGTCAAAAGCTCCTGCCTACTTATAGTGATTTGTGGTGTCAAGTAAAGGCGCTCTGGGGCTGGTTAAAGTGACCCGTCCCGTCAAGTCTGCAGTACGCGTTCTCGAAATATTTCAATTGTTCGACCGCATCCAGCGCGAAGCCACCGTCAGTGAAATTGCGCGTGAACTAGGTTACCCGCTTTCGAGCACTTCGGTGCTGCTGTCTAACCTCGCTGAAATGGGCTACCTGTGCCATGGTGCCGACCAACGCAGCTATTTTCCGACGGCACGCGTGACCTTACTCGGGACTTGGATTGCACCAGTACTAGCCCCTTCAGGTGCTGTGCTGAGCCTAATGGCTGAACTCGGTGAGCAAACTAGTGAAACGATCATTCTCGCTGCACCAACACGAGATCAGGTGCAATACCTTCATGTCGTACCTGCAAGCACCACAATGCGTATGCATGTCGGCCCGGGAACGACTCGCTCATTGTTGTCTTCGGGGTTGGGCCGCTTGCTGTTATCAACCATGTCTGATGAGAAGGTACGCCACCTCGTATTACGTTATAACGAAGGATCTAATACTTCAGATCCACGAATCAGTCTGAGCGCATTGCGCCGCGAACTGTCGACTATTCGAACACAAGGCTATTCCCTGACGTTGAAGGGTGTCACACCTGGTGCCGCAGTGCTTGGCATGCTGATACCCGAATGCATCAATGGAATACCGCTGGCCGTCGGCATAGGAGGTTGGTCTCGTTCAATGCGGCTGAAACTGCCGCAATACCTGACGCTGTTGCGTGGTTCCCTCGAACGCAGCCTTTAGGAATTAGCATCAATTATTTTTCTGAGCTCCGCAAACAGATAACCCTCACCGTATTCGTTGTGGCCACCTCAGACATGACGAGTCGGTCCACTATTCAAATCACTTGCCGTCTATCAAGATGAAAACGATGCGTGTAATCCGAATTGTTTGCCCCTCTTTGGTTCGCTTTCAAGGAAACCGACACGGGTGTTGGGGCGCTGCTGAAGGGCCGCAGAACGCTGACCTAGACAGTGGCGACCGGCGTGACAGGCGAGCCTACCGCGCCGGGTAGTCGAAGGGGCGGCGCGGTCAGAAGAAACCGGTTGCGCTCATGCGTTCTGAGCCACTGAGCCAGTTCGGTCAGGTACCACAACTCCCCCAGATGCACCCCGATCTTGAACAGGCAATGTTCATGCAGAGGTAGCACGGGGCCGTGCGGTCCGATGTTCTTGCGCACCCCCAAGGTGGAAGATGATTCCACCGCCAGATTATCGGCGGCGATGGCGACCAAGCCGGTTTCAGTGATCCAGTTGAGCAATGTCGGATCGGTTCCGTCGAGCACGGCACAGGCCAGCCTGATAGACGGATCGGGGCCAGTGGCCGGGCTGTTCATGATCAGCTGGCCCAATCCCGAATGAATGCATAGAATGTCGCCCTCGCTGACGGTGACGCGGTCCGCCTCCATGATTCTCAGGAGCATGTTCAGATCAACTTGAGTTCTCTCGTTGCCCAAGTGGTGATGCAGGTCGACCAGCACGCCTCGACCCTGCACACCGGTTTCTGCCATGCTGGCGATCGACACTGCGCGCGCGCCCAGTTCACCCTGGGTTCCCCGGCTGTTCGCATCGACAATTTCCCAGCCGTTGTAGTGGACACGCCTGCGCACGCCACTGCCATCCACGTCAAACATGGAACCCTTGTGTGCGAATCCATCCCATTGGGTCGAGTACTGGCTGTATAACAGCACCGCCTCATCCGAGCTCACATCACTGAATCGTGGGTCGACCTGCTCCATCGGGAAGTTGAAAACCTGATGGCCGCTGCGCAGCACCGGCTTGAACACAGGCGCGCATCGATGGTCATTGAGCACCTGGCCCCCAGGACGATCAAGCGGCAGGCTTAGACAGAAGATGTCGCCGGTGATGACCTCCTGCATAGCCTGCCTGCGACGCTCTGGTGTCAGCAGGTTCATGCGGCCACGTTGGTCATCCGGGCCAAAATCACCCCAATTTGACCCCTCGGGTCTTCTGGTCCATCGCTGGTTCATCCTAGGCCCCCATCAAAACTTCTCATAGTCGATTTCATTCGGGTGACCTAGCCCCCGAAAAACGTATCCCTTGCTGAGTGTTTAAGTTCACGCAAGGAGAACGGAAATGACGAAGACGGCAAGAGCGCGATACACGCTCGAATTCAAGCAAGAAGCCGTTCGGCTGGTCGAGGGTGGCCAGAGCATTGCGGCGGCGGCCCGTACGCTGGGAGTGGTCGATCAGACACTCTACAACTGGGTCAAGGCGCAGCGCGAAGGCCAACTCAAGGGGGCTGACAGCAAGGTGAAGATCAGCGCCGAGCAGATGGAGATCAGTCGGCTGCGAGCCGAATTGGCGCGCGTGAAGATGGAGCGCGACATTCTGGGAAAAGCGACGGCGTACTTCGCAAAGGGGTCGGCCTGAAGTACGCCTTCATCGAGCGCCACCGCCGGGTGTGGCCGATCTCGGTGCAGTGCCGAGTGCTGGGGGTGAGCATCGCCGGGTACCACGAGCACTTCATTCGTTTGGCCAGCGCTGCCCAGCGTCGCCATCTGAGCGACGACGCAT
>CANFJF010000079.1 GCA_947447355.1 Comamonadaceae bacterium
CACGATGACTTTTCCACCTGGCGTTGTGATGCGAAAGCCTGCTTGGCCAAGCCACAAAAGCTCGGTTTTACCGTTCACTGCGGCGGCCTTTTCAGTCTGCGCGTAAACGGACGTGGTCGCGAAACTGAAAGCTGCCACTGAAGCGGCTAACAGTGTCTTGATAAGAAATGAAGAAGGCATGAAATGGCTCCAAATAAATAGTGTTAATTGCCGCAAGGAATCCTAAAGGGTTTCCTCCATAACGGGCCTAGGGGTTTCCACAGTGACTTTTCAAAAATGGCTTTCTCACACAGGACTTTTGTCTGAGAAACTACCTCTTTTATGTTGAGGGTGCTCATGCCAACATTTATGCGTTCCTTGCGGTCGTCTTTCGCGGCAGTTGCCTTATTGAGCTTGGCGCTTATGTCGACGCCAAGCCACGCGCAGGTGTCCTCTTTTTTTGCACCCTCAGGGACCTTGCGCGCCTCGATTAATTTGGGCAATCCCATTTTGGCTAAGAAAGATCCAGCCGGGCGACCCGTGGGCGTGTCGGTTGACTTGGCCACCGAACTGGCCAAGCGACTGGGTCTGCCCCTTGAGCTGGTGGTTTTTGACGCTGCCGGAAAGTCAGTCGATGCGCTGAGCCAGGACAAAGCCGACATTGGTTTTTTTGCCGTCGACCCGCTACGCGGCAAAGACATCGCCTTCACGGCGCCCTACGTCTTGATCGAAGGCAGTTATCTGGTTCGTCAAGATTCTGGATTGACAAAAAATGAAGAAGTTGACCGCGTTGGCACCCGCATTGCAGTCGGTAAGGGCAGCGCTTACGATTTGTTTTTAACCCGCGAAATCAAAAGCGCGCAAATCATGAGAGCACCGACATCGCCCACGACCGTCGATTTCTTCCTGGCCCAAAACTTGGATGTGGCAGCTGGTGTGAAGCAGCAACTGGAAATGGATGCCAAGCGCTTGCCCCATCTGCGGCTTTTGCCGGGCCGCTTCATGGTGATCGAACAAGCCATGGGTTTACCCAAGAGTCGCAACATTGAAGCGCTTATTTATCTTCAGCGATTTGTGGAGGAGATGAAGTCTTCAGGATTCGTCGCCAACGCTTTGGGGAAACATCAAATTGAAGGGGCTGTGTTAGCGCCGCTCGTGCCTCTTAAGCCTTGATTCATCGCTGCTAAAACGATAACTCGGCGAAGCACTTCGTTTTTAAAACTCGTATTCAGATTGGAACCTGAGTGTTGTCTGCGGCGACGCATTGGTCGTGCCATGCAACAGCGCAGCATTCCATTTGATGGCCTGTTTGGTACCCGTTCGGATCTTGCCAAACACGGCCGGTCCGAACTTTTTCTCTTGGTTGGCGGTGGGACTCCAGCGGTCCCAAGGCCCCACGGAACCAAAAGCTTGAGCGCCCCATTCAAACAACTCGGATTGTCGATATTTCACCTGCCCTTGGTAATGCATTTCGGTGTCGAAAGGCGTGGTGGCTTGAACGTGTTTTTGAATCAGAACGTTGACGTTAGCTTGAATCTTTCCCCATTCGGATTGGACCAAAGGGCCATAGGTTAGTTCGTAGCCTTCGGCACGGTTTTTGGGGCGCTCAATTTCGAACAAGAACCCAAGGTCCAACGGGTATTTCCCGGTCTCTGTTAATTGAAATCGGTTCTCCCATTCCCATGCGTCAAAGGCATTGCTCTCTCCAGGCAAGCGGTTGTATTTGGCGTAGACCTCGGTGAACCAAAACGAATTAACGCCGTACCCCAAACCGATAGAGGTTGCGGATTCACGGGTGCCGTCCTTGTTTTTTTGCGAGCCCCATTTGAAGTCAATTTCTTTTTCACCTTGCTCTACCGAAGGCGTTCGGATGTAGTCGTTCGGTTCAGCATGCACGGCGGTTTGCAGCAGCACGGTACAAAGGGCGACAGCAAGACCTGTAGTTGTAATGAAACGCATAAATTTTAAAAACTAGAGTGAGATAAATTGAACTGTAGAAGAGGTCTGATCAACGCTGGCTTTGTCTTTTCTGAGCTTGTAATGTGCCGATCCAAATCAAGCTCACAGCGCCTGCGTAAAACAGCAACTGCAACACGGAAGGGCTAGCGTCGTAACCCATCAGGGCATGCAGAAAGACGCCAAGCGACGAGTCATTGGACAGAATGTTGGAGGCATTCCAAAGCGGCTCAGACCAACGCTCCACCAAGCCGGCTTGGTTCAGCGTCTTGGCCAACTGGCTGGCCAGGCTACCAGCAAGCACCAGGATCAAGGCGTTGGTCACTGAAAATAAATGCTGCGTTTTAACTTTGGCCAGCCCGAGGTAAATCAACACCCCCACGAGTGCGCCAGAGAATAAACCCATGACGGCGCCCAGCAGCATCGTCGCCCCTTGCTCCGTGGAGCCCGACATGAAGCCCGCGATAAACAAAACGGTTTCAGCCCCTTCACGCAGAACAGACAAGGCCACCGCCACCGACAACGCCCACAATGAACTTGAGCCATGGGCCGCTGACAAGCCCACTTGTCTGGCCTCTTTCGCCATTTCCCGGCCATGGGTGGAGACCCAAATGCAGTGCCACGCCAACATCAACAGAGCGACAGAAATGATGCCTACATTCAACAAATCTTGGCCAATCCCATCAGCCCATGCACTGACTTGCTGCATGCCTGCAGCCATCAACAACGCGCCCGCAAACCCGACCAAAACGCCGCCCGCCATCCAAAGGCTTCTACGCTCAATGCCCCGCGTGGCGGCTGCGATGATGCCGACAAACAATGCCGCCTCAAGCGTCTCTCTGAAGACAATCAAACCAGTTGCAAACATAGTGACGTTCTTTCTGTTCGTCGTTATTCAGCGACGACGGCCCCTTTGGCCGTGGCTGCGTTGTACTCACCCATAAAAGCGTAGCGTCCGGGTTTCAGTGGGCCGATAAAAATGACTGCTTTAGCGCCCCCCGGTACGACCTTTTCCCGATTCAGATCATGGCTTTCAAATTCCTCAGGGGTCGCATCTTGGTTGTGCACCGTCAGACGAACGCGCTTATTCGCTGGCACCTTGATCTCAGCAGGTTCAAACTGGTGATTTTTAATGCTCATGGCCGCTTCAAAATCTGCGGCCGCAGCCAGACCTGAAAAAGCCAAGGCCATCAAACCCATGCTCAATGGGGCAAATACAGAACGAATGTGCGTTGTTTTCATCTTGGTTTCTTTCGTTAGATAGGGCGATCTATCAGCGGCCAGTCCAGCCGTCGTTGAGAGTTTTGAGGAAGGCGATGACATCGTCAATTTCCGCATCGTTCAGCGCAGGCTTATCTCCCGGGTGGCGGTCATACGGCGCCTCTGAAGTATTCACGTTGACGCGGTACTTGGAAGGCAAGTCGTCAAACTTTTGAATGCTGCCGTCAGGGTTGACTGGGTACCATTTCTCGGGATGCGTGTCGCGCTGCACATAAAAAACAAGCGCTTCTTTCAGCGTCTTGAATTTGCCGTTGTGAAAGAACACCGGACGCAGCGCAACGTTGCGCAACGAGGGGACTTTGAATGCACCACACAAATCGCCTCGGGCCTTCAAGTCTTCCCGACCACACAGGCCAATGTCAAAATAAGTCGGATCGTTGTTGGCGACTATCTCTGCATTTCGAGGCACGCCAAGGTTGTCATAGGTGAAGTCGGTGAACAGCGGATGACCCCCGTTGGCTGATTTTTCAGAGGTATGGCACGAGGCACAGTTGCCCTTGACTTCGTCGTTGAACAAGACCAAACCCCGCGTTTCGGGTACGCTCAAAGTTGTCTCGTTTCGCAATACCGCGTCGTACTTGCTGGTGAAGGATTGAAAGACAGCGTCTTCCAATTGGTAACGCTGCAGCGCCAGGGTGAGTTTTTCAAAAGCAGTGTCAACGTCATTCAAAACGTTGACACCATAAACAGATTTGAAATCCTCTACCCATGTCGCGCTGGCTATTTTGCGGACCACACTCGCCTTGTCCTTGTTGGCCATTTCTATGTTCCTGAGCAAAGGTCCCGCGGCCTGAATCGCCAAGGTGTCGGCGCGGCCATCCCAGAAGAACCCGCCAGTGGGAGTCCCTTCATCGTCAAAGTGAAACGCCTGGTTGGTTACGAGGTAACGCAAAGACTGCGAGGCGCGCACACCTTGCACGTTCAGATCGGCGCCACCCAATTGGGCAGCCAGCGCATTAGGGGCCGTGTGTCCAACAACTGCAGCGTGACAAGTTGCACACGACTGCTGACCTGATGCAGAAAGAGATAGATCGTTAAAAGCTTTTTCGCCCAGCGCTGCTTCTGAGCTCAGGCGCTGTGCCGTCAACACAGGGCTGCAGGCTGACGTTAGCACTGCGCCAACGACCAACAGTGCCCAAATCAGAGTACCTCGTAACCAAGCCCACCCAAGGCACTGGAGGGGCGTTGGATGAGTTGCGAAGTTCTTTGGCAGCGACATAGAAATATTGTAAACGGGAATGATTCGTATTTGCAAGATATTGTGGTTCACCTTGCATTTGGCGATAAATCGTTGCAAAGTAGTTTTATTTCTAGACGCGCTAACAACAACGAATTGAATATATGGATAAGACTTGGGTTTTGATCACAGATGCTGAACGTGCACGGTGCTTTGAGCGTGATGCCACGGACCACCGCCTCAACGAGCTGGCTGACTTTGTTCATCCACACGCCAGCCTGCAAGGCAAAAATGGGCATGGTCGCACCGGACACGCTGGAACGCAGTTTGAGCCGCACACCGAAGCGCAAGCCAAAGAACGCGCCGACTTCGCCCGCAGACTGGCCGACTACCTCAACAAAGGCATCTCGGAGCAGCGCTGTCAGGCACTGCTGCTGATCGCGACCAGCCCGATGCTGGGTGAGATCAAGCCTCATCTGAGCCGCGAATCGGAAAAAATGCTGCTCACCGCGATTGCCAGCGACTTGACGCACTACAACGGCCGCGAGTTGGAAAAACGCGTGAATAAGGCCTTGCGCTTGCCCGAATAGAGGGAAAACACTGGGAAATAATCGCCCAAATCAATGGCAAATGCATCTAATGACTGCTAACGTCATGTGTGTATCAGCTTGCTTTCGGCCACTTCTGCTCAATTCATTTTTGGGATGCTCAATGGACAACTATCACGGACTCGGTAGCCAATGCGGTTGCCACTCAGGTCTCAACCTTTTGGCATCGCGCCGCAGTTTTCTGGGAGCTTTGGGCGCTATTGGGACTGCGGGCGCACTGGCCAGCAGCGGCTGCACTAGCTTTGGCGTGCCAGCCAAACCGCACCGCATTGATGTGCATCACCATATTTCACCGCCAGAGTGGGTTACAGCCCTCAAGAAATCAAAACTCGACACACCACCCGTCACCGACTGGACGCCGCAACGCTCCTTGGACGACATGGACAAAGCCGGCATCGCCACGTCGATGACCTCACCCACACTGCCTGCTGTCGGCTTCTTGCCGCCCGCTGAGGCAGCGGCTGTGGCGCGCGCCTCAAATGAATACGCGCGCAAGTTGGCAGACCAGTACCCGGGGCGCTTTGGAGTCTTCGCGCTCTTGCCGATGCCGCATGTGGACGAGACGCTGAAAGAAATCGCTTACGCTTTTGATGTGCTCAAGGCTGATGGCGTTGCCTTCATGACCAGCTACGACGACAAGTTCTTGGGCGACAAAGCCTTTGCCCCGGTGATGGACGAACTGAACCGGCGCAAGGCCACTGCCTATACCCACCCGAATGAGCCAGCCTGCTGCCGTAACCTGAACACCGGCGTGCCCTCGGTGATCATCGAGTACGGTACCGACACCACACGCACCATTGCCAGCCTGATTTTTTCAGGCACCTCGATGCGCTGCAAAGACATCAACTTCATCTTCTCGCATGGCGGCGGATCGCTCACTGCCATGACCGAACGCTTCGAAGTGCAGGTGGTTTCCTTTCCGCATATCAAACAGCGCGGCTTCACAGGCGAAAACGTCATGAAGGAGATCCGACGCTTTTATTACGACACCGCGCAGGCGGCGAATCCGATCGCCATGGCCTCGCTCACCAAGATGGTCAATATCTCGCAGATCGTGTTTGGCACCGACTACCCGTATCGGACGGGCATAGAGCATGTGACCGGTCTGGCCCCCATCTTCAATGCCAGCGAACTGCGCGCCATTGACCGAGAGAATGCCCTGCGCATCTTGCCGGTCAAATGGCGCACTCTCTAAGGTCTTTTCGAAGGCTTACTCAACGAAAGGCTGAATGCCGATCGGCCGCAGCACTGTGGCCGCTGCAGGTGCTGTCATGTACTTCACCAGTGCACGAGCAGCGTCGGCCTGTTGAGTGCGGGCGCTGACACCGGTTGCAAAGCCAATCCAAGTTTGCAATTCGTTTGGAATCAAACCCAGCATGTCGACACCCGGCACACCGTAGATACGCGACGCCACGACCACCACCATGTCGACTCCGCCGTCAGCCACCACCTCGACGTTGTACTCGCCCGACATGGGCCGCATTTTCGACTTCATCTCGCTGGCGATTCCCATCCTGTCGATCAGGCTGACGAAATACTTGCCGCTGGCGCCGTCACCCGGATAAGCCACCGACTTCAGGTTCTGCAGCGTGCGCTTGAAAGCCTCGGTGGTAGAAATATCTGGCTTCGGAGCGCCTGCGCGAATGGCGGCACCAAGACCAATCCGTCCGATCACTGCGCGCGTATCGCCTACCACCAAACCCTGCTTGATCAACTCGTCAAGCACTGGCGGGTTGAGCACCGTGACGTCAAAAGCCTCGCCCGATTCGATCTTCTTTTTCACCGTTGGATTGACCGCGAATTCGACCACCACCTTGTGGCCCGTGGCACGTTCAAACTGAGCGCATAACGCGATCACCGCTGGCCGAGATCCGTTGCCGCTGAGCACCTTGAGTTCGACAGCCTGCGCCGCACCGCCAAACAGCAACACCATGCTGAATACAGCTTGGACTGCGCGTGATTTGCACTTCATTGAGGGCTCCGATTTGTTGTGTCGGCGAGTATAGGTGCGCAGCCTTCAATGCATGTCAGTTCATTTCAGCTCATGTCAGTCCAACGCCGACGCAGGGCCGAAGAACTCGAAATGCGTTTGACTTTGCGGCACCCCAAGGGCTTTCAAGTTGCGCTTAACCAAGGCCATGAATGGCTGCGGGCCGAGAAAGTAGACGTCTACGTCCAAGTTCGACGGCAGCCACTTCGCCAACCGGTTTTTGTCAAGCCGACCCACGCCGTCAACACCATCTGCGGCAGTCGTCTGCGTCACCTCGCTATAGGCATAAAAACGCTTGAGTTGCGGGTGGGTCGCCCGCAAGCCATCCACTGTTTCGCGAAAGGCATGCACCGCTCTGTTGCGGGCGCAATGAATGAAGTAGATGGGCCGCGATGTTTTGAGTGCTTGCTGCAACATCGGTATCGTAGGGGTGATGCCTACACCGGCGCTGATCAACACCAACGGCTTGTCACCCTCCGCTAAGGTGAAGATGCCCGCAGGCGGGAAGACCAGCAGCAAATTCCCCGGGGATACGTGGTCGTGCAGATGGTTTGACACCAATCCACTCGCTTGACGTTTCACACTGATGCGCAACTCTTTGCCGTTAGGTGCTGCAGAAAGCGAGTAGCTGCGACGCTGATCTTGACCAGCGATTTGCAGCCGCAGGCCAAGGTATTGCCCAGGCAGGTGTTGCGCCAACGGGCCACCATCGGCTGGCGCCATGTAAAACGAAGTGATCTCGCTGCTTTCTGGCTCTTTGCGCGTGACGCGGAACGCCCGCTCACCACGCCATCCACCGGGCGCGGCCTCGGTCTGGGCATAGGCCTGCTCTTCGGACTGGATCAGAATGTCGGCCAGTTGCTGATAGGCTGCAGACCAAGCGTCGATCACCGCATCCGTGGCGATTTCTGCGCCCAAGACTTCGCGGATGGAACGCAGCAGGCAAGCGCCGACGATGGGGTAATGCTCCGGCTGTATCTGCAAAGACACGTGCTTGCTCACAATTTGCGCCGACATCTCGCCGAGCGCTTCCAGTCGGTCGATGTTCTTCGCGAACATCAAGATGCCGTTGGCCAAGGCGCGCGGTTGGTCGCCGCTGGCTTGGTGCACGGGGTTGAACAAGGGCCGGACCTCGGCAAATTCGCTCAGCAACATGGTGTACATGTGTTTGGTGAGGGTTTCACCCTTGGCTTCCAACAAAGGAACAGTCGATTTGATGATGGCGCGTTGGGCATTTGTTAGCATGAAGGCTCCTGTTCGTAAAAATCTGGGGCAAGGCTGTCTGTGGCTTGTATGGTCTGGCAGTCAATGACTCTTCTTGTACGTCACTGCAAGCTAAGTTGTTGATTTACCAATGAAAAAGGCCGCTAACTGTATGTTGTTAGCGGCCTTTGTCATGCGGTATGGTGGGCTGGGGTCAATTGAAAGATGGCTTGAAAACCGCATGAATGCTTAATTTAAGGTTTATAAATCTCAATTTGTACCCCCATTTGTACCCCCGATTTGGTTTTGCTGCTAAACATTTCTAAACTGCAACCAAGCAGTGCTGTCTCTTGTTTTTTTGCTGAGTGACGACAGGAGATTTTTTATCGCCTTCCAGTCTATTCATGTTTTTGGCAAGCCATCCCGCAGCTATAGAAATGGATGCAGCGATTGTCTTGGCGGAGGCGCACCGTAAGTCGCCTATAGGTAGACAAGAAGAAGCTATCAAACGCTCCTTGAATAATCCAAATTCCGCAGTGATCCGTAGTCAGCGCCAATCAAAGGTCAGCAAGGAATTCTGGTGTTGTGAGGTAAAAGCTAGAAACAGAATGGGAGGCATGGTTGACTACGTCCGATACGTTTTTGAACTCCATGATGAACTTGCTGACTTTTAATCCGTTTGTCGTGGGTTTGACCCCCGCACGTCCCACCAATAAATACAAAGCCTCGCTGCTATTAAGTTAGTAGCGACGCTTTTCACTTTTGTGCATCTGTAGGCAACTTACCAAAATGCAACGCCAGCATAAAAAGCTAAGGTAATCACCCCCCAATTCGAGTCACTAACGAAAACGAATCCTTCTAAGCGCAAAATTCACTTCTAGTTGAAAAAGGAGTTGATATGCAACCGATATTTGGGTTTATTTGGTTCTTGGTGATTACCACTGCAGCTTGTGTTGTCGCTAAAAAAGAGGACAAAAGTGGGTTTTCTATCTTTTGTTTTGTCTCTTGGCTGCGCCTCTAGCTGTGGTGGTTGTGGCGCAAGTTGACCGAGGGGGTTATGGCCCTGCAATAGCCGCTTTTATGGTGCCACTGAGCGCCCTGTTTTTTTCACTTTCATCAGCTACCGCGAAAGACGGAGTGGCTGGTAGCTATGGCGATTATAAAAAATGCCCATTCTGTGCTGAATCGGTACGTTCGGAAGCGGTTAAGTGCAAGCATTGCGGCTCTGCCTTAATTTAGAGTCGGGTTACTTTGAAATGTGTTGCACTTCACTTTTGAATACACCCGGTTTTTCCTTGTTTGTACATTCGCTTTGGATTCGCGTCAAACTTGATCATTAGTTCGCAAACTTCTTTTTTTACGCTTTAACCTTGCCGGTGCAATCATATTTTATTTCTCTTTAATTGCTTTTCGATATTTATTTTTCTATCTTCTTCCATTTTTTCCAACAATAAATTTGTTCGCGTGTTGGCATCTTCTGCATTATCAATAATTTTACATTGAAAGGTTGCAACCAAATTAGTCTTACCAAATCTCGGCGGAGATTTTACATAATTAGTCAACCTAAGTGATTCACGATCTAAAAAGTAATAAATGCTAGAATCATAACTAGTTTTTTTGTTGATCCAGTCAGATGTTTGAACGTACATAAACGATTTTTCTTGGCTATCATTTGGGACCAATTGCAGTTCATTTCTATTGAATACTGGTTTCGTTGTGGTCAAAATAACATCCTTATCAGCTATTAGCACCATGGATTTTCCATTACCGGTACAACTTAGTGCAAAGTCAATTTTTGCAAAAGCAGAACCACTAAAAATTAAAATAGTTAAAAATAAAATAGATGAAATAAAGCTCATTTTAAATTTTATCCATAGAACAAAAAAAGCCATCCATGGAACCAAGAAGTCAACTACCCCTGAGATTGCGCCTGTACCTAGACTAGACGCTCCCAGAGCTATGACCAATTGGCCAATTATGGCAATGAGGAAGCCGCCCAAAATTCCTGCGAGTACTTTCATGGACGCTCCCCAGTTATAAAATTCATCCTATCATGGCCCTGCCATGAACTCCTCAAAAGCCAGCGCTTCAGGACTCGTTGACCTGACCGTCCCAATTCTGTGAGTGGGCGTCAATCCCAACTCTTTCATGATTTGTAAAACGCGATTTAAGGCTTTATCAGCCATAGAAAAGTAGAGACTAGGACCTGTGGTCACGCCCTTGTTATACGCCTCTACAAGCCCCGTTTGAGCCATCTGGCGAGTGCATTGGACATACAAGTCAATTTGGTGTGCCAGCATTCCGATAAGCACCGTGTTGGGATACGCGTTGACCACTTGAGTCTGCTCAATAAATGAGACGATGTCACTAATGAATTTTTCTTTGTCCCATGCCGCTGGGTCACTGAGCCAATCACAATTTAGCTCGATTGTTGGTATGACAGGACGCCGCAGTTTAGGTGTGCTCATCACTATGTGAAGATTTGCTGGAATTTTTGAGTTCATTTTGATTTCCTTTGTGGGACTACCCCTTCACCAAAATTCATTTCGTGGAAAATTGGCCTCGGGGTTGCTTTGACTCAGCCGATAAAAATTTAAGTTTCTCTACTTTCAATCGTCTCGGGACTGCAATAGCGTGGCCGTAATGGTTGGTAGGCGAATCTAAGCTCAATAAATGGCAGGTCATGATGGCGGGTGGCTTTCGTGTTCATCTAGATATGCAACATTGACTCCAATAGATGGTATATCTAGATGGTGTCCGACTGGCGGTACAGAGAGACCCCCCGAAATGGGCTTGATAGTTCCGTCTAGCGGTACATTAGGCATAGCTTCTGTTCCGGCTGGCGGTGCTATCAGTTTCTTCACTGCTCCGGCTGGCGGTCTAAGACTTGTGTTTATTAGCGGTGAATTTTGCCGATATGCACTTCGCTTGAAACCAGCAATGGCTCCGTAGTCATAGCGGGGATGTTTGTCCAGTCCTAGCCAAGTGACGGCGTACCAGCTTGCTTTATTGGGGCGATGTCCCATAACAGTCTCATATATAAAACCACCCTTCAAAAGGTCACGTTTTGCGTTGGTGATCGTGTCCGAAGACTTCCATCCACGTTTTGCTAAGTAAGCTCTCGACAACAGCAATCGTCCGTTGTTGTCACGCTTAAATTGCAGTGCGACTTCAAGTAGCAACGCCTTTGCAGGATGGCTTAAGTGGGCATAGGCTGGACATTCGAGTACGGACCACGGTAAGGCTATAAATCCTCCGCTGTCACGATCTATGTCGTAGCCCTTTTTCTTGGGATTACGTGCGTTTGCCATTGATCACCACCTACGCTGATGGCAATTCAAGGCGCTTAGCGTGTAGTCGGATAACCAGCGCCCTTAACTCGTCGTCTGATTTACCCGCGATTCTGGCTGCGTTGATGGCGGCAACCTCATCTGACGGCCAGCCTCGTGATCTCTGGCCGATTCTCACACCAGCGGTGAATAGCCCATCTTTGATCTGGGTGTAGATGCTGGCGTGTGATCGATGGCCGGTCTGCTCTTTAACTGACTGAATTCTGAGAATATATGTCATTGAAACCCCTTGTATTTAGTTAGCGGGAATCGCTAACTGATTGGGATATCAGATCAAATTCCGACCTAAAAGTATTCTGTCAAACTGTGTGCACAACTTGACGGGGTTTTAGCTTTGTCAGCCTTTGGGGTGAGCAATTCCCCATGCCGTATCCAGCGCGGGAAGGCTGTTCTCACGACGCGCCTTAATCTTTTTTGCTTTTTCAGACTTCTCCTTGATTACCCCCGGATGGCGCCCAAAAACTCTGGCTTTAATACGTCGGTAAGTGGATTCTGGTCCGGCTTTTTTCTCAGCCTCCCGCCAAGCCTTCACCTCAGGCATCCCACTCTTAACCAAGGCTTTAAATTGATGACTCACGCTAAGTAGTGTCACCACGTCTGAGAACCCCTCAAGGCGCATCTGAAACGTCCCGTGTCTTGCAAAATTTTCAATCAATGAAATAAGGTGCTCTGTGTCGTCAGCCTGGACCACAAAGCCTTTGGGCAGCTTGGACACATCGGGTGAATCAGTCAAGCCCTCTTCATTTCGTACTTTTCTGTCCGGACTCGCCTGCGCCAGCCGGTATAAACCAGCCCAATAAGCTGCAATGTCTCTCTCGGCTTGCGGGGCTTTATGCCGGTCAATTTCTTTTGTCATTTCGCTACCGCCTGAAACTGGATCACTTCGCCGCCGGCTGCAAGATTGTCCAAGTAGTCGGCCCATTGCTGGATCATCGTGAACCGCTGTTTCACATACTGGGTCCGGTTGTAGCTGCGCCCATTGGCATCTTTCACCGCGTGGGCCAAGTTCGCTTCAATGACGTTGTGGTCGATGTTCAACTCGTCAACCAGCATTGTGCGTGCGCTTGCTCGAAAACCGTGCCAACTCTGCTCTTTGCCAAACCCCAACTGATACAACGCACTGCGCACAGAATTGTCAGAGACCGGCCTGTCGTGACTGCGCTCGCCCGGGAAGACATAACGCCCGCGTCCCGTCAGAGGTTGAATGTCGCGAAGTAAGGCGACGGCCTGAGTGGGCAACGGCACGGTGTGAGGTTCACCCTGCTCTTTTTCCAGCTTGGTGCGCTTCATTTTTAGGCTGGGGATTGTCCACATCGCGCCGTCCAAATCAAGTTCAGCCCATTCCATCATGCGCAGGTTGCCGGGTCGTTGGTAAAGGTAAGGCGTCAACTGCAACGCAGTGCGCACAATTGCCCCGCCCTTGTAGATTTTGATGGCCCGCATCAATCCACCCATGCGCACCGGATCGAGAATGGCGGCGAAGGACTTGCCCCGGTAAGGCATGAGCCGTCCTTTTAGCCCTTCGGTGATATTTCGCTGTTTCACTTCGGCAGTCGGTAGCCAGTAGTCCCAAACCTGCCGCGCCAGCATCAGTACACGGTCAGCCGTTTCGACCGCGCCCCGTTCCTCAATTTTCTGCAGCGCGGCCAACAGCTCCATGCCGTGAATTTCAGTCATCAACCGATCACCGATCCAAGGAAAGAGGTCGCGCTCTAATTGACGCAATGACCGCTCCGCATGGCTTTCGCTCCACTGGGGGGACTGTTTTCCGTACCAATCCAAGGCTACAGATTTAAACGTATCGCCGCCGTTTCGCGTCCCTTTCAACTTTGCCAGCTTTCGCACCTGTATCGGATCAAAACCTTGAGACTTCAGCAGTTTGGCTGCGTCACGGGCTTTGCGAGCTGCCGTCAGGCCAACGTCCGGATAGCTACCCAGCGCCATATGCTTTTCAACCAAGGCAATGCGGTATTTCAGAAACCAGCGCTTTGAGCCTGCAGGGCTGACCTGTAGGTACATGCCACCGGAATCGGCAAAACGCGCCTGCTTCTTGTCGGGTGGGCAAACTGCATTGCGGCATTCGGCATCAGTCAACATGGGGGGATAACCTTCGCAAATATGGGGGGTACGCCAGCGGGAAAGGGGGTACAGACCCTAAATCCCCCCCGTTTTCTTAACTTCTCCCCCCATTTATACCCCCATGCCGGTCTAGCAGTCAATGTCTGCCCTTGTACACCCCTGCAACGTAAGTTGTTGATTTACCAATGAAAAAGGCCGCTAACTGTATGTCGTTAGCGGCCTTTGTCATGCGGTATGGTGGAGCTGGGGGGATTTGAACCCCCGTCCGCAAGCCTTTTTCGGGCAGATCTACATGTTTAGCGGTCTGATTTAAGTCTCGCCACCTGTGTCGCGCAGTCGCACGCTACACAGGACGCCAGCACCCTATTGTCTTGCCCCGGGTTAAGGTACCCAGCCCGGAGCCAGCCGATTAAATTATCTTTACAGCCTGGAACCCTTAGCTTGCGCTAAAGAACCCTTGCCCAGCCCATCGGCATGCTGTTGTAAAGCTCACTGGCAATTAAGCAGCGAGTGCGAAACGTTCGTCGTTTGCAGTTAGTTTTTTTGAATCAGATTAACGAGCACATTCAGCTCGACATGCACCACACCGCTTCCGAACCCACGTCGAAACCAATGCAGCCCCAAGCCGACTAGTTTAAGGCATTCGCAGGAAATTCAAGAGCTCACCGGCAGATCGAATCGTTGCATGCGCATTCCAGGCGTCGGTTTCACCCGCAGCGCCAAGGTAGCCGTAGGCCGCCGCCACGGTCGGCATGCCAGCGGCATGGCCGGCCACAATGTCGCGCTCGTCATCGCCAACGTACAAACAGCGCTCCGGCAAAATATTCAACTGCCGCGCGGCCTCCAGCAAAGGCGCTGGATGCGGCTTGGAGTGGGGCGTGGTGTCGCCGCAGACAACAGTGGATGCCGTCGAAAAAAGCGGCATGAAGCGCGTCAGCGGCAAGGCGAAGCGCTCAGACTTGTTGGTCACCACGCCCCACTTCAGGCCAAGGCCCTCGATCTGACCAATCAACTCGGCCACCCCGTCAAAGGCGTAGGTACGCTCGGTGAGGCAAGCCTCGTAGTTCAAAAAGAACTCTTCACGAAGTTCTAGAAAAGCCGGATCCTGGGGTCCCAAGCCTAAGGCTACGCTGATCATCCCCCTGGCACCCGCTCCCGCCATAGGTCGGTAATCGGCCAAAGGCAACGCGGGCAAGCCACGGTCAGTGCGCATCTTGTCGGCGGCAGCGCCCAAGTCAGGTGCGCTGTCAATCAAGGTGCCATCGAGGTCAAACAGCACCGCTTCAATGCCGTCAAAAAACTGTTGGTGATGGCTCATGCTTTTTGCATGGCCAGCATGTAGTTGACGCTGGTGTTGGCGCTGAGCCAGTAGTGACGTGTCAGTGGGTTGTATTCCATGCCGCGCGTGTGTTGCAAATCAAGGCCGGCAGCGCGTGCGTAGGCAGCCAGCTCACTGGGTTTGATGAACTTGGCGAATTCGTGAGTGCCCCGTGGCAACAGGTTCAGCACGTACTCAGCGCCGACGATGGCAAATAAAAACGCTTTAGGGTTGCGGTTGATGGTCGAAAAGAAAACCCGCCCACCCGGTTTCACCAGCGTGGCGCAGGCCCGAACCACGGATGCAGGGTCTGGCACATGCTCCAGCATTTCCATGCACGTGA
>CANFJF010000080.1 GCA_947447355.1 Comamonadaceae bacterium
AGCGGTGTCAGATTGGACACGCATGCTCGGACTGCAAGATGTGCTGGCCTCCAGCGATGTTGCCTTGATGACCTGTCGCGGCGCAAAGTACCACCACGACGGCGCACAGTATGGTGGCGCTGCTTTTTGCAATCTGTTTTTGAGCGAAGACCGTGGACTGGACGTGCATTTCCCAGCGACCGGTCATCGAATTCCATTGGTCAGAGGCACAGTGGTGATCTTCGATACGGGTCAACCGCATGCGGTCATTGACCGTCAGAGCAATGGCTTTAACGTAGCAGACTTTCCGTCACACCGGGACTGCACCCAAGTCTTCTTGAGCTGGGAGCTTTCTATTGAAAATGCAAATGTCGCAGAGGCCCTTCACATCGACTTCGACATCGACCCTGCGACCGTGTTGGGGCTTGATGAAGAGCAAGTTTGGCTGAATGGCGCTAGGGCCTCAGTGTGCCCAGACTCAGGTAGATGGTGCGAAGCTGTCTAAGCTTTTACGGAGTATTTCACATGTGATTGCCACATCCGTTTGCCAATGATTCCAGACTTGGGGAAATACCCCGACCCGATCATCGTTAGCCGCTACCGCAGCGCCTGAACCAATCATCATTGAAATTTTCTATGTCTGAACTCGCCCCTCGCTACCCTGATCCGGCAGTCCGCATTCTTGATCAGCGGTTCGCTAAGTACGTCAACACCCTGGCTGCTGTGGAGCGTCTCTACACCGGTGGCCGCTGGGCCGAAGGGCCTGTGTGGTTCGGGGATGGTCGATACCTGCTGTGGAGCGACATCCCCAACGACCGCATACTGAGATGGACCGAAGAGAGCAATGAGGTCAGCGTTTTTCGACAGTCAGCTGGCTTGCCCAACGGCAATACCCGTGATCGGCAGGGACGCCTGATCACCTGCGAACACGTCGGTCGCCGTATCACGCGAACCGAGTACGACGGCTCGATCACCGTACTGGCTGAACGCTACCAAGGTAAGCGGTTGAATTCGCCAAACGACATCGTGGTCAAGTCCGACGATTCGATTTGGTTCACCGATCCCCCATTCGGTCTGACCAACAATTACACCGGACGGCTCGCACAGCAAGAACTGCCTGAACATGTCTATCGCATAGATGGTCGCAGTGGCCAATTAACGATGGTGGCAGACGATTTGATCGGCCCAAATGGGCTGGCATTTTCGCCGGACGAATCACTACTTTACGTGATCGAATCAAGGACCAAGCCCCGCCGCTTTCGAGTCTACGACGTGAGCGTAGGCGGCCGTCTGAGCAACAGCCGTGTGTTGATGCAGGCCGCAGACGATGGCACCCCCGACGGTTTTAGAGTCGACACCGATGGGAATTTATGGTGTGGCTGGGGCATGGGTTCTGCCGAACTCGATGGCGTCCGGATTCTCTCGCCGCAAGGTGAGCCCATTGGCCACATTTCGTTGCCGGAACGATGCGCCAATCTATGCTTTGGCGGCCCTGGCCGAAGCCGACTCTTCATGGCGTCAAGCCGGTCTTTGTATTCGCTATTCGTGAATGCACAAGGCGTGGCGGGCGGCTGAAAGCTATCGTTCATACCAACCTTGAGGATACAACCGATGAACAACGTCAAGTCCCTAGCTGCAACCGGTCTGGTTATTGCCTCCATCCTTGCCGGCGTGGCTTACGCCGCTTATCCTGACAGACCCATCAGGTTGATCCTGCCCTTCGTGCCGGGCGGGTCGAGTGACCTGGTGGCACGTGTGGTGGCAGCCAAGGCGCAAGTAATTCTTGGGCAGCCCATCATCATCGACAACCGGGCTGGCGGCGGCGGCATCGTCGCCACAGTCACCGTGGCCAAAGCTGCGCCCGACGGTTACACGTTGCTGTTTGCGCAGACCTCCCACGCCGCAAACCCCTACCTTGTCACCACCCCGCTGCAATACGACACCGTTAAAGACTTCAGCTCAATCGCGCTGTTGGCGGACCACCCTGGCGTCGTCGTCGCCAACCCTTCCAAGCCTTACAAAACATTCCCCGAATTTCTCACCTATTCAAAAGCCAATCCGGGTAAGGTGGTGTACGCATCGGCCGGCATTGGGACTTGGCCACACTTGACAATGGCGCTGCTGGCCCAGCAGTCTGGGCTGAAAATGGTCCATGTACCCTACAAAGGCGCGGCGCCCTCACGGGTCGACTTGCTGGCCGGACGGGTCGACCTGAAAGTTGAAGCATTTACCTCCACGGCGGCATTTATCAAAGATGGCACGCTCAGGGCTATCGCGGTAACTGGCAAAGAAAGAATCGCTGACATTCCCGATGTGCCAACGATCGCCGAATCAGGATTCCCAGGTTTCGATTCGTCGATCTGGATGGGCGTACTCGGCCCTGCCGGTCTGCAGAACGACGTCATCACGAAGTTGCAGCAAGCGTTTGTCCAAGCATCCAAGGATCCGGCGGTCGTCAAGGAGTTGTCTGCCCAAGGAATTTACGCGCGTGGCCTGCCCGGCAAGGACCTAACGGCGCTAATCCAAAGTGAAATGGCCAAGTGGAGCGTCGTGATCAAAACCGCAGGTATCGTTGCAGAGTAATTCAGAAAAAATTTACCATGGCCGTTTACCTATCAGAAGCCGACGTCAGGCAAGTTCTCACCATGCCCATCGCACTCGAACAAGTTGAGAGCGGGTTTGCGGCAAGGGCACGCGGCCAGGCGTTCGACCTGCCGCGCAAGCGCACCCGCTTGCCCGGTGGCCACCTGCACATCCTGCAAGCAGCCGCACCAGAACTGAATATGGTCGGCTACAAAGCCTACTTTATTCGGCCCGACAAATCACGGACATCGTTGGTGCACCTGATCAATCGTGAACAAGGCAACCTTGAGGCCATCATTGAAGCCGACTGGATGGGCATGATGCGCACTGGCGCATCCACCGGCATCGCCACGAAGTACCTCGCCCGCAAGAATGCCGCCGTGGTCGGCCTGTTTGGCTACGGCCGACACGCAGTGACTCAGCTCGACGCAGTGAGCCGCATGCGTCAACTGCGAGAGGTCAAGGTCTACGGCCGCCATACCGCGCGCGTTGAGGCCTTCTGCACAGAGATGACGGCCAAACTGCAGATCAACATACGTCCCGCCACATCACCTGAAGATACTGTCCGTGGCTCATGCATGGTGATGACCATGACGCGTGCATCAGAACCTTTGTTTGACGGTCGCTGGCTCGAGCCAGGCCAGTTCGTCTCAGCCGCTGGATCTAACGCGATCGACAAGCGGGAGATCGACTTAGAAACCACCCGACGCGCCGATGTCATCGTTGTGGACTCACGCGATACAGCGCGGGCCGAATGCGGCGATCTTTTATCAGCCTACGAGGCTGGGCTGGTCCACTGGGATACCCTGCCCGACTTGGGCGAAGTTATCGCCGGGATCAAGCCTGGCCGCAGCAACGATCAGCAGGTGATCCTGTACGAATCGCACGGCATCGGTCTGCAAGATATCTACACCGGCGCGCGGGTACTCGAGCTGGCGCGCGCCAAAGGGCTGGGCACTCAGCTGCCGATGTAAATGACATATAAACGGCTTGAGCGATCCCGGCGGCTGAGGATGAACCCTCTTTGCTTAGGGCATGTATTCGGGAAAAGATTATTCCGGTTTGGCTCCAGACAGCTCGATCACTTTTTTCCATTTAGCTGAATCAGCTTTTATGACCGCCTCCATCTGCTCGGGCGACCCCCCTTTTAATGTTGACCCCATGGCAAGGAAACGGGCTTGAATTTCAGGCATACGCAGGACGACATTGACCTCCTTGTTGAGCCTGTCAATGATCGGCCTTGGTGTTCCAGCAGGGACGGAAATGTAATTGATGGGTGACGCATCAAATCCGGGGAGTGTCTTAGCGATTGACGGCGTCTCGGGCAAGGATGGACTGCGATCAAGTGTCGCGACAGCAAGCAGGCGGACTGCACCAGACTTCATGTGTGGCAAATACACCGAAATATTATCAATCGTCATCTGGACTGTTCCACCGATTAGATCGGTCATTGCGAGACCCGATCCTTTGTATGGCACGTGGACAATATCAATACCAGCCATAGACTTAAATAATTCGCCAGCCAGGTGACTTGTGCCGCCAATTCCTGAGCTCGCGAAATTAATCTGACCGGGTCGTGATTTAGCGAGTGAGATCAGTTCTTCGACACTCGCCACGGGGAGGTCTTTATTCACAACCAAAACATTCGTGGCCTCCAGCAACTGAGAGACGGCGATGAGTCCATGAACGGGATCGTACGGAAGTTTGGCCATTAAATGGGGGTTGATCATCTGCTGTCCGGCAGTGGCGTACAGCAACGTGTAACCATCTGGCTTCGAATTAACAACATACGTGGCAGCCAGAGTGCCACCCCCGCCAGGTTTGTTGTCAATCACAATACTTTGATTCAGCCGCTTGGATAGCGCTTCGCTCACAATTCGCGCGGCGTTGTCAGAACCACCACCAGGCGCAAACGGGACGATCAGGCGAATGGGTCTAGCAGGATACGGTTGCGAATATGCGAAATTTCCAAGGGTGAAGGATGCAGCAAAAAACAATGCCAACATCACTGTGTGTTTAGTGTTCATTGAAACTGATCTAGCCTTCGTATTTTTTAGCCTACTCAAGTTTGAGAGTTCCGTCTGACACCATTTTTTCCCACCGGGCGGTCTCGGCACGAATGTAATTCAAATAGTCAGTTGGACCCATCGCTGAGGGATCAAGCCCCATGCGCAACAAACTTTGCCGATTTGTATCTTTAACTAGGCCCGCTTGGAGAGCCGCAGCAATCTTGTTCACGATGGCTGGGGACGTACCGATGGGCGCAAGCAGCCCAAAAATAGACTCTATCTCCGCGCCCGGGAAACCGCTTTCCTTCATCGTCGGGACATCAGGTGCCGCATACCAGCGCGTTGCGGCCGTCACAGCAAGGGCCCTCACTTTATGGCTCTGTGCGTTCGCCAGACCATTACCGAGGTTGTCAAACATGATTGAAAGCCGTCCCGAGAGAAGGTCTGATTGTGCTGCCGCCGTTCCTTTATAGGGAACATGGGTTAATTCCACGTTCGCGCTAGTGGCCAGCAATACGCCTGACAGGTGGCTCACGGTTCCAGTTCCGGCTGACCCGTAACTGATGTTGAGATCCTTCTTGCGTGCCAGTGCCACAAGTTCTGCAACATTTGCTGCGGGCACAGAAGGATGCACGACGAGGACATTGGGTGCCGTACAGATATTAGCGACAGGGACAAAGCTACGCAGTAGCGGTTCACGCTTATTCTTCGAAATGATGGGACTGACAAGATCAGCCGTCACATTGACAAGTAGCGTATAGCCATCAGCAGGCGCCTTGGCCACCAAATTAGCCGCGAGTTCTCCACCGGCACCGGGACGATTCTCGATGATCACGGGTTGGCCAAGGCCATCCGACATAATGCGCCCCGCTATTCGCGCGGCCAAGTCGGTCGGTCCACCCGGAGAAAATCCGACCACAAGCCGAATCGGTCGGTCGGGATAAGTTTGCGATTGAGCTGTGGAAACCGCCAGAGAAGCAATGAGTGCCCCGACGATCATGAAAATAGATTTTTTTGTATTCAGCATCATGTCTCCTGAGTGATTGTCTTTTTATAGTTGTGATTCTGCGCCATTCCTCATGGCGTAGACGAGACATTTATCTGGGCGACCCATGTCGACCTTGTTAGACAGGCTGCGTTTTTATTCATATTTCCGAAGACATTTGGAGTCGCTATGGCTGAAGCGGTTGTTCGCAATGTTCGAATCAATGACGAAGTGATTGGGCATACTCGCCCTTGGATTGCCCTCACACCCGGTAGCCGTCGGCATGACCTACGTGTCAAATATCGACCCTCAAGAATGGCGACGCACCATTGATGGCGACCTCCATGGTTTTTTTTATGTGGTTAAGAGCGCGCGAAGAGGGTCGATACAACATCCGCGCCAATTCGGTGGCGCCAGGGATGATTGATGGTGGACTGTTCCATCGCATAGAAAAGCAAGTCAACCGAAGGTTATCCATGCCATGCGGCATCAGACACTCATCCCTGAACTTGCCGTTGAAACTTTCGTTAGTCCCGTTCTGCCAGGGCTTGCCTGGATCGATCAACGCGGACTCGATGCCTTCATCAACGATCCAGCCCAGTAGCGCTTTGCTGACAAACTCCGGCCCGTTGCCGGAACGAAGGTAACGCGGCGCACCCCGCTCACTGACGAGCCGGCTCAGCACCTCGATGACACGCTTAGAGCGGATTGATATCGCTATCGGCGTATGGGGCCGCGGTCTTGAACCCGCGACACGCCGCCGCCGACGTTTGCTGGGCACCTGTAGCCCGGCTTGCGCCCATAGTCGCTCGCAGCGCTCCTAGCCAAGATGCAGTCCCTCACGACGTAAGAAAATCTGGATACGTCTGGCGCCAAAACGCGGATATTTCCCCGACAGGCGTCGCATCGCGTGCACCACGGGTGCGCTCTTGGCTGGCATCTTGAGTTCATACGTCAAGGTTGAACGGCTTACCTTCATCAGCGCACAGGCCGCGCTCGATTGCATAGCGAGCTTGATCTCGACAAACCGGTGCGCTCACCATTTTTTTTTAAGGCGATCTTCTTCATCTTTCCCCCTCCCGATGTAGAGAGGCGACCATCTCGAGATCAGGCTGGTCCGAAATATGCCGGACAGGTCATCAGGGCAAAAAGATCACCGTGTTGAAGGCCATGCAGATGTCGACGGATGCTTCATCCACGACGGTTCACCGGCGGTTGAAAACCTTGCGCCTCAAAGGCATGCTGGAACTCGAAGTGGATGAAGACGACAACCGCGTCAAGTCCATCGTTTCCACAGCTCTATCTCGCGACTACATCAGTCAGCTCGGCAAGTCGGTTGTGCAGGCTGTGTCTGGCTGAGGCAGGTCGCTCTCAAGGCTGCACCTTGAAGAGTCAGCTCTTGCCCCGACTTCTTTCTAACGATTTAGTTAATTAATCTGATAAAATCAATAATGATGTTTATTCTGTCGGGTTGGTACGTTGTCGATCTCCCTGCTGATGTGAGTAAGGCAGCGGAGCGATGCTCATGATTCATGCTTTTTCGTGTGGGTGTTGCCAATCAGTTGTTCTCGGATCCGGTGACGCGCGCTGAAGCCCTACCTTGCAGTGCCCGAAGTCCCGTTTAATATCGATCAAGAAGGTCATGCGCCGACTCTTTTGTTTTCAACCCTCTGGCCACGTATTACGGCATTAACCAAAGTGACGATGGATTTCCTTCAAGCCAACACACGCGTTTTTGCCGAGGAATTCGACGGTGAAACCGTTCTGATCGACGTCGAGAACGGGCTTTATTTCAGTCTGGCGGGCGCAGCGATGGAGCTTTGGCGCTCATTCACACCGGCTCGTGAGCCCGAGGCTGTTGTGGCCGCCATGACGAGCAGCCTGCAGGGGGCCGATCCACAGGCATTGCAGGACCTGATGGCACAGATGCAGGCGCACGGGCTGCTTGTGAGCGCGCCACCAGTCGACAGCACCACGCTGGCGCCGCTGGTCTTTGCGGCAAGCCATTTTCAGGCGCCGGTGCTGCACGTTTTTTCCGACCTCGCCGAACTGATTGCGATCGATCCGGTCCACGAAGTGGATGCCGCGGGCGGCTGGCCGATGCGCCCGGCGGGATTTCCGGATGTCGCTTGACGCGCAAGGGCTTGCCGCCGCGTCGGTCGATCTGGTTGGTGCGCATGCGCAGTCGACGCAGGCACTGAAGGCCCTGCTGCGCCAAGGTATCGCTCTCGTGGCGGGCGCACTGTCGCACCATTCCGCGCACCGCATGGGCCCTCTGGCTTGCGAGGTTCGCGCCAATGATGCGGCCCTGGGACGCTGGCTGACGCACTGCCTGTTGCCGATTGAGACCGGTCCAGAATCCAGGCGCGCTGACTTGATCCTTCACGTTTTGTGCGGCTCGACCAGCCCTGCTCAGGCGCCCCCGCTGTGGAACCTGCCGCACACCGACACGCGCCATCTCGAGCGCCTGCATCTTTGCCCACAGGGATCGATCAGCTCGTTTTATGACCACGACCGCCGCTTCTGGCTGATCCTGGACCATGCAGCAGGCGAGGCATTGCTGTGGCTGGCCGATGCGCAGGACGTGCCGTTTTGGGAAGCTGCCGCGCCTTTCAAAACCCTGATCAACTGGTTCTTGTCGGACCAGCCCGTGTCCATGCTGCACGGCGGCGTGGTGGTGGATGCCGGGCGCGCGCTCATGCTGGTCGGTCCCGGCGGCTCGGGCAAGTCGACCACGGTGGCCGCCTGTTTTGAGGCCGGCATGCAGGTGTGCGGTGACGACTTGGTGCTGGCCGAGCGGGCCGCCGAGGGCTGGCATGCGCACGCGCTGTACGACGCGCTCAAGCTCGAGCCGGGCGGTGCCATTGCGATTCCCTCCCGCTTGCTGGCGGCCCCCTGGTGGCCATGCGGCGAAAAGCGGCTGGTGCGTTACAGCGACGTCGATCCGCAGGGCCTGGCCTTGCAGGCGCCGCTGGCCGGGCTGGTGCAGTGCGTCATCACGGGCGCCGATTCGACCCGGATCGTGCCGCAGCCAGCCTCGGCGCTGCTCAGAGCTATCGCACCGCCCACCGTATTTTTGCTGAGGGGTCGCGAATCGGACACGTTGGCCAAGGTGGCCAGTCTGGTGCGCACCGTGCCGACGTACCGACTCGAACTCGGCACCGAGCCGGCCGCGGCGGCGCAAGTCCTGCGCACCTTCTTGCAAGCCCAGGCAGATCAGGCATGAAAGCACGGGTTTCGGTGATCATGCCCAGCCTGAACATGGGGCCCTTCATTGACGCGGCCTTGCATTCTGTCGCCCAACAGAGCGTCGCCGTGCATGAAATCGTCCTGATGGATGCGGGCTCCACCGACGAAACCCACTCGATCGTGCGCAAGCATCAGCAGGCCGGGCTGCCAATCCGGCTGCTGGAGCATCCACCCGGCGGGCCAGGGCTGGCGCGCAACAGCGGTATCGCCCAGGCCACCGGCGATCTGATCGCCTTTCTGGACCCGGACGACCTGTGGCCAGCCGGTAAGTTGGAAAGACAGCTGCGCCGACTTGCGGGCGCGCCCGAAGTTGACATGGTCTCGGGTTACGTTTGCTACTTCGACACGGCAGATACCAGCGGTCTTGCGCCCGCCACGGGTTCGCGCACCGAGCGGATCTTTCATGTGCATGTGGGCGCCTGCGTCTACCGCAGGGAGGTCTTCAGCCGGCTTGGTGCTGCCTTCGACCCGGGCTTGCTTTATGCCGAAGATGTCGACTTGCTGCTGCGCGTGCGCGAGCAGGGGGTGCCTTTCACGATTTTGCGTAGCGTCGAGCTTTATTACCGCCAGCATGCGGCCTCGATGATGGCGGTGTCCCACCCGCGCAAGGATTCCGACTTTCGGCTGGCTACCCTCAAATCAATGCAGCGCCGCCGCGCCGCGGGCACCCTGGCGCTGCCGCTGCGGGACTTCGCGAGCTACCTGGAGCCCTTGTCTTGAACCAGAACCTTGTCTCCGTGATCGTGCCAGCCTTCAACGCCGGTCGCACGCTGGCGGCGACGCTGGCCAGCATTCAGGCTCAGAGCTTGGCGCCCGTGCAAATCGTTGTGGTGGACGACGGTTCGACCGACGACACCGCTGCCGTTGCCGAAGCTGGTGCTTTGGCGGGCAGCGAGCTGATCCGACTGACCAACAGCGGCGTGGCCAGTGCCATGAACGCCGGTCTGGCGGTGGCCCAAGGTGACTGGCTCGCCTTTCTGGATGCCGATGACTTGTGGGAGCCCGACTGCCTACAAAGCCAGCTTGCGCATGTTTCAGCAAATCCTGGCCTGGACGCCTGTGTTGGTGGCGTGACGGAGTTTGTCTGCCCCAGCCTTGGCAGCGCAGATGCCGCACGCTTGCGGCCACGCTCGCCACAGACAGCCTGGCTGTCAGGTGCCACTCTGGTGCGGAGGGCGGTTTTTAGCCAGACCGGTCTGTTCAATCCGGCATTGCGCCTGGGCTGCTGGATTGACTGGGTGGACCGGGCGCGCCGCGCCGGAGCGAGCTTTGGCGAGCACCAGCGGCTGGTCATGCGGCGCCGGCTTCATCCGGCCTCTTTGAGCATGAGTCAGGCAGCCCGCGACGGCGCCTTGCTGCAAGTCGCGCGCCTGGCGATCGCGCGAAGGCGTGAAGCAGCATGAGCGTGAGCAAGCCCCTGGGCACCCCGACGGGATCGCTGGACTTGCTGGCGCGCGCCGCGCTTGCGCCCACCGCGCAGGCGCGTCTGGCCTGGCAAGCCTGGCGGCGCGAGCATGACATTGACACCACGCCCTGGAACGAGGTTCGCATGCTGGGCGCGGTGGCCGCGCGTATCGACGAACTCGAAGCCGACTCGCCCATACGGCCACGTGTGCTGGGTATTCGCAAGTTCTTGTGGGTGCAGAGCCAGATCTGTTTGCAGCAATGCCTGACCGGCCTGGCCGCGCTGGCGCGGGCCGACATTCCTACCCTGGTCTTCAAGGGTGCGGCGCGGATTGCGCTGGACGCTTCCACGGCGCAGGAACGTCTGATCCGCGATGTCGATGTGCTGGTGCCGCTAGGTCGTGAGCTGGCGGCTTTCCAGACGCTCGAGCAAGCCGGCTGGGAGATCGTCGACTTGCCCTGGCAGCTGCACTTGCGCAAGCTCGCGCCAGTGGCCGGCCACCACGCCTGGTCGCTGCGCAAAGGCAAGGCTGAAATCGACCTGCATCATTTCTCCAATCACCTGAACCGGCTCAAGGGCGATGACGACGGACTCTGGGCGCGCTCGCAGGTGCTGACCTGGCGCGGCGTGCCCATCCGCGTGCCCTGCGCGACAGATGCGCTGCTGATCGCGCTGATCCACGGCGTGCGCTGGTCGGTGGACAACGACGCAGACTGGACCATTGACGCCTGTTCCCTGATTGATGGCGGCAAGGTGGACTGGAAAATTTTTCTTCAGGAGGCACGCTTGCGGTGCGTCCAAGTCATCGTCTGCGCCGGTTTGCGCTACTTGCGAGAGGCCCTGGACAAGCGCATTCCCGATCGGCTCATCAGCGCGCTGACGGCAGAAACAGACATCGAGCAGGAAGGCGAACTGCGCATGTACACCTCCAGCCCCAAGCAAATTTACGCAAGTGAAGCAGCCGATGCCAGCGCCATGGCCTTGCGGCGCGTGACCCGAGGCAAGCCATTCCTCAGGCCGTCGCGCATGTCCTCGGAACCCGTTGCCGCCCTAAAGAGCAGCCTGGCCTCGAGTGCGGAAGTGCACTGGGCGCCTGTGCCGGTGCATCGGGGCCATGATGAATGGTGGATTCTCGAGGTGCAGGCGCGCCTGGCGACCCCGGCCCTGGCTGAGGCAGCCATTGCTCAATTAAACCTGCCCGGCATGCTGCTGGGGCTGACACGGCGATCCACCCCCAACAGAGCCGATGATGCAAGGCTTGCCACCTTCAAGTGGGCGATCTACAAGCCCCTGCTGGCAGGTCGTTTTGTCGAGGCCGTCGGGTTCGCGTGCTCATTTCGCAGCGTCCCGGCGGCGCCGGATAGTTCAATTCCAATCCACATTCGCTGGTTCAGCGCCAGTGCCTAGCCCGGGCGGGCGCCGCGGCAAGCCTTGAGCGAGCGGCGCTCAGTGCAGCAGCAGCCCGAGGCACAGGCCCAAACCGGCGCCCAGACCCGCCGCGAACACGAACAGCCAGGCGGGAACCGGTGCAGCCCAGCTGCTCGCACCCGCCAGAGGGTATGGCGTGGCTGCGTTGAAGCCGGCCTGGCGCAAGGCTTGCCCGGCCGGCTTCAACAGCTGCAGCAGGCGCCAGCGGTGCCTGAGCGTGCGCTCTCGTGCCGCCAGTGAGCTGCTGAGCAAAGGCCGCAAAGAAATCCTCGGCATTTTTTTCACCACCGTTTGCAGCAAGCAACTGCCAACGCTAGCGAACTTGCCGCCGATACCGGCTTCGGCCGTGTAGCGCAGCAGGGTGTTGTCGCCCTAAGGCTCGAGTGCCACGCGCCCGCGCATCTTGGCAAAGCCGGCCGCGCGGCCAATTCCAGCAAATAAATCTACAAAATCAAAATCATAGTTTGGATGGTTCAATGGGGGCTTGGGGGAAAGTTCTTTCAACGCTTCGAAATCCCGGTGACTTAGCCTTGGAGACGCTTTTCACTTAACCCAGCGGTTGATCGTCTCGCGGCACCACTGGCCTGGCGAGACCTGATTCAAAAATTCACCCCAAGTACTTCTGATCGTAAATTTCCAAAAGTTTGTTGATGAGTTCAAGGTCAATCTTCATTGACCGCATAAAACAGCGGTCAAGCCTCATGTCAACCGTTAGACACAATCCCCCAAAAATCTCAGAAGACTGTCAAGAACAGTGATTAATGCCAAAGCTGGGATGATCTGCCACATTGGCCGGGTGGAGGTACGCTGGGGCTGACATATGACGGGATATGAAGAAAACCCATCTGCTGTATTCAAAGAGCCGCCAACTCGGCGCCACCACCCAAAGCTCAACCGAGGAAGAATGGGGGAAGACCGTGGGGAAGAATCAACAAAGGCCCCGAAGGGCCTTTGTTTACTTGCCATATTGATCGGAGGGAGTCACATCATGCCGCAAAACCCTTGTAGGTGCTTGATTGTTTGATTTCATAATTCCTTATTACCCGTATCGTTACCCACAGACAGCCCCGAGGATACCTTTTCTATGCTGGCGGGCCAGCGTTTCATGATCCTAAGCGCCAAGTTGTCCGGGCGTACTCGGTACACGGCGAGCACTCCCCTAGCACCGTGCAGCAATACATAGGCCAAGCCTAGGCGCATCTTCACGCCACTGGTTTGGTTTGGCACCTCTGTGCCGCCCGCCTTGAACCATGCCGCCATCGCCCGCCGTAGTAGGTCTGCCCGCTGGGTGGCGTCCAGCTTCAAGGGTTCGTGGGTTTGTTCAATCGGCATGGTGTGCCGCCCATAAGCTGCGCCACGTCAACCCCAGCGGGTAAGTCATCACTGCGCAGCGCCTTCGGTTTCCTCGACCAGTTCGATCAGGCGGGGCATGGGTCTGCAAACAATCGACTGCCCCCCCTATGTTCTAGATACGGCGTTCTGAGCAGGTTCAACTTTTGGTTCCGAGCCAGCCACGGGCGTGGCGATTCGGGTGATCTACGTCGAAGGCGGTAACGGTATCTTTCGTCCCGTGGTAGATGACCATTGGAGCGCCATCGTTTCCCACAGGCCCGGAGGCCCCCGTAAAAACTGCTTCCCCAACTCGAACTGGTGCAAGATTATTTTCTCCCACGCTGCCACGTCGCTGAACGGCGTTGACATCTTGAGTTCGTCCTCCGTCCACACCTCGGTTGCTTCCGGCAGTGTCTTCAGAAATTCCAGAATTGGATCGGGTTTGTTCATCTTGTGCATTCTGCCAGTTCCGCATCAAAACAGTCCTTGACTGCAACGATTACGAAAGTACACTCAATTTTACTTTTTATAACTTTTTGACTCTCGCGGCCATGTGTCCTTAACGACCGCAACAACCCAAGGATAGAAAAATGAAAACGTTGACATTGGCCGCTCTCGTTATGTTGCTTGCCGGTTGCGTGAGCACGACTGGAGTTGTGAAAATTTCAGAGGACACCTACATGCTGGCAAAACAAGACGCTTCGGTCTGGTCAGGCGCGGGGGTCAAGGTCGAACTTTACAAAGAGGCAAACGAGTACTGTGCCAAGTTGGGCAAGAAGTTTTCTCAAGTTTCAAACACATCCGTGGATGCCGCGTCAGGGCGATCAATGGCCGGTGCTGAAATCCAGTTCAAGTGCCAGTAATTTGACCCTCCAATAAATTCAACAGCTTTCAAAGAAAGCGACAAGGAATCAGCGCGCGTCAAGGCAAAAAACACAAAGGAGTCAAACAATGATGGGATTTTTTAAACAGTGGACGGCAAACGTTTCAGAATACAAACGCCTGCAGCATGAGTTAACTGTAATATTCGAAAGTTCAGGTGTAAATTTCATGCACCTACACCCGGAGATAACAAAATTTCTGGTTGGTTTGGCGCGTGAAATAGGCGCCGCTGGAGCAGTCTCGAAGCTTAATGAGCTATCTAATATTATAGATTCTAAATTTCCAAACTTAACACAAGAGCAAGCGCAGAAACTGTTAATAAGAAATCTCACAGATATTAACAAGATGGAGGAATAAGATGCAGTCAATCACGTCAATTAAATTACTCGCAATTATTTTTATTTTTTCTGCATCTTTTGCGTGTGCAGGTGACTATGAAGAAGCCGAGAAATTTTACAAGAATAGAGACTACTCTGCCGCGTTGAAAAAATATAAGAGTGCAGCAGAGCAAGGAAACGCAGGCGCCCAAATCAATTTGGGGTACTTATATGAAAAAGGTCTAGGAACAGCTCAAAATAGCACTGAAGCAGTGCGCTGGTACAAGCTGGCAGCCAAAAAAGGCAGGCCAGTTGCCCAGTACAACCTTGGCAATATGTACAGCACGGGACAGGGCGTACCCCAGAACTATGTGGAGGCAGCAAGGTGGTACCGATTAGCAGCCTTGCAGGGCAAAGTTGAAGCTCAGCACAACCTTGGAAACAGGTACAGTAATGGGCAAGGGGTTGCTCTGGATTATAAAGAATCAGTTCACTGGTACAAAATGGCAGCAACTAATGGATTTCCCTTTTCACAATTTAACTTGGGAAATATGTACCGCACAGGTCAGGGAGTAGCGCAGAGTTATCCCGAGGCTGCAAGATTGTACAAACTAGCCGCAGCGTCTGGTATGCCTGAAGCACAATTTGCACTAGGAATTGTGTACTCCGCAGGACAAGGCGTAGCCCAAGACAAGGCGGATTCAAAAGTGAAGTGCAACACTAGCCAACCTGTAAGGTCAGCAGATGCATTCCACCTCACCGCACTATCGCCAGCTTCAGCCTGAAGACCGTATGACATTGGCCAGCTTGCAGCAACAAAAGTACAGCG
>CANFJF010000081.1 GCA_947447355.1 Comamonadaceae bacterium
GTCGATCTACAGCCAGGAGCAGCTCGATGCGATTGCCGATGAAATCAACGGCAGACCCAGAAAAGGCCTCGGGGTACGATCACCGCTGGCGGTCTACCGTGAGTTACTCATCAACAACCCCCAGCACTCAACCCTCGTTCATTAACTACACGGGTGTTGCACTTCACTTTTGAATCCGCCGAATTTAAATTGAAATAAAGAAGATATTAATGTCCAAATCTAAAATCAATTTAATTTCCACCCTATTTGAAAAAGTTGATGCGAATACAATAAAAACTTCGTCCACGTTTGAGGATTCATTTTCCGCAATTAAAAATAATTTAATTATTTTTGGAGGAAAAATCCAAAAAGAAGATATAAATTCCGGAGAAGTGGTGGCGTCATTTCGCTATGGAATTAACTTTTTTGGAATAATTATTCAGATAAAGATGAAAAAAGAATCGGATTATATTATTGCGGAAATCAAAGGTCACTTCAAAGATGCCATTGATCAAAGTGCCGCCAAAAATAAAGCGCAGGACTTAGTAGAGAGATTAACTGGCGGAGACGTGCAAATACAATTATCCAACAAAGATAAATTACTAAAATACTGGAAAAAACAAAATAAACTTGGGAAAACATGGATCGTAATTAATATTATCGGGGTCTTATCTTTTTTGATAATTTATTTAATTATGGAACCCTTGCTTAGATTTAATAACCCCTCGCTATACAAATGTATCGACCGTGCTAAGGATAGCGCCGCTTGGGCACAATCAATGCATTCTGCCGCATTAAGCATTACAGATTCCAAAGGAAACCCAGATCCGAATATAGATCGAAATTTTGTTTTCACATCAGAAGCAGACATTAAAAAGTGCCATTTGAAGTACGACTAAGATCGTGTTGCAGCTGTTAATTAGGGAACATCTAATATAAAGCAAAGCCTAATTTTGAAGGCTTTGGCTTCACCTAAAAAGACTTGACGCCGGTTACAACTTGTCACGTCACATCACGCAGGGGACTCCTGAATTTCAAGGAGTCGTCTACGTTGAGGTTAGGGCTTGACTGCAACCTCGGGTAGGTTAGCCAAGTTCCCCTCTATAAAAAAGAGGACTGCACATCCTGTCGAACGCTCGCATGATTCGGCAACTTTACGGAGACGTCCGAAGGCTAAAAGGCCAAACCTGACGGATGACACCCAAAAATGGCGGGCTGCGTCAAGTTGAGTCACACCTTATCAAAACTGCAGCATAGGGTGACACTTCAATTAATGACGGTACTTTTGACAGAACTTTTTATAAATTTTCTTGCGAAATCCATATCCGGTGCGGCCTACAGCTCAATGTTCGATCCACTCCGGGATTCAAGAAGTCTCACAACACCTCAAAACCCGCGTGGCTTATAGCTACAGCGGGTTTTTTATTGCCTCAAGCGGTTTCAGGGGGTAGGACACAGCTCCTCTAAAACGGTTCTGGTCCGCGCAGGGATGGGCATTGGGCGACTACTGACTCGATCAACATAGACGTGAACAAACTGACCAACCGCTGCCGCCACGTCTTCCTCGTTACGGAAAAGTCCGATCTCATAACGCACGCTACTGGTTCCGAGGTGAAGAACCTTGATCCCCACAGTCACCATGTCGGGAAATGTCAGCGACGAGAAAAATGTGCAACGTGACTCCACCACAAGACCAACGATTTCACTTGCATGAAGATCAAGTGCACCCTGCTCGATCAAGTGGCGATTCACAGCGGTATCGAAGTAGGAGTAGTAGTCAACGTTGTTGACGTGTCCATATGTGTCGTTGTCGCCCCAGCGGGTGACGATCTGCGACATGTGGCGGTAATCTTGCCTGAGGGTGGGTTTGGATTTTTCGATCATAGGGTCTAGTCATTGAACCGCTTGGTGACACCAGTGGTATCTCAAGCGAAATGTTGTTGTGAAAGCGAAGTCTAATTCTGAAGGATTTCGCTTGGCATCGTGCGACTTGAAGCCTATTACAACGTGTCACGCCAGGTCACGCAGAGGACTGAGTGACGGTGCAGATGCGTCCAACGCCCTGACTTTTCTATGCGCCCCGACCACAACATTTATCTCGGGTCAGACCTTGTTTGTCGATGGCGGGAAATCTCTTGGCGGGCTGAGCTTCTAAGGACCATTGAAGCATGCACCCACAGCGGTAAACTTTCATTTTTTATCAGACGCATTCTGAATGAAACACACTGATCTTTTCCTGCTGGCGGGTGTCATGGGTTGGCCTGTGATGCACTCCCGCTCACCGATGATTCACAACCACTGGTTCAAAGTCCACAGCATGGCCGGCACGTATGTGCCTTTGGCGATCCAGCAAGAGGGGCTCGCCGGCGCCTTGCGAGCGATGCATCCACTCGGTTTCTCAGGGTGTAATTTGACGATACCGCACAAGCAGGCGGCGATGGGGATCGTCGATGAGGTCAGCGATGCGGCGCGCAGTATCGGCGCCATCAGTTGCGTCACCGTCCGGCCTGACGGATCGTTGATAGGCAGCAACAACGATGCTTTCGGCTTCATCCGCAACCTGAAACAAGAACAACCATCTTGGCGCGCCGATGCCGGGCCGGCTGTGGTCATTGGGGCCGGCGGCGGTTCGCGTGCGGTTTGCTATGGTTTGATGCAAGAGGGCGTCAAAGAAATTCGCCTTTTGAACCGAGGCTACGAGCGTGCACAAACCCTTGCAGACGAATTTGGTAGCGTCATCTGCGCCTACCCATGGACTCAGCGCCACGATGTGATGCACGGCGCAGCACTGGTCGTCAACACCACCAGCCAAGGCATGGTCGGCCAAACGGCACTCGATATCAAGCTCGACCTGTTGCCGTTGAGCGCGTTAGCAGCCGACATCATCTACATCCCACTTGAGACGCCATTTTTGGCCGCAGCTCGTGAGCGAGGCCATCGGACCGTCAACGGCTTGGGCATGTTGCTGCACCAAGGTCCGCTGGCTTGGAAGGCTTGGTTCGGCATGGAGCCAGTCGTGACGGCAGAACTGCGCGCACTGGTCGAAGGCAGCCTCTGAGCGCCTAGCCGAGCTTGGCCTTAAAGTGATCCCAAGCGCGTTGAAACAGGCTTTCTGACCAGAGCTTTTCGCGGCACATGGCTAACTCAGTCTCGTTATAAACGTAAGGCTTGCCGATCTGCATCGCCATGTACTGGCGATAAGCGTTTTCTTCCATGTAGTTGGCCAGCACAAAGGCCTCCAGCATGGTCTTGCCAACAGTGACGGCACCATGGGACTTCATCATCGCCGCCGGGCGATCACCCAGTGTGGCAGCCAGTCGGTCGGCCATGACTTTGTTGTTGATGGAGTTGGGAGAGTCCAGCAAGGGCACCGGATAGATCAACGACCCTTGCGCATACACCGGCAGATAAGCCTGCCCGACCATGGTCAAAAAAGTTGACCATTTAGGGTGTGCATGCACCACAGCTTTGACGTCTGGTCGGGCTCGATAAATGCCCGCGTGCAGATGAAATTCAAGCGGCGGCTTGCCGTTCCCTTCGATGACATGGCCCTCCATGTCAATCTTGCAGATGTCGGCCGTTGTCAGGCTGCTGCGCTGGCAGGAACCGATGTTGATGTACAGATGACCGTCATCCGTGCGAATGCTGGCATGTCCGTTGTAGTCAATGATGTCAGCGCGCTCCAGCATGCGGATGCAGTCCACCAGTTGCTGTTTCGTCTCTTCACTTTGGGTCATGACTTCTGTCCTGTTATTTTTCTCATCGCGTCACCAGTTGACTTCAGCCCGGACTTGCGAACGCCAAAGGTCCCAGGCACGCATACCGGCGCCCTGGTTAACGCTGTCCGCGAGGCGTCCTTCCTCGGCGTCTAACGCAGCGATAGGAGCACCTTGGCCAAGCGCCGTCGTCCAGTGTTGGATACGGGCGTTGACCTCTAAATAGACAGCGCGAAATACAGCCGTCTGCAAAGTCGGTCCGCAGGCGACGCTGCCATGCGCCCGCATGAACACAACGTCCTTGCCGCCCATCACATCAGCCAGTGCAACACCCTTTTCGCAATTGCACACCAGCATGTCCGTGGCACCGAATTTCTCACGAATGTCAAAAACGGGCACACCCGAAGCCACGAAGGCGGCGTTGTGAAACATCGCCTGCATGCCCACTTTGACCAACCCGAACGGCACCACCGAGGGCGAATGGCTGTGCACGACCGACATGACATCAGGTCGCGCCTTGTAGATCTCACCGTGAATGAATCGCTCCAAGAAACTTCCGCGACCATTGGCGCTGCAAGGCGTGCTGTCGAGGTCGTACTCCATGATGTCTGCAGGCGTGACGAGGGCCGGCGCTTTCGAACAAGACATCAAAAAGCGCGTGGCATCGGACGGATGGCGCATAGACACATGACCAAATGCGTCCACCACGCCTTGAGATGCGAGGATGCGACTGGCAGCCGCCAGATCAGCTAAAACCGTGTCCGAGATTGGACCACCGGAGGCGGGTAGTTTTTGAGTCATTGGGTGTTTACTGAGGCTTGTCAGATGAATGAAGTGGGCATGATAACCGGCGAAAAACGCGGGTTCAATCAATGCCGTCGAATCCAGTCTGACTCGCTTTAAAACAACCGATCAGCCACCGCAGGTGGTGTCCATTGATAGAGCCACGTCTCGCTCAACGGTTGACCATCAACGGTCAAGAAAACGCGCAGGTCGATCGGTGCCACGGCGGCGGCAGTCAGCTTCAGGTCGAACATCACCCGATAGCCCTGAACATCTGCCAGTGGCCGGGCGGATGTCACTTCGACCTCACCGCTGGAGGCGCTGATCACGGGCGACACCTTGGCATTGGGACCCAGCAACTGCAAGTCACCGCCGGCAAAATCAACCACAAAGCGCTTCGAGTAGTAGCTGCGTTTCTGCCCCACCACGCCACCAACGCCAGTGCGCGTGGCAACCACAGTAGCCTGCGCTGGCACCACGGGCAGCTTGCGGCCCCAGTGCAAACGGTAGCTGTAGAGATGCTCTTGCCCAGCTTGCGGCTTTTCTGTCGGGTTCCAGAAGCAAACAATGTTGTCAAAAGTTTCATCCAGCGTCGGGATTTCCACCAACTGAATTGCCCCTTTACCCCAGCCGGCTTTGGGTTCTACCCAAACGCTTGGCCGGCGGTCGTAAAAAACGCCATCGTCCTGGTAATGGTCAAAGTTCCGGTCACGTTGCAGCAGCCCAAAACCGCGCGGGTTGTCATCCGCATACGCGTTGAAGCGCAGCTGTGCCGGATTGGTCAGCGGGCGCCAGATCCATTCGCCATTGCCGCGCCACATCGACAGGCCATCGGAGTCGTGAATCTCGGGGCGCCAGTCATTGGCGGCTGGCACACGGCGGTCATTTTCACCAAACTGAAACATGCTGGTCAGCGGCGCGATGCCCAGACGCTCAATGCGCTTGCGCGGGTACAAAGCCACCTCAATGTCCATCACTTGGGTGGCTCCCGGCTGAATTTCAAAACGGTAGGCGCCGGCCACACTGGGTGAGTCCAACAAGGCGTAGACCACCAGTTGGCTGCTGTCTTTGGCCGGCCGCTCAAGCCAGTAACTGACAAAGTTCGGAAACTCTTCTGGCCGCTCCATGCCGCAATCAATCGCCAAGCCGCGCGCCGACAAGCCATATTGCCAGTCAGACCCCACGGCGCGGAAATAACTCGCCCCTAGAAACGCAGACACATCCCGTCCCAGATCGGTATGGAAATTGAGCCTGAATCCGGCGAATCCCAAATCAGTTGGCATCGGCACGCCCTGCAAGCCGCTTTTGCCGTAATCAAACATGGCCGGGTCGTAGGCGATCTCTTGCGCTTGGCCACTTTTCAATTCAAAAATCTTGACCGGTGACTTGAAGAACAAACCCAAGTGAAAAAACTTAGCCTGAAAACGCAAAGCCTCGTCGGCCCACAGCGCATGGTCCGATCGGTAATTCATCGCTTGGTACTGATCCCAGTCCAACTGGCTCACCTCGGGGGGTAAATGGCTGACCGGAGCTCGATACGCTTGCGCGGCCAGGGCTCGGGCAGCACCTTTGAGACTGGCGTAGTCAAACGCATGTGGTTGACCTAAAAATTTGAGAGGGCTTGGCGCGGTTGCCGCCGCCAATAAGGAAGCCGCGGGGAAACCAGCAGTGCCCAAGGCCACAGAAGCTCGCAGAAAATCACGTCGTTGCATGGGCACCTTTTGTCAGTCAATCGTATTTTTCAATATAACAAAGGGATTAATTCCCTCCACGGCACTCGGAGATGGGTTGCCGCGCTTCGCTCGCAACGACGGAAACCCCCGTCATGGCGAGCGCAGCGCGGCCATCCATGTCTGCGAATGCGGGCACCTAGACTGCCGCGCTGCGCTCGCAGTGACAAAATCCCGTCATGGCGAGCGAAGCGCGGCCATCCATGTCTGCGAATGCGGGCACCTAGACTGCCGCGCTGCGCTTGCAGTGACAAACCCCCGTCGCTGCGAGCGCAGCGCGGCAGTCCATCTTTGAGGTTCGTAGTGTCCTTAACGCTACAAAATCAACTCGGCCGAATACTGATGCAGCTGACTCTCAAGGCAGTTGTCAAGTCCCAGACTTGCTCGGTTTTACCCAACAACAACTCACCCCCAACCGACAGCACGGCATTGTTCACGCCGCTGTCGTGCGGCCCTAGCTGAAGTTCCCAGTAGTCGCCCATTTTTTTGAGTGGCTGAATTCCCTTGGCCATCACGACTGACACCAGCTTGAGCGGAGTGGCATCTGTACGCCCTGCCTTGCTATTCCACCCGCCATCGACCACCAGAGACAGCAACACGGTGCTGGCGCTGGGCGCTGTCAACCGGACTTGGCCGGGCGAAGGCTGCCAGCTTCTGGCCACGGCCAGCCCGGGCGACAGCGTGGTGCCGCCGCTCACATCCAGCACCATCCAACCCGAGTGGCCGCGCTTGATGCGCAGCATCCCGAAATTGAGCGGATTCAGGGTTTCGATGTTCACCTGTTTGCAATCCAGCGACTGTGACCATGCCGCCCCGCTCTGCCCCATCAACAGCAACGCACCCCAAAACAGCCCCTGGCCGGCGCGCTTCGCCATGCGTCCCGCCAGTCTTGTGAGTTTTGTGAAAAAGCTCATGTCACAGGCCTTTCCCATCGCTTGCAAAGCGGATGGACACGTCATCGCGCACCAAGTGTGCAGCGCTCAGGTCGACGGTTTGGCTGCCTGATTCCAGCTTGGCACCGTACCAGTCTTGGCCAGGCGCCAAGCGGACTTGCCAGCGACCCGGGTAGACCGTCTCAAAAGAAAAATAACCATCTGACAGCGTTCGGGTTTCCGCGTGCAAGCGGCCTCCAGCCGTCAACACTTGGAGCAACACGCCCGACAAGCCCCGCTCCTTCAACACCTCGGGTTCACCGGTGTTTGGGGGTTTAGTCTTGTCGGCGGCCACAGGTTTGAGCTGAATTCCCACAAGGCCGCTGATCTGACCGGACTCCACCACGGGGTAGTTCACCGCCAAAGACTGTCCGGGCCTTGGCCAAGCTTGAATCGCGGGGTACATCGGCACCAGAAAACCATCGGGAATGCTGCCACCGCCGGTGCTGATGGTGAGCGGCTCGGTGATAGACAGTTCATTCAGCGGGATTCGCCCTTGTGCATCGGACGCAATATTCTGCAAAGGCCGCTTGTTGAGCAAAATAGTCGCGTTTTGTACGGGTTTGTCAACGCCAGGCGTGAAGACACCGTCCGCAGCCACATCTTCGTAAATCAGCACGTCGGCCATTCCCATGCCTGCGCTGGCGCGGTTCCGCAGGTCCACCCCCCGAATGGGGCTGTAACCCGTTGAAAAACTCCAGCCCAGCCCCAAAGAAACTTGACCAGCCGAATACGAAGTACTCAGTGTGAGGGCACCATAAGGCGTGCTGGTGCTCCAGCCCAAGCTGTACGATGTGCCGCTGGGTGAATAAGCAATCGTGCCGATGACGTTTTCAAAATTATTTTGGCGCCACAGCCCGGTGAGCAAGGCCGACTGAAAGCCAGCGCCATACAGACCGTAGCGCAGTTCGCCCCGGTAATCGAGCGCACCCATGCGGTACGAAGACTGCAGCCGATACACGCCTGTGCGGGTACTTGAATTGTCCGGATTGTTGCGTATGTCCGACTCCAGCTGATGCCCAAATTGCAGCGCGTAAAGGCGGTGGCCATAAGTCAGCGTGGTTTTGACAGTCTGACTTTGGTCGTGCTGCCGTATCAGGGACAGCGCCACGCCCACAGCACCCAAGTCCATGCCAGTCCAGCCCAGTGGAATGCCAAGCCCGAGCCGCGTGCGGGAGTCCACCAGACCGCTGTCGTTGTCTTGGGCCAAATAGCCCAAGCCATATTGGTCATGCGTCAGGCTGATCGACAAACGGCCCAAAGGCATCGCCACACGCACATAGCTGGCCACACCGCCGCCCGTTCGGGTGACCAAGCCGCCCTCAAGCGCAACGCTCCCCAAGGCCGGCCGAAAAGCCAAGCCGTAATAAGTTTCTGCCACCTGTTGCCTGGCCCCGCTGGCATCCACAGGACTCACCAGGTCGTTGTAGTGGCTACCGGCGACAAATGTCCCTAGCGTCAAATTTTTGGACAGCCCGTAGTCGCCCTGCCAGCCCCACTCCCAACCCGTATTGACGACTTGTGGCCGCACGCCAGATTGCTCAATGTTAAAGAGCCAGGTGTTCGGCTCCAGCGCATAGCCGCTGCTGTAAAAGTCCCCCACCGGCACCATGCTGCCGCCAATTTGCTCCCGAATCACTTCCTCCCGCACCTGCCCCTGCGGCCCATACAGCAGCACCTTGATGGTGTTGACACCGTAGTCCAGCGGCACATCTGCAAAACGGTAGCGGCCATTGGTGGTCACGCGTTGAAAATCCATCAACTGGCTGCCCACGTACAGTTCAACATCCCAGCCCGGCTGGGCATCGCCCTCAATCACCGTGCGGTCAAAGTTAGTGGCCCGCCCCAACGGTGTGGCTTGGTAACGCACCCCACGGCCGCTGCCGCCATTGCCCACCATCGGGTTGCGCAAGCCGGTGATGTCACCCATTTGAAAGTCATACAACGGTGCAACACCAAACACACCGCCACGCGCAGACTGCCGGCCGGAACGCAGGCGTACAGAATTGACATCACCGCCCGGGTCACCGCTTATGAAGATATTGTTGGTCAAACCCAGCGCCTCGGCCACCACCAGCGCGTTGTAGCTGGCGCTGTTTTGGCCATTGCCCGAGCGCTGCCAGCTGATGGCGACGTCGGCCTGCGGCGTGCCCCAGGCCCGGTAATCCTGGTCCTGCAATATCACCGGCGTTTCCAGCTCGCTGGGCATGCCCAGATGGTCCCATCGGCGCTCACGCGCCAAGCGCAGGTCGCGTGGAAAAGGCCGTTTGGTTTGAATTACCAACTCTTGGCTTTCAGCTTTGAAGTTGACCTCCATGCCAAAGACCTCGGCCATCAGGTGCCCGGCCACCAGCACCTGCCCATCGACCAGCAGCGCATCAGCCACTGTCAAGGCCCGGCTGGTGAGATTGGTTGTGAGTTCTTTGTACGTTAAGTCCAGCACCAGCCGGGCTTGCGCGGCAGCCACTTCCAGCGTCAGTGCATCGCCCTCTTGAACGGCAACAGCCTCACCGGCCCGCAGCACCAGTGCGGCCGGAAAATACAGCGTGCCGTCGGCCGTGACCAAGACGTCATGAAAGTCGTCGATGAGCAGTCCGTTGAAGCGGATCTCGGCCACATAGCGCAGGGCGTCGGCAGGCGGATCAAAGGGATTAACTGTTGCAGCTGCAGTTACCCCGGCCACAGCCACCTGCGCAGAGAGTGCCAGCAGCCCAGCCCACAGCCAGCGTTGCGTTAACCGCCACAAACGACCAACTTAGGCTCACCCTTGCCTGGAAAGTGGTCCCACACCTGAAGGCAGTATTGCGCCCCGGCTTGCAGCGGTGTCTGCGCGCGCGGCATGTTGACGCGGCTACCGGCAGATCCGCCTTGACCTAAGTGCAACCGGCCGCTGTTGATGCGTTGGCCGGTGGCTTTGTCCAGCACCAGCACCTGACCCACAAAACTGTAGGCCGGGTTGCGTTTGGTCACCGGAAAATAACCCATCACCTCTTTGTCATCCGGCGTCAAGACCAGCGGTTCAATATCGATCATCGGTGCCTCAATGTTGTGCCGCAGGTAGACCGTGACCGGCAAGGTGGGTACCAGCGGGATCGTCACCGATATGCCATCGGGCGGTGCCTCCGCATCATCGCCAGGGCGTGGCCGGCGCGGGACCGGCTTGGCCTCGGCCGTGACGCCCACACGAAAAATGTATTCCCCGGCAGCCAGCCCCGGCGTCGGGCGGGCGGCCACCCGCACAGGCACCGTTCGGTTAGCTGGCACCAGTGCGCGCGCCGGCGCCCAGCGGATGATGGTGGAGGCATCTTCTTTGGTGCCCAGCAAGAGTTTGTCCGTCTCCAGGCGAAACTCGGTGGGCTCGCTGCCGAGGTTGACCAACTCAAACATCGACGAACGCGTCTGGCTGTCCAGAACCAGCAGGTTGTCAGACAGCGCCACGGACACCTGTGCTTGGGCTGCGCTGATCACCAACCAGCAGCCTAAAATAAAAATTTGTTTGGTCATGTCGTCCTGTTTTCTACTTTTTCAGGGCATCTCGTCATCAACCCGAATGGTGGGGTAACTCACCAGCCTATAGGCGCCGTGGTTGCCCGGAACAATCTTTTTGGGATACGACACACTGCCACCCACCAAAAAAGTAGATTTACCGTCGATGATACGGGTTAGGTTGACTGTGTAAACATCAACCAAAATTCCGGCTGCAGGCGTTACAGGGGCGCTAATACCCTCAAAAACGGTAGAGTCACCTATGACCGTCAATTCTCGATTGTTCGTTATGGTGACCTTCGCGCTCGTCATGTCCACAGCACGGGAGTTTGTCAGCGTGCAAGTACTGTAAAAAGGGCTCCAATCGGAGCGACCACTGGCCAGCGCAATAGCGGTATTTTGGTAGAGCTGAACACCCAACAGTGGACGATCAACATCAAGCATCACTAGTGACGGCATGCTGACATCACGTTGCGGAATACGCCAAACACCCAAGTTCAATCGGGTGCAGGTTAGTTCCACCATGGGGTGGATACCGACCACGGCATGTAACTGCGAGGTTTGTGATGTTTCAGCCCCAGCGGGCAATGTAAACAAACAGCATCCAGAGCACCAAGCAACAAGGAACAATCGTGTCATTTGGGGGTTTTGTTGATTCATGCAGACTATCCATCGACCCAAAAAATAGCACCAAAAACAAAAAAATGAGGTACACGTATACCGCGCATACCTCTAAACACGTTAATTACTTAAGGCATAACATCAGCTGCAGTGATCGAAGCGGCTGTAGAGGTTTTGTAGCCGCCGTAATTAGCTGCGATGATGGTTCCAGGAATTGTCAACACGCCTCCAATATTGAAGGTCGTAGCACCAGTCTGGAAGGTGGATGAAGTAGGAACGTCGAGCGTTGCACGTAAGTCTGCTGGGGTATTCGCCGCAGCAAGAGATGTAAACGAGGCGGCATCGCCAATAAAAGCCATGTTTGTTCCTGATGAACTGTTGACAGTAATGGATGCAAGAGTGTTGTCAGCAGCACGAGATCCTGAGACAGTGCAAACACCTTTATTGTGAATCCAAGCGCCATTGCTACTTTTCGCAACGCGGTTAAGTTCGCCGCCGGCTGTTACCGAATTCGCTCCAGCGTCCAACGTGATGGTGGTAACACCAGTTCCTGTGCGCACTGGCACACGCCACACACCAAAAGACAGCGGAGTGCAGGTCATCTCCAGAGCTGGCTGCAAGCCAGCCTTGGCGTCGATGCTTGAAGTCACGGACTCAGCCATGGCACCCGTGGAGATCAGGCTGGCAGCCAGCAAGGCGGTTGCGGCTGCAATCTTGGTGAATTGTTTCATTTGCGTTTTCATCGTTTACTTTCTTAAAAAATACCGAGCTAAGCGTTAAGGGGTCAAACCATGTGTGACCAGCATCAAATGTTGACCTCACACGCGATGTATTTTCGAAAATAAATTTATTACAAATCCAACCAAATCAAACAACTTAAAAACTATTCTTTAATGTGTTTTAGTACAAAAATATAAAATAATTAAATTAATAAAAACATAAAATACATTAAATCGCCATAATCGGTAGCGTGAGTTCAGCCAAAGCGCCACCGCCGGATGGATTCCTAATCGAAATGTCACCCCCGTGCTGTTTCGCAATGTTGCGAGACAAGTACAAACCTAAACCAGCGCCAGGCATGGTCAGGTGATGTTGGCCGCGTGTGAATTTTTCAAACAATCGGCGGCTTGACTCTTCGTCCAAACCCGGACCGTGGTCGCGCACCCTGAACGTGACCTGCTGACCTTCCACGTGAACAGACAACTGGACCGGGCCCGTTCCGCCATATTTGAGTGCGTTGTCGAGCAGATTTTTAAGTGCCGCACCCAACATGGGCAGATCGCCCAGCACCTTTACGCTGCCGGTGGCCAAAGGCGTACTGGCGTGGTGGTTTGACAGTACTTGCACGCGGCGGCTCTCGTCGTCGAGTTGCACAAGACTTTCTTCAACAATGTCTGACGGCGCCAATCTCGACCGTGGAGGTTGGGACAACTCCAAAGTGGCCAAGCGCTCATCGGCCAGACAGTAACTGAGCACGTATTTGAGTCGCTCTACCGCGCGGGCCATGCGGCCAACCCTGGGGCTGGTGAGCGTGTCCAAGGACTGTCGGTTGAGGTTGCTCAAGGCACCGTCCAGGACAGCAATCGGGTTGCGGAACTCATGGGACAGCAGCGCGACAAAGTTACGTTGCTCGGCCAATTGAGCCGCACCAGCAACCACCTGAGCCCGTGCTTCCAAGTTGGACTTGTAGGACTGACCGACCAAGCGGGCCACTAAGAAAAGCAAGAGCATGGCATGCAAGGTGATGCCTGCCAACAGACTGGCGTCCAGCCAGTTGATGAAAAAATCGAATCCGGCATTTCGCGCTAGACGCAGCATGCCAGGCAGCATGAGGGGTGCAAGCGCCAACAGCACCCATCGCGACGACGGTTCTCGCGGCATGACCCAAAGCGCCAGCGCAAGGACAAGCAGCAGTTGGAACATGGCGAGCAAGTTCACAAGCGGCGCCACCTGCGCAAAGTATCCACCCACTAGCAACAAAACCCCGACCAACCCCGTCAACCAGAGCGTCCGTAAATACCAGACGGAAAAACGAGGCAGGTACTTTTCTATCTGCAAGAGTCGCGAAAAAATGGTGGCGAACAAAGGGCTGAGCATGGCCATACAGCTGCTTGACAGCGTATCTGCCACATGCGGGCGACCCGGAAAAAGCAACAGACCCAGCCAACCGTCAGCGATATAAAGGTTCAAGCCCAAGAAACTAAAAAATGCGGCACACAGCAGGAAAATCGATGTGCCAACGGTCAGCCCCAAGATCAACGCTGTTAGGGTGATGCAAATAAAAATTCCATAAAACAGCCCGGCCACCATGGTTTTAATCTGGGTGTTTTGTTCGAGCGCTCTGTTCTGCCAAAGCACGGGGGTAACGGCTTTGACGTTGTCAGAGTTGACTCGCAACCACAGGGTGTACAGGCCGGCCTTAGGCAGATTGACAAAAAAGACACTGTTGCGGTGCCAAAGCGGACGCAAGTTCGGGTGCACCGCCGCGCCGGCTTGCTGCGATGGCGGTTCTTTGAGCGCTTGACTGGCAGCGAGGTGGTCGCCAGGTTCAATCCACAGGGTGACTTCATCCAAAAAAGCCGGGGGAACTTCGAGCCACCAGTCGGAGCCCAGCGGCTCGTCACTGATGTTTTCACCGCGCTGCACTTGCATGCGAACCCACAACACACCCGGTCGATAACCCAGGTTGATATTCCCGTCGACGGGTGTAAAAGTTTGCGTCCGCGCCTGCTGCCAGGTGGCTGTGCCGGCGGTGTCAAACCACATGGACAGGTGCCCTGCCAACGGTGATTTATGTGCCGTCAGCGGAAGCGGCAGTGGTGCCGAAGTGGGCATCGCTTGGGCCATGAGCGCGCATGCAGCCAAGCAAAAACCGAGCAGCAAAGAGGCACTGCGTTTCATCATGGACAATAGATTTATGCAACGCATCAATGTTTTACTGGTAGAGGACGACGCGGACCTGCGTCAAGAGGTGAAGGATTACCTTGAAACCGAAGGATACAACGTGCTGGAAGCAGGGACTCTGAAAGAGACCCTGGAAGTATTACAAAGTCAGCATGTGCAAGCGGTGGTGCTGGACGTCGGATTGCCTGATGGTCACGCCCTGGACGCCTTGCCAGAATTACGCCGCAACACCGATTGCCCGATTGTGATGATGACCGCCTGGGGGCAACTGCCCTTGCGCGTGAAGGGCTTGCAACAAGGCGCGGATTACTATTTAGTCAAGCCCGTGCCCTTGGCCGAACTGAGCGCCGTGCTGGCAACACTGCTGCGCCGCGGCAGTAGCAGCAGCAGTCCAGTGAGTTGGAAAGCAGACGCAGCGACCCGGACATTGATGGCCCCAAACGGGTCTTCAACGCCGCTCACCACCAGTGAATGGGTCTTTGTACAGGCCTTGCGCAAGAGCCCCGGCAAAGTCGTCAGCCGCGAAGAACTGGTGCGCAATTTAGGCCAAGACCCAAAAAACTACGACCCCCGACGCATGGACACACTGGTGCAGCGCCTTCGCCATAAATCCGAAGCCGCCAAGTTGGGCGAACTACCCCTGCGCACCCGGCACGGCCAAGGTTATGTTTGGGAAGAGCGATAAGGCGGAGTCCTATTTGATGGCGAGCGCAGCGCGGCCATCCATGACTTCGAATTCGGGCTCCTAGACTGCCGCGCTTCGCTCGCAGTGACAAAATCCCGTCA
>CANFJF010000082.1 GCA_947447355.1 Comamonadaceae bacterium
ACCCCCGCCATCATTGATGGTCCTTGATATTTCAGCATAGCGATCGTTTTTATTCCGGTGCTCAGCTAACCTCGTACATAACTTAACATAATATACATCGTGGAATTTAATATATGTGGAGCAGCACCATCAAAGGCAAAGTCATAGTTATATCGGTGCCAAAGCCGTGGGCATTAAGCATGAAGACGCGATTCCGGTCGACACAGTGGCGAGGGAGATTGCATTCGCCATCAAGCAACCGGCGGAAGTGGATGTCAATGAGAACGTGCTGCGCTCTGCTCTTCAAGATGACTGATCACCATTGACCCGTCGGCTTTGACGCTTTAACTTTGGGTGTCAGAAGTTCAATAGCGTCAGGCCGACTGGCACGTTGCGCGAAGTCAAGTGCCGTCAACTCAAGTTGGTTTTTATGCAATGGCTGTGCCCCCTCTTCTAAAAGAAGTTTGACAGCCGCACCGGTGCCATAGTGAGCCGCCATCATCAGGGGTGTGGTGCCGTTAGGTGACTCGGCGTCAACAAAGGCGCTGTGATCAAGCAACAAGCGCATCATTTCGATATGCCCGTTGGATGCCGCGTAATGCAGCGGCGTCCAACCGGTTTTGTTAACGTCTGCCTCTTTTTGAATGAGCTTTTTAGCCAAAGACAAATGACCGTTCAAGGCCGCGTACATGAGCGGACTTTCGTCCTGCGCGTTTAAAAAATTGACGTCAATTCCTGGTGCCGCTAACAGTGCGTCGGCGGCTTTCAGTGCCGAGTCGGACAGCGCTATGGTCAAGCCATGGCGAGCCTTTGGGTCAATGGTGTTCGGGTCAAAACCACGTTTGACCAAGGCCGAAATAGTTCTTGCATCATCGTATTTGATAGCGGTGAAAAAGTCATCATATGAGCCTGCAAAAGAAAAAGAATATCCTGTAAAAACAATGCTTAACAACAACAACTTAAAGTAATTTAAGAGGTATTTCATGGTGCTGCTAGAGGCCGATTAAGGGGCCAATACACCCGTAAATAAGCGATCAAAATTACGACTGGTCGCTTCCGCAACCGCCTCAACAGGCACACCACGAACCAGCGCAATTTGCTGCGCAACCAAGGGTACATAGGACGGATTATTGGTTTTTCCGCGGTACGGCATCGGTGCGAGGTAGGGGCTGTCGGTCTCGATCAACATGCGATCCATCGGCACAAAAGCAGCAACTTCACGCAGGTCACTGGCAGTCTTGAAAGTCAAAATACCGGAAAAAGAGATATAGAACCCCAAGTCCAACGCAGCCCTTGCTACCGCTTGGCTTTCTGTGAAGCAATGAAATACACCGCCGGCACTCCCCACGCTGGCATCTTCGCCCTCCTCCTTCAAAATGGCGAGCGTGTCGACTGAAGCGTTACGCGTGTGAATGATCAAAGGCTTGCCGGTTTGGCGAGCGGCTCGAATATGCACTCGGAAACGATTCCGCTGCCACTCCATGTCCGCCACAGTGCGCTCACCCAAACGGAAATAATCCAGCCCGGTCTCACCAATACCAACTACTTTGTGTCGCTCGGCACGACGTAAAAGATCTTCCAGACTCGGCTCGGTCACGCCTTCGTTGTCGGGATGAACGCCGACGCTGCACCAAAAATTGTCGTAATCGACGGCCAGCGAATGAACGTCGTCAAACTCTTCCAATGTGGTGCAGATAACGAGCGCGCGACCGACCTGAGCCGCCGCCATGGCCGCCCGAATTTGCGGTAACTGGGCTTTAAGCTCTGGATAAATGAGGTGGCAATGGGAGTCGGTGAACATGGACATCAAACGAAAAAAGAAAAAAAGTTCAGCGGGTACTCAAGGCCTGCTTAGCCCGGCTGACCAATGCTTCAAGCATCAGGCCGGGGTTGTAAGGGTGCTCCACCGTTCGAGCGGTCGTAGCGAGTTCTTTAGACCAGGCAGCAAGCGCAAAAATGCTTGCCGGGCTGGCAAGGTGTTGCGCTTCAACAGAAGTCTTTTTTTGCACCGGCAGAGGTAAATCAGCCAGACTGAAAAAGCGCGGTTGCGCGCCCACTTTGACAGCCCAAACGTCGTGACAAATCTTTTGCAGCGCATCCACCACGAGCGCAGGCGCCCAGCCGGTCAGGGCCCCGACATCACCGCGGGCCATGGCTTTGGGCAAGGCCTGCCAATCGCGAGCGGCCTTATCAGTTGCGCCGATTTGAACCCAAGCCAGCGCATCGGACGGCCGGCCACCCGCAGCCGCAAGCAACACTCGTAAGTCATCTAATTGGGGGGGGGGTGGTTTGGCGCGCCCGGCTTTGACGCTCTTGGAGGCCCTAACGCCCTCCTCGTCCTCTGCGTCAGTGGGGACATCGATCGCGCTTTGGTTTTGCAGCCAAGCCAAACTTTCATCAAACGTCGGCCAGCGCATGGTGTGGCCCAGGCATCGGCTGCGAATGGTTGGCAACAATTGCTGCGCGGCCTCAGTGGCTAGGATGAACTTGACCTCGCCCGGTGGTTCTTCGAGTGTTTTAAGCAAGGTGTTGGCCGTGATGCCGTTCATGCGCTCGGCACGAAATACCAGCACGACCTTGGTGTGGCCACGTGATCGGGTGAGTTGAGAAAACGACACCACATCACGCGCCGCATCGACCTTGATTTCTTTGCTCGGTTTGCGTTTTTTGCTGTCCAGATCGTCCTGGGTTTTTTGGTCCAGCGGCCAACCTAGGCTGAGGAACAGTGTTTCCGGAATCAGCATGCGCAAGTCGGCGTGGGTGTGTACATCGACGGCATGGCAACTGCCGCAACGGCCGCAAGCACCTTGCGGGGTGGGCGCTTCGCACAGCCAAGCCCGCGCCAGCGCCATGGCCAATTCAAATTGACCCAGACCCGAGGGACCACTCAGCAACCAAGCGTGACCGCGTTGGCTCAACAGGCTTTCAAGTTGAACTTGCAGCCAGGGTGCAAGTTGGCGCCGCTCGGCCAAGGTGTTGGCATCGCTCATGTCAGCCAACCTTTGGCCACAAAAACAGCATGCACATCTTGCCAAACGGCCTGCTGGGATTGCCCTGCGTCGATACGCGCAAATCGGCTTGCATCACCGACCATGCGGCGTGCGTAGCCATCTGCTACGCGGCGAAAAAACTCGACCGGTTGCGACTCGAACTTGTCCGGCACACGGGCGCTAGCAAGTCGCTTGGCGGCATCTTCGGGGGCCAGATCAAACCAGACGGTGAGTTCCGGCTGAGTGAGCTTGACGTTGTCAGGACTGGTCGTCGCTTGCACCATGGCTTCCAGCTGGGTTAGCACCGCTTCGTCAAAGCCACGGCCGCCGCCTTGATAGGCAAACGTGGCGTCTGTGAAGCGGTCACACAACACAACGTCTCCGCGTGCCAGCGCCGGCAAGATCACACCCATCAAGTGATCGCGGCGCGCTGCAAACATCAGCAGTGCCTCGGTCAGCGGGTCCATGGCGTCATTCAGCACCAGCGTTCGAAGTTTCTCAGCCAACGGTGTGCCGCCAGGTTCTCGGCTCAGCGTCACAGCCCTGCCCTGAGCTTTGAAAGCTGTAGCCAGGGCGCCAATGTGGGTTGATTTTCCGGCACCGTCGATGCCTTCAAAGCTGATAAAAATGCCAGTCATTCAGCGTCCCCGAATATATTTATTGACCGCGCGGTTGTGCTCGTCCAGCGTCGCGCTGAACTGGCTACTGCCATCGCCACGAGCCACGAAATACAGCGCATCAGTCTTGGCCGGTTGAACTGCCGCCAACAACGCCGCTCTGCCGGGCATGGCAATTGGCGTGGGAGGTAAACCGCCACGGGTGTAAGTGTTGTAGGGCGTGTCAGTCAGCAAGTCGCGCCGACGCAGATTGCCGTCAAACTGAGTTCCGATGCCGTAAATCACGGTGGGATCGGTTTGCAGCATCATGCGGATCCGCAAGCGATTGGTGAAGACCCCGCCAATCGCAGCGCGGTCTGATGGCTTGCCTGTTTCTTTTTCGATGATGCTGGCGAGAATGAGCGCTTGTTCAGGACTTTTCAAGGGAGTGTCAGGTTGGCGCAATGCCCAAGCGTCTTCTAGACGCTTGTCCATGGCGCGCGCGGCGCGCTTGAGGACGGCCAAGTCGCTGCTGCCTTTGGCGTAGGTGTAAGTGTCGGGGAAAAAACGGCCTTCAGGATGGACTCCTGGCTTGTCGAGTTTGGCCATGATGGCCTCGCCGCTCAAGCCTTGGCTATCGGGTCGAAGTTGTTCTGCCGATTTCAGGGTCACCATGACTTGCTTGAAGTTCAATCCTTCCGGTAGATTGATACTTTTCAAGGTTTCTTCGCCCCTGACCAGCATGCTTAGCAGTTTGCGTGGCGAGGTGCCAGGGGTGATTTCATAGCTGCCAGCGCGGATCTGCCGCGACTGCCCTGACAGCCGAAACCACAGAAAAAGCCAGCTCGCCGGCGTTTTAGCGCCGCTTGCCACGATGGCTTCGGCAACCCCTCTAGGGTTGGTGCCGGGCTCGATTTCAAGATCTACAACCACGCTCCCAGCTTGCGTTTTCAGCGTCAGAGGTTCGTGCAGCCACCACAAAGCAGCGCCGAAAAACACCAGCGCGCCTGTAAAAATCAGCGTGAAAATACTTGAAAAGACACGACGCACCAGTGGACCACCTTGAGCAAAGCCATCATTAAAACCCAATGGCTATGATAATTCAGGGATGCACACTTCCATGCCTTCAACATCTTCAGTTGCCCCGTCCGGACAGGTCGCACTCACCCACATGGGCGTGATCCGCGTCATGGGTGACGATGCCGCCGGCTTTTTACAAGGCCAGTTGACCCAAGATGTCGCCATGCTCGGTTTATCAGAGGCCCGATTGGCAGCTTTCTGCAATGCCAAGGGCCGTATGCAGGCTAGTTTTGTGGTGTTTAAACGCAATCCTAATGATTTTTTGCTGGTCTGCAGCCGGGATATTCTGCCCGCCACGCTCAAGCGTTTGTCGATGTTTGTGATGCGGGCCAAAGCCAAGCTAAGCGATGCCAGCGACGAATTCACATTGCACGGTTTGACTGGCGAGGCGGTGACAAGCCAAGGCGGCGACGTCAGTCACGTCTGGTCGAAAACAGACACCGGCACAGGTGCAGTCACTGCCAGCTTGGTGGTGTTACCACCTGTCAACGGCACCGCCCGCGCGCTGTGGTGTGCCCCCGCGGGTACGCCAACGCTCGTTTTACCCTTGATGGCGCTCAGCCAATGGCAATGGCTGAGCGTGCGCTCAGGGATCGCGATGATCACGCAGCCGATTTTTGAGGCTTTTGTGCCGCAAATGCTGAATTACGAATCCGTGGGTGGCGTTAACTTCAAAAAAGGCTGTTACCCCGGCCAGGAAGTCGTGGCCCGCAGCCAGTTTCGCGGCACGCTCAAGCGGCGCGCGTACATCGTTCATGCAAGCGCTCCGCTGACGGCGGGGCAAGAGGTTTTCCACAGTACCGATGCCGAGCAACCTTGTGGTCTGGTCTCGGCTGCCGCGCTCGCACCAGACGGAGGTTATGACGCCATCGTGTCAATTCAAACGGCGGCCGCGATTGACGGCAGCCTGACGGCTGTGTCCGCCAGCGGACCGCTTCTCACCTTGTTGCCGCTGCCCTACCCGCTGCTCGAAGACCTCTGACATGTGCTTGCTGGCCATCGCCATTGACACTTCAGCTCGCTGGCCGCTGGTCATCGCCTCCAACCGGGATGAATACCGCGATCGGCCTACGCTCCCTTTGGCTGTGTGGACAACGTCTAACGACAACACGCTTTTGTCCGGCCGCGACTTGCGTGCAGGCGGAACCTGGATGGGCAGTACCCCGAGCGGCCGTATTGCACTCTTGACCAATGTCCGAGAACCGGATGCAGCACCTGCGGCTTTGTCGCGTGGCGAGTTGCCATTGCGCTGGCTTGAAGGGCAGATGAACACCGCTGATTTTCTAGCAGCCACTGACGCCGAGTTCTATGGCGGCTGCAACCTGGTGATTGGCGATGTCTTGAATGGAGATTGGGCTTGGGCCAGCAACCGTGTGAAACTCAAAGGCGGTGCTGCGCCATTGAACAGCGGTCTGATGGCGTCAGGCTGGCAATCAATGGAACTGCGACCGGGTATTTATGGCTTGTCAAACGCTTTGCTGGACACGCCGTGGCCGAAAACACTGGCCCTGAAAACAGCCATGCAAGAAGCTTTAAATGTTGCAGAAAGTGATGCCGATGAATCTGCATTGACCCGAATCTTGTGGCTAGCACTGGCCAACCGACAACCCGCGAACGTGAACGACTTACCGGCTACGGGCGTGATGCCATGGTTGGAGCGTGCCTTGTCGAGCGCGCTCATCGACATGCCTGAGCGTAGCCATGGCGGTTACGGGACGCTCGCCAGTACGCTCATGTGGATCGAAAAGCAAGCCGTGACGGGGGCGTTGAATGCAACGATCTGCGAGAAAACGATAAAAGCTGACGCCCAAAGCGCTGGTAGCTCAGACGCGCAAATGGTTCGTCTGACTTGGCCACTGCGCGGCTGAGATACGCCCGCCAGATTGATTTAAAGAGCGAGAAACATCTCAATGTGTGACAAGCCGACTTCGTCAAACACATCGCCACGTGCTTTGAAACCAAGCCGCTCATAAAAACCCTTTGCGCTGGTTTGGGCATGCAGCGCCAGTTCTATGTCACCGCGGCGTGTCGCCTCGATTTGCAAGGCCGCTAATACGGCGGCCCCCTGACCTGAGCCTCTGAGCACCCGCTTGACCGCCATTCGGCCAATTCGTCCCTGACCCTGCTGGCCTCTGAGCAAACGCCCCGTCGCGATCACTTGACCAATGCCGTTGTAGGCGACAGCATGAAAGGCACCGTCATCTTCTTCATCATTTTCCAGCTCGAGTGCAATCAACTGCTCATCGACAAAGACCTCAATGCGAATTTCCATCGCATCCCAACCAAGATCGTCCCAGTTGCCAGTTTTCAGGGTCAGGACGGGTTGGCCTTCTTCAAAACCTTCCAGCACTTGCCGAAGCACATCAGGCACCGGACAGGAGCACTGTGTGATGGGATCGGCAAAGACATAAATCAGCTCGCAGGTCACGATCAAATCATCACCCCGATAAATTGCGCCGCGAAAGGCGATGGAAGAATTTCCAATTCTCTGGCACTGTACGGCCACATCAAGCAAGTCATCAAAGCGCGCCGGCGCGTGATGTTCAACGGTTGATTTTTTGACGTACAACTCGCCGCCCAATAGCTGCATGGCTTCTTCGTAAGGCAATGCCAAGGTTCGCCAATAGTCGGCCATGGCTGTGTCGAAGTACATTAGGAAGTGGCCATTGAAGACAATTTTTTGCAAGTCAACCTCCGTCCAGCGGACTCGAAGCCGGTGCGAAAAACGAAAACTTTCCAATGGCGGTTTGAGTGTGCTGATCTCAGTCATGACGTTCTACTTCCCTTTTTTCCTCGTTTTTTTATTATTGGATGTTGTGGCTCCAGACGAAATGCCCGGAATGGTCCACACTGGTTTCACTGAACTGCAGCGAAAGCTTGGCGCAAAGCGAGCGCAGCATCCGCTTGAGCCTGCAAGGCTTCAGGAATGGCGCGTCCCATTTTGATAAATTCGTGTGTCACGCCACGGTAAATTTCTAGACTTACCGGGACGCCAGCCGCTCGCAATTTATCGGCGTAAAGCAATCCTTCATCGATCAACGGATCACATTCAGCCAAGCCCACCCAAGCTGGGGCGACGCCATCCACATCAGGCGCATTGAGCGGTGCAAAGCGCCAGTCATCGCGGTCTGCCGGGGTGCGGATGTATTGGTTAAAAAACCAAGTGATGTTGGGTTCGTCTAATAAAAAACCGTGACCGAAGGTCTGGTGAGAGCCGGTATCTTGGTGCGCGGCGCAGCCAGGGTAAATAAGCAACTGGAGCGCCAGTGGCAGGCCTTCGTCACGCGCCAAAACGGCGCACACTGCAGCCAATGTACCGCCGGCGCTATCCCCGCCAACGGCCAAGCGACTGCTATCCAGCCGCAAGGTGTCTGCCATCATGACGAGTCCCTTCAGCGCATCCCAAGCGTCGTCAGCTGCGGCGGGGAATTTGTTTTCGGGTGCAAGTCGATAACTCACTGAGACCACTGCGCAGTCGGCGGCATGGCTCAGCTCACGGCATAAAACGTCGTGGGTGGCGATACTACCGATGGTGAAGCCGCCGCCATGAAAATACAACAAAGTGGGCCAAGGCTTCGCTGCTTGATGGACTTCATGTGGCAGGTAGAGCCGCGCAGGCAAAGCATGACCGTCACGCGCTGGGATGCTGAAATCTTGGACTTGCGCCAACGCTCTGGCAGGCAATTCAAGGACGCCGGAGCCAAGTTCGTAGGTTGCCCGGGCTTGACGTGGTGTCATGCTGTAAAAAGGTGGGCGTCCTGCACGGGCAATGGCAGAGACAACGCTACGCATAGCGGGAGTTAATAACTGTTCTGGTGGTAAGCGCTTCATGGGATTAAGTGCCCAGCGTTGCATAACGCGCAGGTACTTCCGTTTTTCAGGGTCATGTCTAAATTGGAAAGACTCCGATGGTACTACTTGGTTTTAAAATGAACTAATCGGTTTTATGCTGGCGTGCCAAATACAACATCGCAACAGCCGTCACAATCCGGCCTCTGGTGAAATAATCGCATCAAAAAGGAATCGACCCCGCATGGCCTTCATTTATTACGTCACCCAAGTCCAATTTGAATTTGGTGCAGTCCGCCTGCTGCGCCAAGAGTGCGAGCGCGTGGGTATTCAGCGTCCACTCATCGTCACCGACCAAGGGGTGAAAGCGGCTGGTGTGTTGCAAAAAGCACTGGACGCGCTGGCGGGATTACCGGTGAGCGTCTTTGATCAAACACCGTCCAATCCTACAGAAGCTGCGGTCCGAGCGGCAGCAGAAATTTATGCATCAGGTCATTGTGACGGGCTGATTGCTGTCGGCGGCGGCAGCGCCATCGATTGCGCCAAAGGCGTTGCGATCGCAGCCACTCACGAAGGACCTCTCAAAACTTATGCCACCATCGAAGGGGGTTCAGCCAAAATCACTGACCGTGTAGCCCCCATCATTGCCGTGCCCACCACCAGTGGCACCGGCAGCGAAGTTGCCCGCGGTGCGATTCTCATCGTCGACGACCACCGGAAGCTGGGTTTTCATGCTTGGTCGCTCGTGCCGAAGACCGCCATTTGCGATCCTGAACTCACGCTCGGTCTGCCACCGCAACTCACCGCCGCCACCGGCATGGACGCCATCGCTCATTGCATGGAAACATTCATGGCACCGTCTTTCAACCCACCGGCTGATGGCATTGGCCTCGACGGCCTGGAGCGTGGCTGGGCCAACATTGAACGCGCTACACACTTTGGCCAAGACCGTGACGCACGGCTCAACATGATGAGCGCGGCCATGCAAGGTGCGATGGCTTTTCAAAAAGGCTTGGGCTGTGTGCACTCGCTCAGCCACAGCCTCGGGGGTGTCGAACCGCGCCTGCACCACGGCACGCTGAACGCCATGTTTTTACCGGCCGTGGTGCGCTTCAATGCAGCGGCAGAATCTATGAAAAAAGACCGGCGCCTTGAGCGCATGGCGCGAGCGATGAATTTGTCCTCAAGCACCGAAATTCCGCAAGCCATTCAAGAGATGAACGCCCGCCTCGGACTGCCCAGTGGTTTGTCTGCCATGGGCGTGACGCCAGCCATGTTCGACCAGGTCATTGAGGGTGCTCTTGCTGACCATTGCCATATGACCAATCCACGCATCGCCACAGCGCAAGATTATCGGGATATGCTACAAGCGTCGATGTAACCGGCTCTGAAGCCAAAGTCATCACGACAAACCAGGTGCAGGCCCCGATGCACTCATGGCGGCTTGGCTGCCAGCATCGAAATCCGCTGCTTTGCGCTCAGGACTTTGCGCTGGTGTTTCCCGCTTTCAACAAGCGTTTGGCCCGAGAGCGGATATTCAGCGCTTCCACAGCAAGTGAAAAAGCCATGGCGGCATAAATGTAACCTTTGGGGACATGTTGTTCGAACGCTTCGGCGGTCAGAGCCATGCCGACCATGATCAAAAAAGCCAGCGCCAGTACTTTGACCGATGGATGACTGTCAACAAAGTCACCAATTGGTTTGGCCGCAACCAGCATCACCCCCACCGAAGCGACGACAGCGGCGACCATGATGCTGATCTCGTCGACCATACCGACAGCCGTGATCACAGAGTCCAGCGAGAAGACGATGTCAATGATGGCAATCTGTCCAATAATCCCCCAGAACATTCTTTTTCCAGTCGACGTGAGAAGAACGGCATCGGTCTCTGGTGGCGCATGTTGTTCACGGGCCTCGACCTCGATGAAAATCTCATGTGATGCCTTGTAGAGCAGGAACAGCCCACCGAGCAACAGCACCAGATCGCGGCCACTGAAGCCTTGGCCAAAGGCACGGAACAAGTCAGCCGTAAGGCCCATGACCCAGCTCAGGGTGAACAACAACAGCAGACGCGAGACCATTGCAAAGCCGAGGCCGAGCCGGCGTGCTTTGTCACGCATGTGCGCTGGCAGTCGACCGACCAGGATCGAAATAAAGATGATGTTGTCAATCCCTAGAACGATTTCCAAGGCGGCCAGCATGGCAAAGGCGATCCAAACATTGGGGTCGAGTAAAAGTTCCATGTGGGTTAGGACTCTCTGTCATTAAAAAGGATTCGGATTGTTTCGTGGTTGGTTCTGATTATGGTGCTGACTGCCATGGAAATACCGCGCGGGGTGAAACTGTCTTACCGGCCGCATCAGAGCAGCCGCGCTGAATCACCCGGAGCAGCAATTGCGTGCGGCTTGCCATCGCCCTGCTTTGGCTTTCCAGAACAGGGGCAAGCACTTGGGTGCTGTTACCGGATTCCGCGACAGCCACGCTGAAGGTGTTGTCGACTCTGTCTCTTGCGATCTGGATGGCCGCGCCCAAAAGCGCAATGTCAACCGCAGGGCTGGGCCTCAACTCACCGTCGACATCAATGCGTAAGACACAACCTGGTAAGAGCTCGTAGCGCCAGCTGCGTTCTAAATCGGCATCATCGCCGATCTTGTTCATTGCCACCAAACGCTGTTTCTGGGTCATCTTGAAGGGGTTCAGAATGGGCGCGTCATCTGTTGGGTAGCCATCCGTGCAAGCAGTCCCCATGAGCAGCGCGCAACACGCGAAAATAATGCGCTTGGCTTGGGGCTGAAGGGCTGACATGCAACAGGGGCGCTTGAAGGGCGTTGTTATTTCTTCAGGCCTTGCAGCTTGGCAAAAGCGGACGCCATGGCACTGCCCTGCCCGACGGGCTCGTTCCGACTGGCCAAGTTTTGGCCTTGGGGCATCCGCGCACCACGGGCAGCGCCTTCAAACTTGTTGTCGCGTGGGACATCCCGCCGCGTGGGTGCTGCGTCGAGCTTCATGGTCAGGCCGATGCGTTTACGGGCGACGTCGATTTCGGTCACGCGGACCTTGACGATGTCACCCGTTTTCACGACTTCACGCGCGTCGGTGACGAACTTATTGGCGAGCTGGCTCACATGCACCAAGCCGTCTTGATGCACGCCGATGTCGACAAACGCACCGAAGGCCGCCACGTTGCTCACGGTGCCTTCCAGTGTCATTCCCTCAACCAAGTCTTTGATGTCTTCGACACCCTCGTTGAAGCGCGCCACCTTGAAGTCAGGACGCGGGTCACGACCCGGCTTTTCGAGCTCGGCCAAAATGTCTTTGACCGTGATGACACCGAACTTTTCATTGGCAAACAGCTCAGGCCGCAGCGTTTTGAGCATCTCAGCACGGCCCATGAGTTCCGCCACCGGCTTGCCGGTGTGTGCGATTATTTTTTCGACAACCGGGTAGGTTTCGGGGTGAACCCCGGTCATGTCCAGCGGATTGCTGCTGGCGTGCAAACGCAAAAACCCGGCACTCTGCTCAAAAGTCTTGGCGCCCAAGCCTGTGACCTTCAATAGGTCAGCGCGGCTGGTGAAAGCGCCGTTGGCATCACGCCAGCGCACGACCGACTTGGCCACTGTTTGGCTCAGACCCGAGACGCGCGCCAACAAAGGCACGCTGGCAGTGTTCAGGTCAACGCCAACGCTGTTGACGCAGTCTTCCACCACGGTGTCCAGGCTGCGCGCCAATTCGCTTTGGTTCACGTCGTGCTGGTACTGACCCACGCCGATGGATTTCGGGTCGATCTTGACCAACTCGGCCAGCGGGTCTTGCAAGCGCCGCGCAATGCTGGCGGCACCGCGCAAACTGACATCGACGTCGGGCATTTCCTGGGAGGCAAATTCACTGGCGGAATAGACCGACGCACCGGCTTCGCTGACCACAACTTTGTCAATCGGCCAAGCCGTTCCAGTTGATTCAGCGTGTTGGGTGATCCGCTTGATGAGATCGGCGGCCAGCTTGTCGGTTTCGCGGCTGGCCGTGCCGTTGCCGATGGCGATCAGATTGACGCCATGCTTTTCGCTCAGCTTGGCCAACGTGTGCAGCGAGCCCTCCCAATCTTTGCGCGGCTCGTGCGGAAACACCGTGGCGGTTTCAACCAATTTGCCGGTAGCGTCGACCACCGCGACTTTGACGCCAGTGCGAATGCCCGGGTCGAGTCCCATCACCACGCGCGGGCCAGCCGGTGCGGCCAGCAGCAGGTCGCGGAGGTTGTCAGCAAAGACCTTGATAGCGACTTTTTCAGCGTCTTCGCGCAGGCGCGTGAAGAGGTCCCGCTCAATCGACAAACTGAGTTTGACGCGCCAAGTCCAAGTCACGCATTTGCGCAGCAAGTCATCTGCCGGGCGTGCTTTGTGGCTCCAGCCCAAGTGCAGCGCAATCTTGCCTTCTGCCACCGACACTGTCGGTGCGGCCTTGGCACCCATTGGGGTGACGCTCACTGGCGGCTCGGGCAAGACCAGCTTGGCATCCAGAATCTCCAAACCACGACCGCGGAAAACGGCCAGCGCCCGGTGCGACGGCACGCGGCCGATCGGTTCGTCATAGGCAAAATAATCGCGAAACTTGGCGTTGTCGGGATGGTTTTCGTCTTTGCCAGCCACCAGCTTTGAGGCGAACAGCCCTTCACTCCACAACCAGGCACGCAGCGACTGCACCAGCGGGGCGTCTTCGGCCCAGCGCTCGCTCAAGATGTCGCGCACGCCGTCCAGCACCGCTTGGACGGTGGTGAAGTCGTCACCGCTCTCGTTCTTTTCGGCTTTAACGTACGGAACAGCAACGTCTTGCGGCACCAGCATCGGATCGGCAAACAGTGCATCGGCCAGTGGCTCAATGCCCGACTCCCGGGCAATCTGGCCCTTGGTGCGGCGCCTCGGTTTGTAAGGCAAGTACAAGTCTTCCAAGTCTTGCTTGGTGCCTGCGGCTTCTATCGCGCGGCGCAGCTCCGGGGTCAACTTGCCCTGCTCTTCGATGCTTTTGAGCACCGTTTCACGGCGATCTTCCAGCTCTCTCAAATACCCCAACCGGGCTTCCAGTTCACGCAGCTGAATGTCGTCGAGACCACCCGTGACCTCCTTGCGGTAGCGGGCAATAAAAGGCACGGTCGCACCGCCGTCAAGCAGTTCTACGGCAACCCGAATTTGCTGCTCTTGAACTCTGATTTCTGCGGCGATTTGCCGAATGATTTTCTGCATGTAGGAGGGTCTTGTAGCGAGCGAAAAAATGATGGGGCATTCTCCCACAGGCCTTTCCTCAAGCTCTGCGTATGATGTAGCTTTAATGGGAGTTCAGATGCGCATACGGTCCATTTTGCTGCTATTGGGCATCGTCTTGACGACGGCTTTTGTAGCCCTGAATCTCGAAGAGTTCAACCGACTCAGCTTGCTTAGCCTGGGTTTCATCAGCGTTCAAGCGCCTTTGGCGATGATCATGCTGATGATTCTGGGCGCTGCGCTGCTGATTTTTGTGCTTTTGAGTGGCTTCGCCAAAAGCGCCTATTTGATCGAAAACCGGCGCATGTCGCGAGAGCTAAAAGCACAACGAGAACTGGCCGACAAAGCCGAAACCTCACGTTTCAATGAACTTCAGCAGTACTTGGCGGCTGAAAGCCATGCCATGGCCGACCGCGAAGCCGAAACTACCTTACGCATGGACGAGCGCTTAGCGCGTTTGCAAGAAGACCTTGAATTGCGTATTGAGCAATCGACCAACACGCTGGCTGCCTGCATCGGAGAGTTGGAAGACCGGGTCGAGCAGACTGTGGGACAGCCTGTTATTGAGACCGAAACCAACCGTTTGCGATAAAGTGCCGCGGATCAAATCAACTTGACGATTTGCTTGCCAAAGTTTTTGCCTTGAAGCAATCCCAAGAAAGCTTCAGGCGCAGCCGCTAGCCCTTGCGCAACGCTTTCGCGGGGATGCAGTTTACCGGCGGCGACCAGCGTGCCGAGTTCTTTCAAGGCTGCAGGCCAGACGTCCATGTGCTCAGAGACAATGAAGCCCTGAACCATCAAGCGACTCCTGAGAATCAGCGCCGGGTAGCTCATCGGCAGAGGTTGGCCGTCGTAGCCGGCGATCATGCCGCACACGGCAATGCGTCCAAACGCGTTCATGCGCAGCATCACCGCATCGAGCACCATGCCGCCGACATTTTCAAAGTAGCCATCGATACCTTTGGGGCAGGCGTCCTTCAATGACTTGGACAGCGAGAAGGCATCCTTGTGGAGTTTGTAGTCGATGCAGACATCAAAGCCGAGCTCTTTCACCGCGTAGTCGCACTTGTCAGGACCACCGGCAATACCCACCACATGGCATCCGCGCGCCTTGGCCAATGCCGCATAGGCACTGCCCACTGCGCCAGTAGCCGCACTCACCACC
>CANFJF010000083.1 GCA_947447355.1 Comamonadaceae bacterium
AGATGTCAGCGATGCTGAACTATTGACGCTGCACGAAGGCGGCGTCCGCGGCATCAGGTTCGGTTTTGTCAAACACCTCAAGGCACGTCCTGACATGGGTGAGTTCCGCCGTATGGTTGACAGGATCGCGCCGCTGGGTTGGCACGTGTTGATCCACCTCGACGCTGCCGATATCGAAGAGCTGCGCGAACTTCTTTGCGGATTGCCAGTGCCCGTGGTGATTGACCACATGGGACGGATTGATGCGGCAGGCGGCATAGAGCAGCCTGCGTTTAAACAACTGCTGGCGCTGGCGACCCAGTCAAACTGCTGGGTCAAGCTCTCGGGCGCTGACCGGGTGTCTGCAACTGGGGGAAGCTTCATGGACGTCGTGCCTTTCGCTCAAGCCTTGATGCGAGTCACACCTGAGCGAGTGTTGTGGGGGACCGACTTCCCACACCCTAATCCACGCCATGCCATCAGCGACGATGCCGATCTTGTCAACCTGCTGCCGCACTTCGGTGACCCGCTTGCATTACGCAAGCTGCTGGTGAGCAACCCGGCACGACTCTACGATTTTTCAGACCCCGGTCAATAAAGCCAATCCCTGAGCCCTAATAGCCACGTGCACTTCCAAACACTAAGGAGACAAGAAATGATTCAAAGCAAGAAATTTATGCGGGCAGTTATGACAACCGTTGCGGCCATGGTTTTGGCAACGTCGAGCCATGCGGCTGACGATTGGCCCACCAAGCGGCCGATCCGACTCATTGTCCCTTTTGACGCAGGTGCCAGCGCCGATGCCGTGCAACGGTTTTTCGCAATCCGACTTTCGCAAGCGCTGGGACAGCAGATCATTGTTGAGAACGTTGGCGGTGCTGGCGGTGCGATTGGCGCCATGAAAGTGGTTGGTGCTGCGCCCGATGGCTATACCTTGCTCGGCACCATCATCACTGCCGTTGCGGCTCTGCCCCACATGCAGAAACTGCAGTACGACACACTGAAAGATGTCACGCCCATCGCCCGGCTTGGCTACCCGATCACCTTTCTCGGCGCTAGCAAGTCACTAGGCGTCACAACCATGCAGCAGTTCACCGACAAGGCCAAGGCCCAGCCAAGTACGCTGTCTTACGCCTCGGCCGGTGTTGGCAGTGCACCGCAATTTCGTTATGAGGCTTTGATGGCTGCGACTGGTATCAAACTGAACCATGTCCCCTACAAGGGTGGCTCGGCGTATGTGGCGGATTTGCTAGCAGGGCGCATTGACGCATTTGCTGATGGCACGCTTGGCGCCAGTCTCGGCAAAGCTGGAAAAGTGAATCTGTTGGCCGTACTCGACACAAAGCGCGCCGCGGACTTCCCCGACGTACCAGCCATCAACGAGGTGGTACCCACTTACAGCATTCCTCCAACTTGGTATCTGATCGAAGGTCCGGCTGGACTGGCACCCGAAATTACTAACCGTATTGCCACTGAGATCGCCAACATCTCCAAGCAGCCCAAGACCCTCGAATTTATGGAAGGTCTGATGCTAAGGCCCAGTACGGATGCTGCCGACTTCAACCTGGGTGCCGAGATCAAATCCGCTTACGACATGTACGGCAAGCTAATCCGCGAGCGCAATATCAAGGCGCCGTGACCTGAGTAAACGGCAGAGCAATCGGTGGGCTGGCTTGACTGACTGCCAGAGCACTTTGGTGGCGGGTGCAGCAGTTTGAAAATTCAATTCGCCACTAGTTCAGATGGCAATGACATGTGCATCATCTGTTCCGCTTGCTCAACAGACGCACCCAGCTAGTCCATGTAGTTGGGTTCTGGGACGATGACTGGCGTTCGCTTCTCATCACCATCACGATGAAATCGCTTCATCACTGGATGCTGATCAGCGTTCATCGTGAGCATCGAGAAACTGGTAACGATTTCTTCAGTCTCTGGTTGCTTCCATCGATCCCATAGGCAAGCAATTGCAAACGGCTCTTCAGACTTGAGCCTTATCTGAGTCCGGACAGCTTTGCTTGTTTCGTAGCAAGGCTCGTAGAAGTTGTCGACGAGCTTCCAGAATTCCACGAATGCCCTCCGTAACGTCCTTATCCTCGCGCAGCAGCAATTACTCAGCTGTGGCTGCTTTCGACCCCAAAACAGACCGCTCTTAATTGTTTACTGGAGCGACCAGTCACGGCTCCCTATGTCGACTAATGGCAGCAAGCATTATTCGTTATTTGGAAACGATCAGCCTAGCCTCTGCCCGAAGTGCCTCGGTAGCAGTTTCATCTAGCGTCAGACAAACGCCGAGCGTTCCGCTGCCCGTCCGCACAGGTGACTTTTTAAGGCTGATCACCATGTACTGGATGGAAATGTGGGCTGCACACGCACCGGCAATGCGGGTGATGAGTCGTTCCTGCGTTTCGTAGTGACCGTCCGCTGCGAGGCGGTCAATTTCTAAAATTAATGGGTCATAGTCAAAAACGTGCGCCATGCCCCCCGATGGCCAGTTCAAATTCCCCCACTTATGGCCAGTCAAACTCCTCCATGGGAGGACGTCTAGATTATGACGAATCGCCGGTCACGGCGATGCGGGCGGCCGCTTCTTTGAGTCGGTAACTCTTGCCCTCGAACTCCAGCATCGCGCAGCGATGCATGAGCCGGTCCAGAATCGTGGTGGCCATCGTCGCGTCGGCGAGGTATTTGCCCCAGTCCTGCACCACCCGGTTCGAGGTGATGACGATCGAGCGGCGCAGCTTGTAGCGCTGGTGCACGATGGCCTGCAAGAGCTCGGCACTCACATCGGCAATGCGCCGCGCCAGAAACAGATCGTCCAGCACCAGCAGATCGGGCTCAACCCAGCCCTTGAGCAACTGAGCCTGCTCTTGGCTGCTGGCCAGGCCATAACGCGCGAACTCGGTGTCCGCTTCAACGTATCGCACGTCGTAGCCCTGCAGCGTGCCTTGATAGGCCACCGCCTTGGCCACATGGCTCTTGCCGGTTCCGGGTTTACCGATGATCAGGGCATTAGCCCCCTCGGCGATGAACTTGAGCGTGTGCAATTCGAAGCAAGCGTTGCGCGGCAGCTTGGCGTTGAATCGCCAATCGAAATCCACCAGCGTGAGCCTCTCGTCAAGTCCGCAGCGCTTAAAGCGGCGCTCGATCAGGCGCGATTGGCGCCTGTCTAATTCATCTTGCAGCATCGCCGCGAAGGTTTCTAAGAAGGGCTGCTGGGCCGCTTGCCCTTGCATCACGCGCGTGCTCAGCGTGTCGGCAATGCCCGACAGGAGAAGTTCGCGCAGCGCGCGTTCAATCTCAATCATGTTCATGGCTGCTGTCCTTGTGGGGTGGCGGCGTGGGCAAACAGATCGCCGTACTCTTGCGCGCTGCGAATGAGTTCGTGCTGCTGGGTCAAGGTTGACTGGGCCTGTGCTGCCATGGCCGCAGGCTGCAAAGCCGCCAGCGCGTCGGTAACCAATCTCTCAGTGACGGCCTTGACGTGGCCGTAGCTGAGAACGCCGTGCTCCATGGCCTGCGCACAGGCCGCATCGATGAAGTGATTCGGGTAACGCTTGGCCAAGTTGACGATGCCCCAGAGCTTGCGCTGACCGACCCGTCCTTCGATGGCAAACAGCATTTCGCACAGCCGCTGGGCTTGCGCCCCGATGGAGCGGGCTTGGCTGAGGATGAAGCGCGTCTCGCGGGAAGGATTGAAGACCCGCTCGGCCATGGGCAGCACCACACTGCCGGGCCGGTCCACCCGCGCATGGGTACGCAGCAACTGCTGGCTGCGCAAGTCACGGATCTCGATGCGCCGCTCGAACAAACGCACCAGCACCTTCGAGCCAATGGTGGCCGGACGCGCGGCGTAACTGCTGTGGTCGATTCGCACGCAGCTGTCATCACAGACGGTACGCTTGACCTCGGTGAAGTACTGCATGCCCGTCAGGGGCAGCAGCTGTAAATGGGGGCGTTCTTCCTCAAACATGGCCTGCACCTGCCTGCGTTCACGGCCATGGATGCGGGAAGCCGCCCACTTGGATTCCCAGTGTTCCAGAAAGGCGTTCTGCTCTTCGAGGGTTTCGAAGCGCCGGCCTTTGAGCGCGGTGGCTTGGGTGTGGCCAATCGCGTTCTCCACCGTGCCTTTGCGGTTGGGGTCACGCACCCGGGCCGGATCAGCCACCACCTCGTAGTGCTCCAGCGTCGCGGCGTAAACAGGGTTCAGTTCGGGCTCGTACAAATCGGGTTTGAGAACGCCTTCCTTGAGGTTGTCGAGCACCACGTAGCGGGTGCTGCCGCCGAAGTAGCGCCAGGCCTGCTCGTGCAGCTCGGCCCAGACTTGCTGGCCGGACTTCCAGACCACGCGCCGAAAGCTGCGCCTCGAATAGCGCAGCGTGGCCACGAACAGGCGCGGCTTGCGGTAACGCTCTGTGCCGGGCACGCGCGTGGGCGCGCCTTCGCCGTAGTCGACCTGCATCTCCTCGCCGGGCAGAAAGGACAGGCGGTCAAACTGCTCGGGCTCTTTGTGGCGCAACTGAGCCGCGAAGCGTTTGACTGAGTTGTAGGCACCGTCAAAGCCGTGGATGTCCACCAGATCTTGGTAGATGGCCATGGCGTTGCGGCCCAGACGCAGTTGGGCATCGATGAAGGCGCGGTGCACCTCGCACTTTGACGTACTCGGGGAAGTACTCAGCGCCGCTGGAGCAGGCAAAGTCGGTGGCCAGGGTGGAGGAATTTGCTCAGGGGGATCGGCGGCCACCCCGGGGGAATTTGACTGCGCGGCCTCGTGCTGGCGCTGGTAAGAACGGATGGTCTTGCGGTCGATGCCGGTGATGCGCTCAATGTCGCGCTGGCTCTTGCGCAGACCCAGCAGGGTCAAGATGGTTGTTTGTTTGTGCGGCTTCAAGACATTCACTCCATGACCTCCACTCGGGGAAGGTCGGTATGCGTCCCGCCAAACAGGTGCCGACGACGCCGACTTAAACCCCGTTCCCGATCAATTCAGGTGGAGGAGTTTGAAGTGGCCATACCCGGGGGAATTTGGGTGGCCATCGGGGCCATGCCATCCTGCGCAATAAGGACTTGATCGACCGAAATCCCAAGTGTCAAATCCAGTATGTGCACATCCGGTCGGGTGTCCTCGGGGCCATAAGTTCCAATGTCTGTTTTCAGTTGCAAATCTCGCAACTCGATGGCTGCTGAATTGATAGGTTTCATGCCTGAGCCTTTTGGAGGATGAATTTCATCAGACCATCGCTGGCTTCCTCTATCAAATCCAATACGTGATCAAACCCCTGATACCCACCGTAGTAGGGGTCCGGTATGACCGGGGCCTGCGATGTTTGCAAAAATTCAGCCAACCCCCGAACCTTGTGAAGATGTTGTGCTGGGCATCTTTCCTCCAGCAAGGCACGGTTGTCCCAATCCATTGTCAACAGCAAATCGAACTCCTCAAAGTCACTATCAACAACGGGTCGAGCCCTTAAATGGGACAGGTCATAGCCTCGTTTGCGTGCGTGCGCCTGGCTGCGCTCATCCGGTGGCGCGTCGGGGTGAAAGTTGTGTGTTCCCGCCGAATCAAGTTTGACCTTGTGCAAGAGCTTCCGATCCGCCAGCCTTTTGTAAAAGACAGCTTCTGCTGTGGGACTTCGACAAATATTGCCAATACAGACAAATAAAATTTTGTAACTAGCTTCGTTCATTTTTTTAGATTGGTTGGGATCACTTTTTAACAAATCCAATGGAAGACAATTTTTCAGTTGTTTTTGGCTAATGCCAAGTCAGGATATTCGAACTGAACTTCAGGCGCGATATGTATGTCATTGATAAAACTGTCGCAACCTCTTGCGATTTGGAAATAGCCCCCTACGCGCTTCACATAAGCCAACAAGTCCACAAAAAACGGATGACAACAAAGCGTGGACGAATCGCCCACCAGCAACAGCTTGCGCCGTGCGCGGGTCATGCCCACGTTCATGCGGCGGATGTCGGAGAGGAAGCCGATCTCGCCTTGGCGGTTGCTGCGTGTCAATGTGATGGCAATGATGTCTCGCTCTTGGCCCTGAAACGAATCGACGGTGCCCACGGTGAGCCTGCGTTGCAGCAGCAAGTCGTTGAGCACGGCGCTGTCTTCGATGGCGTCTTTCAAATAATTGATTTGGGCGCGGTACGGTGCAATCACGCCAATGGTCAGCGGGGTGTGTCGGTGTTCATCGTGTTCTGCTGGCTCGTAGGGCGCAAGCAGCTGCGCGAGGCGCTCCAGCAACAAGTGGGCTTCTTCGGGGTTGGCCGTTGAACGGCTTTCGGGAATGGCGACCTCCAGAAAGCCACAGCCAGCCGTGTCAATGAATTCCACAGGCAGGTCGGGTGCAAAACGCAGGTCGTAGGCCTCCAAGCCGGCGTGACGCACGCTTTCGTGCGGCACCAGTTGGCCGCCATAGAACTTCTCGGAGCTGAACCCCATGATGTGCGCGTGCATGCGATATTGCACTGTGAGCATGCGGGCCGTCTCCGGCTGCCGCTGGATGCATTTTTCAAAAAGGGTTTCGCGCAAGCCTTCACGGGCCGCTTTTTCGCTTTTCACCGTGGGCGGTAGCTGGTGATGATCGCCCGCCAACACCAGGCGCTGGCCCTTGGCAATCGGGATCCAGCAACCAGGCTCCAAGGCCTGGGCGGCTTCGTCAATAAAGACGGTCTCAAAGCTCAAGTGGCGCATGTGGCGGTGGCTGGCACCCACCAGCGTGCAGGTGATGACTTGCACCGATTCGAGCACGTCCTCGGTCATGAAGCGCTCTAAATCGTCGGCGGCTTGGCGCAGCGTGCGCGCTTCATCTCTGAGCCATTGGCGGTGCTGTCGCTCCTCAAAGCCAAAATGGCGGACATGTTCGTTGGCAGTGTCTCTGTGCTGTTCAGCGGTTTGGCGCATCGCGAGCATTTTGGCGTAGCTGGCGTGGGCCATCACGCCGGCATCCAGGGTGTGCTTGAGCAGCAGCTCAGACACGCGGCTGGGGTTGCCCAAGCGGATCACGTTGACGCCGCGCTCGGCCAACTTTTCAGTCAGCAGGTCCACAGCCGTGTTGGAGGGGGCACACACCAGCACGCGCCGCTCGCGACGGATGGTTTCCAAAATGGCCTGCACCAGCGTGGTGGTCTTGCCCGTCCCGGGCGGGCCGTGGATGATGGCCACGTCTTGGGCCGAGATCACATGGCGCACAGCCACCAGCTGCGAGTCGTTGAGCGCACTGGGATAAAACAGGTCATCGGCTTTGTGCTCGCGAAAGCTGGCCTGCCGCGCGCCCAGCAGCACGTCGCGCAGTTCGGCCAAGCGGTTGCCGTGTGCAAGCATGACCGCGCTCAGGGCCTGGTTCATCTCGCGGTAGCTCACCTCGTCAAACGTCAGGTCAATGCCCAGCGTGCTGCCGTCTTGCACCCAGTCGGGCAGCGCTTCTTTGGTGGTGGCCAGCAGCAGCTTGTTGCGCCGCACGCTGGTCACCACGCCGCTCAGCACGGGCCGGTCAGGCCCTGAGTAGCCGGGCGCATTGCTGAACACACAAGCGGTCTTGCCCACCTGAAACAAGTGCAGGTCTTGCCGATGCGCAGGGCGCTCTAGCTCCAAGACCACTTTGCCACCAAAACCAATGTCTTCTTGGGTAATGGTGACTGGGTACCAGGTCAAGCCACGCCGACGGCGCTCCTTGATGCTGGCACTGGCATTTTTGAGTTTGAACTGAGCTTGGTCTTCCTTTTGTTCAAGTTGCATGAGTGCACGCACATGGCGTAATTCATGTTGAACAGCGCAAGGGGCGGTGGGGGTCAGGTCTTGGTCAGCCAAAGGAGAGCGTAAAGGTCAAAAGAAAGAAAAAGGGAGGGGTACGGGGACTTGACCGCACTCTGTTTAGATGGTGGGAGGGACTCTACCCCAATGGGCCGTTATGCCTCTAATCAGGGAGATGTCGCGGCTTGCTTTGACGTGGAGTGGCGATCAGTGCCGCTTGTCGGCCTTCCATGTGCCGCCATAACGGTAGCTTGGGTGTCGCTCCACTTGGGTCCGGCATGCTCGGCAAATCAGGGTCCAAGCAGCGGTGTCGTCTTGCACCACCCGGTAAAGAGTTGAACTCACGGCTTTGCAGGTTTCGCAAGCTTTGATACGGGATCGAACAGGTTTGGGCATGGTGATCAAAAATCAGTCTATCGCGTCAAACGAGGCTGCCGCCCGTCGGGGATTGGCAAGCTTCAGCACACTGGTTTTATGAGAGCCAGTCATGGCCTTTTTGACGACTTTGTAAATATCGAGATCAAAGTCAAAGTCTTCAGACTGAGCGATGTCGTCCAGCTCATCGTGATCGTTGGCGGTGCCCAGATAACACCATTTGTTGATCACCAGCATGCTGTGCCCGTCCTTGATGGCCACCGCCCCCTCAAAAGGCCAAACCGGAACTTTGTAAAGCTGAAGGGCCGTTTGCAACTTCAGGTTGTGCACCGCCAAAGACACTTTGCCAATGCACGCGCCTTGGCATTGTTTGACTTGGTAGCCAAAGCAAGGTTTTCCCTCATCCACTTTTTCCAGGCCCAGCAAGGCCTCACACAGTTGGTACTTTTTGGCGACGGCGGCCAAGTAACCCAGCGCTTCTTTCTTGTTGTTAAAAAGCCCGTACAAATTGTCTTGAAAACCAGGTTGTAAATGCTTGTGCGTGATGAGTGTGGGGCGTTGAAGGCCCGAGGGTTCTTGGCTCAATTGCCATGCGCACAGGTCTTTGGAGCGGCGAAGCTTGATGTTCGCGCTGGGCATGCGCTCTTTGATAAGCTTGGCCTCCAAAATCAAAGCGCTCAATTCGCCGCTTGTTTCGATCCACTCGATGTGATGAACCTGTTGGGACAGTTTCATTTCTTTGCGTACGGTCAGCGCACTTTGGAAATTACTCATCACTCGGCTGCGCATTGAAATGCTTTTGCCAATGTACAAAGGGGCGTTGTGTGCACCGTAAAAAATATAACAACCCGGCGTGTCTGGAATCGCATCGATGACAGATTGGCTGATGTTGGGCGGCAGGCTGACACTGCCCAGCAACTGATTCACCGCTTCAAGCAAGCGCGCTTGGCCAAAAGTTTTTTCACACACACGCCAAAACTGGACAAGTAAATCGGCGTCGCCCAAAGCCCTGTGCCGCGCACTGACCGTCAGCCCATGCACAGCGACGATGGTGTCTAGGTTGTGCCGAGCCTGCTGCGGGAAAAGCAGTCGCGAGAGCTTGACGGTGCACAGCACCTTCGGCCGAAAATCCATGCCCAAGCGCTTGAACGAGGCTTTGATGAAGCCATAGTCAAAGCGGGCGTTGTGCGCGACAAAGATCTTGCCTTCCAGCTCTCTTTTGATTTGAAGCGCGAGTTCGTCAAATGGGGGTTGACCCGCCACCATTTCAGGCGTGATGCCCGTCAGTCTCTGAATATTTTGAGGAATAAAGGTTTGGGGATCTAGCAAACACTCCCATGCAGTTTCTTGCCCATTAGCCAGTGTCTTGATACCGATTTCGGTGATTCGGTCACGTTCGGAATTGCCGCCCGTGGTTTCAATGTCAACAAAGGCAAAAACAGAGAATTCGGTGTGAGGAGGTTTCATTGAAAAGCCAGGGATTGTTGACGCCGCATCCCCGTCTGAAATTGAAAAGTTGGCCATCCAAATACTGTAATTACATCCAGTATATTGCAGCAAATCGATCATCGACTTTTTGCGCTCAAACAGCCATTAGGTCCGATGGCATCGGCAAGTGGATCAACTGCCCCGCTTGCTCAACAGACGCACCCAGCCAGTCCAAGTAATTGGGTTCTGAAACGATAACTGGCGTTCGCTTCTCATCACCATCTCGATGGAATCGCCTCATCACAGGATGCTGGTCAGCGTTAACCGTGAGCATTGAGAAACTTGTGACGACGACTCCAGTCTCTGGTTGCTTCCATCTGTCCCATAGGCAAGCAATTGCAAACGGCTCACCAGACTCAAGTCTGATCTGCGCGCGGACAGCCTTGCCTGTTTCGTAGCAAGGCTCGTAGAAGTTGTCGACGAACACCAGACCGAACTGGCGATTGCGCCATGCTGCTTTGTAGCTTGGCTTTTCAGCAACAGTCTCAGATCGAGCGTTGTAGGTGTGCCGGCTGATCTTGTCGTCTTCTGCCCATGACGGAATCAGACCGAACCTAGCTAGCCCACATGCGATCCTGCCAGTGCTGTGACTCTGAACAACGATGGGCGCCGGGTAGCTTGGGAAGGCTTCTAGTGGGTAGTCTTGTGCGGGTAGCTCGACGCCGAAATGAGTCTTGACCCACTCTGTCTTTTTGGTTGGCGTGAAGTTGGTGCACATGTTTCAGCTGGGAAAATAATGAGCATGTTGGAACCGAAGATGCATTTAGCTAGGCGGCCTGAGAGCAGCAGTCTGAAGCGACTTACAAACCCAGAATAACCCACTGGGTTTTTTCATCTAAGGCTGGCCACAACGAAGTAAAAAATGCAGTACCGGAGGCTACATGGCGGCTACATGAACCGCAAAGAGAAAAGCCTCGCTGCTAACTTAATAACAGCGAGGCTTTGTATCTAGTGGTGGGACGTGCGGGGGTCGAACCCACGACAAACGGATTAAAAGTCCGCTGCTCTACCAACTGAGCTAACGTCCCACTTATTCTTCTCACTCTCAGCTAATCTAGATTTAGTCTAAATCAGCTGAGCCTCAAATTATAGCGTCCTTTTAGGTTTGATTTGAAAGCCTGAAGCAATTTTATCGAGCAACCAACCTGCGGCACACACACCGAAGGTCGAGGTGACGCTGACCACCGAGCCGTAACCGTGGCAATTCAAGCTGCCGTCGTTAGCATCGTTGGCGATATCCACTTCGCACCGTGCGTCGGGCTGCGCGACGGACTCGCGACTGAAGACGCTGGCAATGCCTATCTTGCCCACGCGTGCAGCGCCCTGCTCTTTACGCAGACGGTAGCGCAATTGCGCCAACAAAGGGTCATGCGTGGTGAGCGAGAGGTCGTCGATGTCAACGCGATGCGCGTGACGCTTGCCGCCTGCAGCACCGACCGTGATGAAATTGACGCCGTGCTGAAGTGCCCAAGCAGCCATCGCTGTTTTGGCCCTGACTTGGTCACAAGCATCCAACACAGCCACGGGCGCGCTGTTGTCCTGTAAATCAAGCCCTGCGATATGCGGCCAGTTGACTGCATCAACGAATTCTTCCACGCAGGTCACGACACAACTGGGGTTGATCAAACGAATGCGCTCGCGCATGGCTTCAACTTTGGACTGCCCAAGCGTGTTGTCCAAAGCGTGGAGTTGGCGGTTGATGTTGGACTCAGAAATATGGTCTAGATCAATCAGCGTGAGTTTGGCCACGCCGCTGCGGGCAAGTGCTTCTGCGGCCCATGAGCCGACACCGCCCAAGCCCACCACCACAGCGTGGGCTTGTCGAATGCGTTGTGCGCCTACCTGACCGTACAGTCTCGCGAGTCCACCAAAGCGTCGTTCCAGATCAGCCGGTTCAGAGGCATCAAGCGGAAAAAACTCAGACACTAAAGGGTGCGCTCAAGGCGCCAGATCTGGTATTTCAGTCCGGCAACAGCACCGAGCAATATGGCCGCCAGGGCGACAAAGCTGGTAGCACTCAAGGTTGAAATACCAGACAGACCCTGACCGATGGTGCAACCCATTGCGGCCACGCCACCGATACCCATGAGCGTGGCACCGGTAAGATGGTTGGCAGTGTCTTCGGTGCCGCCGAAGCCTTCCCAGCGGAACGTACCTGTGGCCAATGAGTAGATGGCAGAGCCCACAACAACACCGACAACAGAAACGATTCCCAAGGTCAACACCTTGCTTTTGTCACTGAAGAACATCAACCAATCCAGCGTGTAGGCCACCGGCGATACAAAGCTCATGGCCTCTGCGCGACCGGAGTTCGTGGCCAAAAATACAGCCTCCAAGGTCTCGGGATGTTCGGGCACAAAACCAAAACTGCCGCTCACCCACCACAGTGCCGTGATGATGGCGCCGACGCCGAGTCCCGCAAGCAAATTGTCGAAGCGAAGAAAATCTCGTCCCGCCAGCGCCCACACCATGAAGCTCAGTCCGAGTGCAAGTCCCAACGTCACAGCGGTTGAAGCAGGCGCAAAGCCAGTAGCATTCGCAAGCCACTGGCCCAATGTGGCGGATGCTGAAAAATCAATCGCCACGCTGTCGACCGTATTAACCCGCAGCACCGCCGTGATGCCCTTGAGCGTTGCAAAAGCGGCCAAGCCCATGACAATAAAAACAACCAGTGACTTTAAGTTGCCTGCACCCACACGCACTAGGGTTTTGCTCCCGCAGCCTGAGGCCAACACCATGCCAAAACCGAACATCAAGCCACCCACCAACGCGGACAGCCAAATAAATCGGTTCGCAACATAAAGTGTTTTGGTGGGGTCAATCAGCCCTGCTGCGGCCAAACTGGCAAAACCAATCAAGGCGACACCGGCTGCCAAACCCCACATTCGCATGCGTGTCCAATCCCCCATCGTCAAAATGTCACTGACCGCACCCATGGTGCAAAAGTGGGTGCGCTGCGCAATGACGCCAAAGATAGCCGACAAGGCAAAAGAAGCCCAGAGGATTTGGCTATTGAGGGATTGAAGAGCCGTGATGTCCATAGCCGTTACCACTTTTACCGCAGTTACTTGAGTTTTGTAAGACGCTCTTTGCCCACCTTCGCAGCCTCAGACTGCGGATAGGTTTTGACGAGCTCATCAATCGTAGCGCGGGCACCTTTGACCTCTTTCAATTCAACTTGACAGTTGGCGATTGACAGCAAGGCCTCTGGCGCGCGCAGGTGGGCAGGTGCCGCAACCATGAGTGCGCGGAAGTTGACGACAGCCTCTTTGTAGTTGCGTTGGGCGTACTGTGCATTGCCGAGCCAAAACAAAGCCGATGGGTTGTAGCCACTGCTGGGGTAGCGCCTGTTGAAGTCTGCGAAAGATGCTTGCGCTTGGGCGAATTCACCCTTGCGCAAGGTTGCCAACGCAGCCTCAAAATCACGCACCTCAGCGGGGTCGGCTACAAACTCAAGTCCATCGACTCGAACCTTGCTAGGCTCGAATTTTCTGAGCCGGTCTTCCATCGTCTGCAACAAGTCTTTTTGCCGCATTTGAACTTCGGACAACTCACGGGCAAACTGCTCGTCCTGACCGCGCATTCGGGCTAACTCACCGCGAGAATTTTCAATTTGAGTGGACAGGTCTAAAAGGCTGCGGCGAAGTTGTTGTATCTGTGCAGTGAGTTGCACATTTTCTTCATTCACCTTGCGCAAATCATCCACACTTCGAAGTTGCATCGCTTCGACCTTCTGGCGCATGTCAAGAATGGCTTTTCGAGCTTCGTCGTCTTCAAACAAGGCTGCTTGTGCAGCCCCCATCGACAGCAAGACAACGGCCAAAAAGATGCCCCGGCAACGCACTGTCAAGGCAGACCTCACAGCGAAAGTCCCCGGCTTCATCGGTAATTGATTTCAGCGCGACGGTTTTTGGCGAAGGCTTCTTCCGTATCACCGGTCATGGCTGGCTTTTCTTTACCAAAACTCACGGCTTCAACTTGGGTCTCAGCGACACCCAGCAAAGCCAAAGAACGGCGAACGGCTTCAGAGCGTTTTTGGCCAAGTGCCAAGTTGTACTCGCGGCCACCGCGCTCATCGGTGTGACCTTCAATAGCAATCTTGCGGTTTTTGTTCGTCGTCAAAAAACGGGCATGCATTTCAATCGCACCTTGGAACTCTGGTTTGATGGTGAAGCTGTCGTAATCGAAGTAAAAGACGCGGGCCGCACCCACTGGGCCAGCCGCTGTGGTGTTGGTGGTGTTGATTTCAACTGGGGCCACAGCCCGCCCGGAAGCCCCGTTATCGCCACCGGCTGCACCGCCCGTGCCAACAGCACCCGCGCTGCGGTCTTCAACGGGAACATCGCTCAGTTTGACACTGGACCCGCAAGCCACCAAGACAAGAGAAAGAGTGAGTACAGACAGGGCAGAAAGAATACGTTTCATGGAGACCTCGTGAAAAAACAAACCGAAAGAAAAAAAGAAAAAATCAACGCTGGAACGGACCCCAGTCTGGCTCGCGGATATCACCACTGGCACCCGACAATCGGGCCTTGATTTTTCCATCAAGCGTACTGGTCATCAAAGCTTCTCGGCCTTGCTGTTGCGTCGCGTATAAAACCAAACGGCTGTTAGGCGAAAAACTGGGATTCTCGTCAGCGCTGGTGTCCGTGATGGCCGAAATAGCACCAC
>CANFJF010000084.1 GCA_947447355.1 Comamonadaceae bacterium
CGCAGCAGGCGGTCAAAAGCCTCGAGCTGCTGATGCGTGCCCTTGGCGTAGTCCACCCGACTGACCGAGACAATCACAATTTCGGAGCTCAGGTCGCTGCGCATTTTGTCGGTACAGGCCAAGCCGGCTTCGGACTCTACGGCATCGATGATCCGACCCGGCGTGGTGCCAATCGGCCAAGTGTCAATCAGAATGGTGCGCCCCTCGTACTCCAGGCTGCTGGTCACCACCGGCTCGGACATGCCCTGACCGCTGGTGCGAATCGCCTCAGGCACCGGCTCTTCGTGTCGGGTGATGCCGCTTCGCAGGCCTTGGGCCACGGCGCAAAAGTTCTGGCTGTAACGGGCCACATGGAAACCGATCATGTCGCAATCCAGCAAGCTGCCCAAAATCTCGTCACGCCACGGCATGATGTTGAAGACATCGGGACCGGGAAATGGCGTGTGGTGCATGAAGGCAATCTTCAAATCGGGCCTCATCTGGCGCACAAACTTGGGCACCAGCCACAAGTTGTAGTCATGGATCCAGACCACCGCACCCTGCGCCGCCTGCTCACAGGCGGCCTCTGCAAACAGCCGGTTGACCTCTCTGAACATCGCCCAATCGGTATTTTCTGTCGAGTACAGCCAAGGGAAGGAGTTGAGCACCGGCCACAGCGCTTCTTTCGACACCACATGGTAGAACTGACTGATCTGGACGGCATTCAGCGGCAGGCGCACGACGTCATAGTCACCGCTGCTTTCCTTCATGGTGATGCGGCGCTCGAACTTGCCTTTTTTGCCGATCGGCGCTTTTTTCCAGGCAACCCAGACGGCCTTGTCGACCTGGCTGAAAAAGCCCTTGATCGACGGGATGATGCCGTTCGGGCTGCGCGGCTCTCGCAATACGGGCTTGCCGTTTTCGATGACCTCTTCGTAGGGTTGGCGGTGATAGACGACGACCAGTTGGGTGTTCATATTGAGACCTTTCAATGAAAGCGGCGCAAGGCTTCAAGCACGCCAGCGGCGCCCTCCAGCTCGCTCTGATGCACATGGGACAAGTCGGCAATCGCAGCACTCAATAAAGGCTCACGGTTGGCCACAGCAACGCCGGCCAGACCGGTCTGAAACAGCGACAAATCGTTCAAGGTGTCGCCGGCCACCAGCGTGCGCTCAGGCGGCAGATTCAGTGCCTGCAAGGTGCGCAGCAGGGTCGGGCCCTTTTGCACGCCGCGTGGCAAGACATCGAAATATTGGTTGTCGGACAGCAGCACATCAAAGCCCAGTGGCTTGACTGCCTCGCGCGCTGCCAGGGCCAGCGCCTCATCGGTGTAAAGGCAAGAAATGCGTCGACCTTCGATGTGCGACTGGGCTTTCAGATGGGGGTGGTTCTGTAGCACGGCGTGAATCCGCTCTCTAGCGTCTGTCGCCCAGCAGTCATCCAACCAAGCCTCCATGCCGTCATGCGGCAGGTACTGCGGGCCGGTGTAAAAACTGGTGCCGACGTCGGCAATGATGTGATCCGGATGAAGGGGCAAACCGGTCAAAACGTCCTGCATGGCCGTCAAGCTGCGGCCGCTGGCGTAGATCAGCACGATCTCGTCGCGGCGCGCGTTGATCCAGTCGTACAGCTCGGCGCGCTGCGCGTCTGAGCCACCCAAAAAGGTGCCATCTAGATCAGTGGCGAGTATGGTTTTTTGCAATTCAGCTCCTTGAGTCCCGTGGCAGGGCGACGAATAAAAGCGAAACGGCAGCCGGCCGGGACGCGGCAGTTCGGCGTCAGCAGACTGAGTTTTAAAAAAATAAGACTCAATGCCGAAGAAAAACTGGCGAAGAGAGCACTTTACCAACAGATACTTAAAATAGCTGTAGGACAGGAGGCTAGAACCCCGAACGATAAAACTTTGGGATGTATTTATCGCGGCTCAGGCCTTGGCGCAGCCCAGAACTCCGGCTGTCCATAGCTGTGCTTCAGGAAGTCGATCCACAGCCGGACCCGCAGCGGTAAGTGTTTGCGCTGTGGAAACACGGCAAAAATACCGTTGGCCGGCGCGTCATAGTCTTGCAGCACGGCCACCAGCCGGCCCGCCGCAATCTCTGCCTCTACCTCCCAAGTGCTGCGCCAGGCAATCCCATAACCGGCCAAGCACCAGTCGTGCAGCACTTGCCCATCGGAGCAATCCAGCGGACCGCCGGGTTTGAGGTGCTGCAATTCGCCATTGATGCGAAAAGCCCAACCGCGCGTTTGCGAGGCATCGCTGGACAGCGTCAGGCAGTCAAAGCGCGCCAACTCAGACGGCTGCTGCGGCGTCCCGTGGCGCCGCAGATAGTCGGGCGTAGCCACACACAAGCGCCGGTTGTCGGCCATGCGCACACTCACCAGGGACGAGTCCGGCATGTCGCCGACCCTTATAGCGCAATCAAAGCCCTCGCCGGCCAAGTCGACGACGCGGTCGCTCAGGTTGAGCGAGATGGTGACATCGGCATGTTGCTCCCGAAAGCGCGTCACCAGGGGCGCCACATGGCGACGCCCAAAGCCCGCCGGGGCGGTGATCCGCAGATGGCCACTGGCCTTGACGCCGCCGGCCGAGACGCTGGCTTCGGCATTCGCCACATCAATCAGCAGGCGCTGACAGTCCTCTAAAAAAGCACTGCCTTCATGCGTCAAGCTGATGCGACGCGTGGTGCGCACCAGCAACTTGACGCCAAGCCGGCTTTCCAGCGCATCGAGCCGCCGACCCATGATGGCGGGCGCGACGCCCTCGGCTTTGGCTGCCGCCGTCAGGCTGCCACGGGTGGCCACGGAGACGAAAGATTCGAGTTGCTTGAGTTTGGCCATGCGCGATTATGTGCAATTTCGGATGGAATCAAGCCGACTGGCACTCCGATTACATCGGGTCAAACCCTTCCATTCGACGCCCCGTGGTTCACGCTACTTAAACTGCTGAGTAACTAAGTCGGGCCACCGCGCGCAAAACGTCGGGCGTGGTGCTCGGCAGACCAAAATATTCCAGGTACGCTGGAATCTGTTCATAAAGCATGTCGGTGCCTATCTGCACAGGACAGCCACGGGCTTGGGCGGCACTCAAAAAAGCCGTCATTTCGGTTCGCATGACGACTTCGCCCACAAACGTCGACGGCGCAATGCGCGCCACATCCATTGGCAAGGCATCACCCTCATTCATACCCATTGGCGTGGCGTTGGCCACCAAGTCGTGCCCTGACGGGTCGTTGCTGCCAGTGCGTACTTGCAGCGCAGGGTAATGCGTTTTCAAACGGTCACCGAGTGCTTCGGCAGATGTCATGTTGACGTCATACAAACTGATGGCGGCGATGCCAGCAGCCGCCAGCGACGCGGCAATCGCCGAACCCACACCGCCGGAACCGACCACCATCACGGTGGCACCTTGCAGCATGAAGCCCTTGCGCAGCACGCCGCGCACAAAGCCCTCGCCGTCAAACATGTCACCCTGCAACTGCCCGTCAGGACCGAGCCGCACCGCGTTGCAAGCGCCGGCAATCGCCGCCGCTGGCGACAGTTCATCCACCAGCTCGATGGTCGTGACCTTGTGCGGCATGGTGATCAATGCGCCACGGATGTTACTGAGCTTGAACACTGAGCGCAAAAAGGTCGGGTAGTCCCCCACCCGGCACCCCATCGGCACCACCAGCGCATTGATCCCCTGCTGTTCAAAGTAGGGGTTGTAGATCATCGGCGCCTTGAAAGCGTGCGTCGGAAAACCAATGTGAGGGATGATTTCGGTGTGGCCGTTGATGAGCATGTGAGGCAATGGAGAAGCAGGGAAAAGGGATGCGATTTACTTGGACGCTTGAACAGCCGAGACGGCCGCGCGCAAAGCGAGCAAATAGCTGTCAACGCCGAAGCCGCAGATCTGACCTTTGACGATTTCAGCGAAGACCGAGACATGGCGGAAGGCTTCACGGGCATGGATGTTGGACATGTGCAGCTCGACGATTGGGCAGGTCAGGATCGCTAGCGCGTCACGAATGCCGTAGCTGTAATGCGTCCAGGCACCGGCATTGATCAGTACGGCGTCGACGCCCTCGGCATAGCCCTGGTGAATGCGCTCGCACATGTCGCCTTCGCTGTTGGTCTGGTAGGCCTCGATCGTGGCACCGAGTTCTTGACCCAAAACTGCGAGCGATGCATTGATTTCGTCCAACGTGATGGTGCCGTACTGAGCCGGATCGCGTTTGCCGAACATGTTGTGGTTGATGCCGTGCAGCATAAGAATTTTCATTGGTTTTCCTTTTGGAGAGAATGGGATGTGTTGCTGATACGAGGCGTCATGCAGCGCCGAGGTTAACCGTGCTGCCCGTGCGCGCCGCTTCAACAATGGCTTCGGTGACGCGCAAGTTCAGCAGGCCGTCGCGCGCGCTGACCAATGGCAAAGACTCGCCGCGCACGACTTGACCAAAGTGTTCCATCTGGTGCTTCAGTGGGTCATCGCGCACCATGCCCACGACGCCCACTTCAAACGCTTTCCACCACGAACGGTCTTCGGGTCGGGGGTAAGTTTTCAGGCGCATGGTCGGCACCGACAAGCTGCCGTTGGTACCGGTGATGACGTAGCAATCTTCGTCTTCGTACGTGGTGTAGGCTTTGTTTTCCTGGCTGGTCTGTTCCCAACTGCGAGCACAAGCGGCAGTGTCAGACAACAAGAACGTGCCGAGCACGCCGCTGGCAAAACGCAGGTTGATGGCGACCGTGTCTTCGACCGGAAAGCCGCGTGTCGCGTGCGAAGCAAAGGCCTGCACCGCCACAATTTCGCCGCACAACATGCGCAGGTTATGCACTTCGTGGATCATGTTCAACAAGATCGGCCCGCCGCCGAATTCACGCCGCCATGGGGCATCCGCGTAATACGCGTCGGGCTTGAAAAAAGTCGCGCTGCCCATGACTGCCACGAGTTGGCCGAGCTTTCCGGACGCCAGCACTTCACGCGCCTTCGCCATGATCGGACTGTGAGCGCGATGGTGGCCAATCAAAACACGGGCGCCGGTGGCCTCCACCACGCGGACCAACTGCTCGCCTTCTGCCACGCTGGTGGAGATCGGCTTTTCGAGCAAGATGGGCAGGCCGGCATCGATGCATTGCAGCGCCTGGGGCACATGCAACTGATTCGGGGTCGCTAACACCAGCCCATCAGGGCGATCGTTGGCGAGCAACTCGTCAATACTTTTGAACCAAGGCACGCCGGCTTGTGCAGCCAACGCCACTGCCGACGGTGAAGGGTCAACGATCGCAGATAACACGCAACTCGGACTATTCAGGGCCACGCCTATGTGAGCCTGACCGATGTAGCCGGCACCGGCCACGGCGATTCGAGTTGGGGTCATGTGTAAAAATTTAAATGCGAGCTGTTAACCGCCACGACTTTCGACGTGGCGGAAGTCAGTTACTTGCGCAGTTTGTTTAACTCCGCTTGCAGTTCAGCCACAGTAGCGGCAATTGGCTCACCATGTTTAGCGATCACCGGCTTCATCTTGTCGCGCAAAATCGTCATTTCAGCGGCTGGCAACTCCGTCACGGTCATGCCGTTTGACTTCATGTTCGCCAAAGCACCGGCCACTTGACCACGGGCGGCAGCACGCTGAACCTTGACAGACTCGGTCATGGCATCTTGCACGATGGTCCTCTCAGCAGCGCTCAAGCTATCCCAGAATTTCTTGCTCATGATCACCGACTGTGGGTTGTACTGGTGGTTGGTCAACGCCACGAATTTTTGAACTTCGTAGAACTTGTTGGCGTTGATCACGGTGATCGGGTTCTCTTGACCGTCAATGGCTTTTTGCTCTAAAGCGGCATACACCTCAGGAAATGGCAGCGGTGTCGGGTTTGCGCCCACGGCCTTGACCCAGTCGACATTGACCGGGTTCGGAATCACGCGCAGTTTCAAACCCTCTAAGTCAGCGACCTTGTTGATGGCGCGCTTGCTGTTGGTGATGCTGCGAAAGCCCAGCTCGTAGTAGCCCAAGCCAACCATGCCTTTTTCTTGCAGCTTGTCATGCATTTTTTTTCCGAAAGGACCATCGACGACGGCATCGGCCTCTTTCTCACTGGCAAACAAGAACGGGAAGTCGAACACGCCAAAATCTTTCACTTGGCTGGCCAGAATGCCGGAGTTCAGCGAAAGCATCTCGACCGAGCCGCCTTGCAAGGCAGACACATTGGCCTGGTCACTACCCAAAACGCCACCCGGGAACAGGTTGACCTTGATCTTGCCGCCGGTCTTGGCTTGCACGATTTCAGCGAACTTTTCCATGCCGACCACGATCGGGTGACCTTTCGGATTTTGCGTCGCGAACTTGATGGTTTTGTCTTGCGCAGAAGCGACACCGGCAGCTGCCAGCACGACCGAAGCAATCACGGTTTTGAGGAATACACGTTTCATGAAATTGTCTCCAAATAGGGTTGTTGATCGGTCGTACGCAAACATCTGGAGATTTGTCGTCTGGCGTACCCGGACAGACGACAACACCTGACAATCAATAGAACCAGCGCGCCGGCACCATGATCAATTGAGGAAAGGCGATCATCAAGAACATCGCGGCGAACTGGGCGATCATGAACGGGATCACGCCCTTGGTGACTTCGTCCATGCCCATTTTCCCGACGCCCGCCACCGCATTCAGCACCGTTCCAACCGGCGGCGTGATGAGGCCAATGGCATTGTTGATGATGAACAGCACGCCAAAATAAACCGGGTCAATGCCGGCCGCTTTGACCACGGGCATCAGCACTGGCGTCAACAGCAGAATCGTCGGCGTCATGTCCAACGCCGTGCCCACCACCATGGTCAGCACCATGATCGCCAGCATCAAGAGCTTGGGGCTGTCCAGCAAAGGCTGCATCAACTCAACCACTTGCGCCGGCAAATTGGCCACCGTGATCAACCAAGCCGAGACCATTGCAGCAGCCACCAAAAACATCACCACGGAGCATGTGACCGCAGCCGACACAAACAAGGGCACCAGTTTCTTGAAGTTCAGTTCGCGGTAAACAAACACCGAGATGAACAAGGCGTAGACAGCCGCTACCACCGCAGCCTCTGTCGGCGTGAAAACGCCGAACTTCAGGCCGAAGACGATGATAAAAGGCAACACCAGCGCCCACGTCGCCAGTCGCATGGCTTCGAGCACTTCGGCGAATGATTTACGCGGTGGCGGTGTGATGGCCTCTTTGCGCACCAGCCACCACCACGTGGCGACCAGCGACAGCGCCAGCCAGATGCCCGGGAAGATGCCGGCCATGAACAGCTTGGAAATTGACACATTGGCGGCCACACCAAAAATCACGAAACCGATGCTGGGCGGAATGATCGGGGCAATGATGCCAGCTGACGCAATCAAGCCCGCTGAGCGGCCGCGGTCATGACCGGCGGCGATCATCATCGGCAGCAGCAAAGCGGTTAAGGCCGCCGCATCGGCTACGGCCGATCCCGACAGCGACGCCATGATAACGGCAGCGACGATGGTCACATAACCCAAGCCCCCACGCACGTGGCCGACCAAGGCCATGGCAAAGTTCACGATTCGGCGCGACAAGCCGCCAGCGTTCATGATCTCTCCGGCCAGCATGAAGAACGGAACCGCTAACAAAGGGAAGCTGTTGGCCCCTTCCATGACGTTTTGCGCCAGGATTTGGGCATCAAACATGTCCATGTGCAGCATCAGCGCGGCACCGCACAATAGCAATGAAAAAGCAATCGGCACGCCCAGCGCCATGGCGGCGAGCAAGGAGCCCAAGAAAATGGCAATCGTCATGTCTGACCCCGGTTTATTTTTTGATTTGTTTGTTAAGGCGTGCCGTGTTCAACGATTGGCGCTGGCATCTGCATGCGGCGCTTCTTCGGATTCCTGAATCAGCACCAACTGATCAGCGTCAATCTGACCTGTCAACAAGCGCCACAGGTCATTCAAGATGATGGGCGCACCGAGCACAGAAAACACCATGCCCGAGGCATAGAACCAGGCCATCGACACCTCCATCACAGCGCTGGTGGAGGTCAGGTTGATGACCGTCTGCTCGTAAGCGCCCTTGAACAGCAGCCACAGGCAATACAGCATCAGCAGCAGCGACAAGCCCATGCAGATTTTTTTGCCGACAGGTCCCAGTTTGCCGACCAGCATGTCGGTCCCTAGATGTGCCTTGCTGCGCAAGGCCACCACCGCGCCCATGAAGGTCACCCAAACGAACAACCAGCGCGACAGCTCTTCAGACAATGTGAAACCCGAGTTGAAGGCGTAGCGCATGAAGACGTTGCCAAACACCAGCACCACCATCAGCGCCAAGGCAGCAGCGATCAGGTAACTCAACGCTTGGCAATAAAGATCTATGGTTTTTTTAAGCACGGTTTGTCTCCGGTTTATTTGTTCAGCCCATAATGTACGAACTTGTTAGTTCTTAACAAATAGGGCAAACCCTAGTGCCTCAACAGGTTCAGCGCCGCACGAAGCGAACGATCATCTCGACGATGTTGCTTCGTCGCACGGCCTGCGCTGCGGCAGCGGCGGCATCGTGCTTGAAGATCAAGCCGAAGGTGTGTTGGTTCGAGACGTTGAAAAAAGTCAGCGCAGAAATCGACGCATGGATGTCGATCGGGTCCAGCCCCGTCCGAAACACGCCATCGGCCACGCCCCGATCATAGAGTTGCCGAATCGCTTGAATGGCCGTGACATTGAGCTCTTGAATGATCTTGCTCTGCGCCAGATACTCGCCGCGCTGGATGTTTTCAGACATCACCAAGCGGATGTAATCCTGGTTTCCAAAATGATGATCGAAGGTGAACTCCACCAGTCGGCGCAAGGCTAGCTCAGGCGACAAATCGCCCAAATGCAGCTCGGCCTCGATGCTGCGCATGCGTCGATAGGCTTCTTCCAGCACGGCCAAATACAGGCCTTCCTTGCTGCCGAAGTAGTAATAGATCATCCGCTTGCTGGTGCTGGTGGCGGCCGCAATCTCGTCGATGCGCCCGCCGCTCAATCCCTTGCTTGCAAACTCGGCGGTCGCCACTTCCAGAATACCGGCCATGGTACGGGCCGGATCGTTGGTGCGCGTCGTGGTACGGGCCGCCGCCTTGGCCGATGGCTTGGTCGCACGCGAAGGCGTTTTCAGCGACGAATGTACTGGTTCGTTCATTCGCGAAGTATAGGACGCGGAATCGCTGCCCATGCGTCAAATTCAGCGCAGTAAGCTTTTTTCGATGCCTTTGATGGCCGCTACCAAGGTCTGGTTCACCGGCGTCGGAATACCGTAGCGTGCCCCCTGCTGCACCACCGCGCCATTGATGTAATCGATCTCGGTGATCGAACCCTTTTCCAAGCTCTGCAACATCGAGGGCTTGAACTCGAACGGTAAACCGGCACCGGCCCTGCGCCAAGCATCCACCGGCTCCGTGATGCTCAGGCGCACACCGCACGCGCGCGCCACCGCCATCGCCTCGGTCACTGCGACCACGGCACAGGCCTCCAACTCAGGCACTTGATACAACTCACCATAAGGCAGACGCGTGATGCCGCTGAGCGCGCCAGTGGCCACATTCACCAGCAGCTTGTCCCAGATCGTGCCCATGATGTTGTCGCTCACCGTGGTGTCCAGCCCCGCCGCGTTGAAGACCTCGGCAATGGCCTCGGCCCGCGCACTGAGCGTACCGTCCAGTTCGCCGATCACGGTCAGTTTGCCACGCATTCCTGCAATGACATGACCCGGCGCGAGTTGCGTCCCGCCCACATACGTTTTGCCCGCCAGCAGCTTGTCACGGCCAACAATCTCGGCCAGCACGTCCTCATGGCCCAAACCGTTTTGCAGCGACAGCACCACCGTCTGCGGCCCCACCAGTGAAACCGCCGAGCGCATAGCTTCTTCAGTGTGAAAGGATTTGACCAGCACGATCAGCAGATCGGCCGGGCCGCTGGCGCTGTCAACGCCAGCCGCCGACGTGGCAGCGCGAACCAGCACCGTCCGGTCAACACCGTCGGTGCGCAGCATCAAGCCGCGCTGCGTCATGGCATCGACTTGCGCCGCGTTGCGATTGATCAGCCAAACTTCATGACCAGCCTCAGTCAGGACGCCACCCATCGCACAACCCAAGGCACCAGCGCCCAGCACACATATCTTCAAAATGAACTCCTAGATGACGGCTAAGCCCCGTCGCAAATGAATTTCATTTTGTCATGCGATCAACATCACCCACGCCCGAGAGGCTGAGTACGCAGTGTTTCAGGGGGCAGTCGCGGCCTTAAAGAAAATCAACATCTGATGGCCCAAAATTTCTTCCCCGCTGTTGAAGTGGGCCATGATGGACATGTGGTTGTGACTAGGTATTTGCAGGAATCGTGGTGCATGGCCTTGCGATTGGGCTAAGCGCCAAGCAAACTCAAGGCCGTAAAGATCCAGCAGCGGATTTTCATATTCGGCCACCACCACCATCGTTGGCAAAGCACTGCCATGCGCATAGGTGACCGGCGACTTGCTGTCATAGCTGGCAACGTCATCACCAAAATACGCCTGCACACCGAGCCGGTTGGGATTGACCGGCAACTGATCCGCGCGCAGTCGCGCTGATATCAGCACCAGCGCAGCAGCCCGACATGCCGGGCTGTTCACGGCAGGGTCGAACACATACGCGGCGGCATGCGTTCCACCCGCAGAATGACCGACCAGCAAGATGCGCGTGTTGTCCCCGCCGTAGCCGCCTATTTCAGCGTGCACCCACTCCATCGCCGCAGCCACGTCGAGCGCGCCCTGCGGGTAAGTGGCCTCAGGCGCTAAGCGGTATTCAACATTCACGCAGACAAAACCCTGCCGCGCGAACCAGTACAAAACATTGTCGTAAAGCTCGTCACTGACGCGCTTAGCACCCCGCACAAAAGCACCGCCATGGACGAACACCATCACGGGTGCAGCGGGCGGGCGCGGCGGCAAAAAGATATCCAGCACTTGCCGTTCGTGAGAGCCGTAAACGAGATCACGCAGGACGGTGATGCCGGTTTTAGGCGCTTGAGCCAACAAGGGCGCATAAGCGTCTTTGACCCGCTGGCTGTTGGCAGCGATGTCTTCGGCCCAGCGTGGCCCTATCGACAGCATCTCGGCACGCACCGATTCTGGCGCCCCGTGGAACGGCTCTGTGGGCAATGGCATCAAGATCGATCCGCCAAGTCAGTCAAAGGAAAGGCTGACGCCTACTGAACCAGGCCGGCACGCTTGACCACCGCGGCCCATTTGCCGGTCTCATCGCGCACATAGCGGGCGTAGTCAATGGCACTGGCGGTCTCTGGTTGTGCGCCCAAGTCGAGCAGTCGCTTTTGCATATCGGGGGACTGCACTACGGCAGTGATGTCGGCATGGAGCCGACTCAAAATAGCCGGCGCCAGACCGGCCGGTGCAAAAACGCCAAACCAAGCACTGACCTCGTAATCAGGCAACGCCTTCTCACGGACGGTGGCAACGTTCGGCAACAGCAAGCTGCGTTCTTTGCCCGTTACAGCGAGCGCCTTGAGTTTGCCTGACTGAATGTAAGGCAGCGCTGTCGCCTGCAAATCGAACATGAGGGGCACGTGGCCCGCAATGACATCGTTCAGCGCCGGCGCACTGCCTTTGTAGGGCACATGCAACAGGCTGATGTGGGCCGCATTGGCCAGCAGCTCTCCGGCCAGATGGTTAGAAGTCCCCGGCCCCGCGGAAGCGTAACTCACCACGCCGGGGCTGGCTTTGGCCATGGCAATGAATTCAGCCACACTGCTTGCCGGGAACGAAGGATGCGTCACCAACACAAACGGGATAGAGGCGATAGGGGCGATCGCGGTGAAGTCCTTGAGCGGGTCATAGCCCACCTTGTTCATCGCGGGGTTGATCGCTTGGGAACTGACGGTTCCCATCAGCAGCGTGTAACCGTCTGCGGCAGCCCCCGCCACGGCCTTGGCGCCGATAGCAGTGCCCGCACCCGCCCTGTTGTCCACCCGCACCGGCTGGCCCAAACGCTCACTGAGTTGGTGCCCAAGCAGGCGCGCGAGGATGTCGGCCGAACCACCGGCCGGATACGGCACCACCAGCGTGATGGGCTTTGTCGGGAACGCTGTTTGGGCTTGCACGCCGAGACTCCACAACACGGCGCACAGGCACAGAAAACCACGGAGAAACTTTGTCAATACAGGCATAGGTGACCTCTCACGTGATGGGTGGGTGCAGCCAAAATCTGGGATCAGTGCATGGCCGAGACGTGGTCTATTTCGGGAATCGTGGGAATCTCGACGTTGTAAGGGGCGATGTCTTCGCGGATTTTATCGACACCGCGCTTGATGATGGCGATCTCGTCATCAGGATGCGTGGCACCCAGTCCGTACTCTGCCGCCAGCGCACGATTATGGCCAGCGCGTTGGCGCTCAGCGTCGGGCAAATTGACCACCGCATAGACACCGTTCAGCAAACTACCGCGGAGCTTCTTGGCAAATTTTTCACCCAGCAAACGTCGGTCATCGCTCGACAAGTCGTCGAAGAAACGACGCATGATGATGCGGCCGAATTGAATGTGCCGAGCCTCGTCGCGCAAGATGAGTTGGCAAGCCGTGCGCACCGATACAAAACGTGCGTTCTCATAACGCGCTTGCAGCAACTCCCCTGACAGTTGCTCGAACAACGTGTTGACCGCCAAGCCGGCAAAAAAGCTCATGGCTTTTTCATCGCGTTCATCATGAAACCGCGGAATCACAGCCTTGAAATAGTCGGCTCGTGGCTCATCCTGGTAGCCCGCCAAACCCTTGGCAATCAAGAACGAGGCTTCATGGTGGCGGAGTTCTTCGGCGATGAAATTAACAATGTGTTGCTTGATCTCAAAAGGTTGGTGACCGTAGATAGCCTCCCGAAGTCGCTCGGCGCCATATGAAATGGCGCCATGCTCCATCCAGGCGCGCAAACTCCACCATTCGGCCCCGGCCTCACGAACCTCGGCCGGCAAGTCCGCATCGCGCAGGTCAGAAAAGTCGATGGCGACCGGATTCCAGGCAAGGTCCCTAGCCTGTTCGCACAAGCGCCAAACGTCCGGATATTCAATCTCTGACCGAATCGGATACGGATTGGGAACGGAGGTTAGTTCTTCAGTGAGGGACGGCTGCATCTTGGTTTGCTTTCATGCTGGATACACGAGTGACACAAAGTTTGAAGATGCTAGAGCCGAACGGTTCATTCGTCTAATACCATTTAAGCTGACTTGTGATAGTTTTTTCGAATCACCAGGATAATCACCCGTATGGATCTACGCCAACTCCGTCAGTTCGTTGCGATCGCTGAAGAACGCAGCTTCCGGCGTGCCGCCGAACGACTGCACATGTCTCAACCGCCGCTGAGCGTTTCGGTGCAGCGGCTTGAAGCCGATATTGGCGTCACCCTGCTTGAGCGCACTCGCCACCTTGTTCGACTCACCCCGGCTGGCGAAGCTTTCTTAAACGAAGCCCGCCGCACGCTGGCCCATGCGCAGCTGTCTATTGAGATCGCCCAGCGCACGGCCAGCGGTAAGTTTGGTTCGCTCCGTTTGTCCTTTGTCCCCAGCGCCGCGATCGACGTGGTGCCCAGGTTGCTGCGAGAATTCCGGAAAGAACACGCCGACGTCAAGTTGGTTCTGAGCGGCGACACCTCATCGCAGCAAATCACCGGACTCTTGAGTGGTGCGGGCGACATCGGCATCGTGGTTCCGCCGCTGGACGGTTTCAAAGCTCTTCGGACCCAACTTCTTTGCACCCAGGAACTGATGCTGGCCGTCCCCAGTGACCATGCGCTTGCACATCAGACCCGAATCCAATTGAAAAATTTGGCAGGTGAGACCTTTGTTGGGTTTCCCTTCAAAGAAGGACCAGGATTTGAAAGCGTGGTGATGGCGGCTTGCCAGGAAAACGGATTTACGCCCAATTTCGTTCAAGTTGCTTCACAGATGCAGTCCATCCTGGCGTTTGTCGCTGGCGGCCTAGGCGTAGCGCTGGTGCCGCAGTCCATGCAGGCCATCGCGATGGACAACGTCCACTACTTACAAGTGCGCAGCGGACGTCACGCCATCCAGTATTCGCTTGGACTGGCGTACAAACCGTCGAACGACAACCCGGCCG
>CANFJF010000085.1 GCA_947447355.1 Comamonadaceae bacterium
CAGACCCAGAAAAGGCCTCGGGGTACGATCACCGCTGGCGGTCTACCGTGAGTTACTCATCAACAACCCCCAGCACTCAACCCTCGTTCATTAACTACCCGAGTGTTGCACTTCACTTTTGAATCCGCCTAGTGAAATAATAAACTTACTTGAAGGTAAAATATTAAAATTAATACAAGGATTAATTATAATAAGTGGCGTGACGGCTGATATTTAAAATTGATAAATTTACTGCCCTGAAAAGACTGTTTTTAATTTTTTATATTAATTTAAATTGCAAAGAAAGCTGGATTGGGTATGTGGCTTTGATGGTTGAGAAATATTTTAGCCCATTAAATTAATTTTTCTTGACAAATGGCTTATCCGGTACTTAATAAGTATTTTTCTTTGTACATACTAGTGTGACGGAAGACAAGTACCTTAGTTGCTTAACCAGTATGGCGTCAATAAAGCCATATTCTCTAGGCTTATATATATTGCGACGTTTAATTTTTAATATTTGCCTAATTTTGGATGTAAAGAATTCAAAACTAAATCTGAAGTCAGCTCGCATACCATTCCTTCGGGCAAAATCGATCGTTTCTGCTTCAGAAGAGTAGTTAGTCCAAAAGTATATGTAGTCTGCGTGGCGTTCTGAGTATTCGTTTAGTGAGCAACCAGTTTCTTTTTGATGCTTTCGAAATTTCCCGAAGCCAATACTACTCATGAATCGGATGTAACCGTAGAGGGAAGAAAAATTACGGATCCGGTGTGCCCATGGTAAAAAAATGTGGCCTTCATGAACAACGTGCTTGAGCGGGGCCAGATGCACTGAGTGTCCGCCATCTATCAGGTTTGAGCTGATATTAGAGAAAAATAGATCCTTGTCGTATACGTGCTCAAGTACCTGATTGGAGATTATAAAATCATATTTTTTGGTTACAAACGTCCATTGGTCAATGGTTTGGATAGTATTAATACGTTCAGCCCAATTCACCGCCGGTATCATAGTGCTCAATCTGTTTACGGCTTCTACGAGAAAACCTTCTGATTGAACTCCATGGTCTTGAACGTCGTAGCCGCTGATGTGAAAAATTTTATCGGAATGTAATAAATGTAGGCAGATATGTAAATAAGCGATTAATTTTCCATTCCCACATCCGGCATCAAGAATTCGTATGGTATCTTTTGTATTTTTCTGTATTATTAGTGTATTTATTACGCAGAGAATGTGTTGATGAGTTATTGACTCTGCTTTAGGTAGTTGATTCATTTTATACTAACGAGGTTCTAATTTATAAGTTACGTAGATCATTAAGGCTATAGTATCGACTGCTGAGCGGGCAGTCCACGCAAGGGCTGCACCGGCGATACCCCATTCACTGATAAATAAATATAATAAATAAATAAATATTGGAAATTGGATAATATGAAATTTCGCTGTTATGTCTGCGCGTCCGTGGGCATGTATGACCGCGTAATACATGGCACCTAACGAACTGAACAGGACTCCCGCGCACAGGATGCGCCCGACTACCAATGAGTCTTGTATTAATAGATCTCCAACCCATATTTTCATTACCCATGGCAGTAAGACGCTTATTGCTGTGCATACTGTTGACATCAAAATAGCTACCCTCACAAGCCAGAACCTAAAATACTTGCGCCAATTGCCTGGGTCTTCATGCATCAATCTGCTTAGATTTGGAAACATTACTGAAGAGATTGCTCCAACCAGTACTAGGCTCTGTGTTACCAGTTCGTACGGTAAAACATAAACAGATACTGCCCCTGCCGAAATCATGGTGGCGATAAAAAATCTATCGACTTGAACCATAATTGGGCTGATGATGCTACTCACTGTGACCCATCCTCCGAAGGACAATAGTTTTTTGGCGATGGGAGCCGAGTACCGTGCTGTTTGTTGTGTTTCTAGTTCGACTCGTAGGCAACTTACTGCCAAACGCTTGTAGATTAGTAGCGACACCAGTCGGCTGAGGACCAGTGTGGATACCAGCCAAGCGAGGTGGGTGGTGTACATAGAAACGACGTAAGGTCCGGCAAAGTTGATGATGCCCAGACCCGCACGCAAAATACTCACGCCACGGAAGTTCATGAAGGCTTCGTTTAACCCCTTGTAGGTAGAGCACATGGCTTGTGCTGGCAGTGCAACGGCGAGAAGAAAAATAGCTAGTCGTATCTCTGATTCGGGCGTGTTTTGGGTGCGGATCATGCTGGCACCGCCAAGCACGGCAAACAAAACAATCAGGGCACCGGCTGCTAAGCCTGTGAAAAAGGTAATGCGGCTTGCCGTAGCCAGCGTGTCTGGTATCGAGACGAGTTTTTTCTCTCCACGTAAACTTGCGACCAATTGTGTCAATGCTCGACCTAGGCCAAGGTCTAACGCACCTGCGTATCCGATGAGCCCCCATGCCAAGGCAAGTAGACCAAAGCGCTCATGCCCGAGTTTTGCAATGAGGCTCGGCACTGTGAGTGCCGCAACACATAGCGGTAGTGTCAGGCCACCCAAATTCCAGGCAATATGCGAAATTCGCATATTCAGCTTGCGGCGTCTGTGTTCGCGTGTACCGACGGTCTGGTCTTCAGTCCTGTTTCTTGACATGCATACCAATCCAAGGCCTCAGCGATGCCGTCACCTAACCGGTGTGTATAAGCGTAGCCCAGTTGGGTCTGCGCCTTGCTGATGTCGGCCAGGCTGTGGCGCACGTCGCCTGCTCTGAAGTCGCGGTAGATGGGGTCGGGGATGGGGATGGATTGCCGCGCTGCGCTCGCAATGACGAGGGGGGACAGGTTGTCGCGTAGAAGGTGAAACAGTTGGTTTAGGGTGGTGCGGTCGCCTAGGGCTATGTTGAAGATTTTGGATTCGGGGCCAGGATTCGGGGGCATGGATTGCCGCGCTTCGCTCGCAATGACGGACGAGGGGATGGGTTGCTGCGCTTTGCTCGCAATGACGGCGGTGGCGGCCAGCAGGTTGGCTTGGACTACGTTGGCTATATAGCAAAAGTCGCGGCTGGTTTCGCCGTCGCCGTTGATGTAGATGGGCTCGCCTTTGAGCATGCTGGCGATCCATTTGGGTATGACGGCGGCGTAGGCGCCGTTGGGGTCTTGGCGCGGGCCAAAGACGTTGAAGTAGCGCAGGCCCATGCTTTGCAGGCCGTAGGTTTTCTCGAATACGTCGGCGTACAGCTCGTTGACGTATTTGGTCACCGCGTAGGGGCTTAAGGGTTTGCCGATGGTGTCTTCTACTTTGGGCAGGGCCGGGTGGTCGCCGTAGGTGCTGCTGCTGGCGGCGTAGACAAAGCGTTTGACCTTGGCGTCTCTGGCGGCTACCAGCATGTTCAAGAAGCCGGTGATGTTGGTGGCGTTGCTGGTGATGGGGTCTTCTACGCTGCGGGGGACGGAGCCTAGGGCGGCTTGGTGGAGGACGTAGTCGACGGGGATGGGGTCAATCGCGACGAGGGTTTCGGGGAATCGCCCAGGGGGCTGGGCTCCTACGGGGAGGGGCCATGACATGGCTTTATGGCAGTCTGCTAGGTTGCGGATGTCGCCGTTTATGAAGTTAAAGTTTTGCCACTGGGCTGGGGTGACTAGGGATTGAACTTCATCTAGGTTGCGCTGGTGGCCTGTGGCGAAGTTGTCTAGGCCTACGACGCGTTGGTTTAGTTTTAGCAGGGCTTCCAGCAGGTTGCTGCCGATGAAGCCGGCCACGCCGGTGACCAGCCAGGTTTTTGGGCTGGCTTGCAGGGTGGTTTGGAGTTGGGTGTAGGGGGTCATGGATTGCCGCGCTTCGCTCGCAATGACGGATGGGTCGTTTGTAATGTGGTGTAGGGGGTCATGGATTGCTGCGCTTCGCTCGCAATGACGGATGTGTCGTTCGCAATGACGGGGTTGCTCATAAACGGAGGTCGCTGCCGGAGGCTGGCAACAGGTATTTGAGGTCGTACAGCACGTGCTCGGGTTTGCCCAGTGCGCGTATGGCGTCGGCGCCCATGGTTTTGAACTGGTGGTGCGCCACGGCGATGATGATGGCGTCGTACGCGCCCAGCTCGGGTTGTTGCACGGGTGTGATGCCGTATTCGTGCAAGGCTTCTGCGGTGCTGGCCCAAGGGTCGTAGACGTCGGTTTGCACGCGGTAGTCGGCCAGTTCTTTGACGATGTCGACCACGCGGGTGTTGCGCAGGTCGGGGCAGTTTTCTTTAAAGGTCAGGCCCATGATGAGCACGCGCGCACCGTCTACTTGCTGGCGGCGTTTGGTCATGGCTTTGACCAGCTGGGTGACCACATAGGCGCCCATGCTGTCGTTCAGGCGGCGGCCGGCCAGAATGATTTGCGGGTGGTAGCCAATGGCTTCGGCTTTGTGCGTCAGGTAATACGGGTCAACGCCAATGCAGTGGCCACCGACCAGACCGGGCCTGAAGGGCAAAAAGTTCCACTTGCTGCCCGCGGCTTGCAGCACTTCTTCGGTGTCAATCTCCATTTTGTTGAAGATCAGGGCCAGCTCGTTGATCAGGGCGATGTTCAGGTCGCGCTGGGTGTTTTCTATGACTTTGGCGGCCTCGGCCACCTTGATGCTGGTGGCCTTGAAGGTGCCTGCGGTGATGATCTGCCTGTACAGCGCGTCTACCAAGTCCGCTATCTCAGGGGTGGAGCCGGAGGTGACTTTTTTGATGGTGGTGACGCGGTGCTCTTTGTCGCCCGGGTTGATGCGCTCGGGGCTGTAGCCGCAGTAGAAGCCGGGGGCAGGGGGCATGGATTGCCGCGCTTCGCTCGCAATGACGGACGTATCGTCATCGCGAGCGCCATTTCCGTCATCGCGAGCGCAGCGCGGCGATCCATGACTTATGTATTTGAGCCCCGAGAACTTCTCCAGCACAGGCACGCAGTCGTCTTCGGTGCAGCCGGGGTACACCGTGGACTCATAAATAACGATGTCACCGGGCTTGAGCACTTTGCCCACGGTTTCGCTGGCTTTGATGAGTGGCGTCAGGTCGGGTTGTTTGTGCTCGTTGATGGGCGTGGGCACGGTGACGATATAGACGTTGCAGGCGCGCAGGTCTTCAATGTCAGTACTGAACTGCAGGTGGCTGGCGGCTTGCAGTTCTTCAGGTTCGGTTTCCAGCGTGAAGTCATGGCCGGCTTTGAGCTGGTCAATGCGTTTTTGGTTGATGTCAAACCCCACCACGCTGCGCTGCTTGCCAAATTCCACAGCCAGCGGCAGGCCCACGTAGCCTAAGCCAATGATGGCGAGTTTGATGTCGGGGAGAGAGTTCAACGGGGGACCTTAAGACAGGGGATGGATTGCCGCGCTGCGCTCGCAATGACGGGTGCGGGGATGGATTGCCGCGCTACGCTCGCAATGACGGGTGGGGCGCTCGCAATGACGGAGGTTGCGGTCATGTTGTTGCCTTGGCTGCTACGGGGTTCAGCGTGCGGGCGCTCAAGCACCAGCGGAACTGGGTCAGGCGGGCGTAGAAGGCGGCGTAGGCCACGATGACGCTGAAAAAGCCGGCGACGAGCAGGGGGGTGTTTTGGGCAAAGACGACGGCCCAGGCGGCTGGGGCGGCTACAAAGAGCCAACACACCGGGCTGGTCATGCCGTTTTGCAGGGTGGTTGAGACGCCGGGGAGCAGCCGTTGGACGATGCGCCGGTTGATCAAATGGTGCAGGTGCACTTTGTCGGGCTGGCCGGCTTGGTGGCCAACACGGTTGCGGCGGCGACGCACAGAGAAGCCGACTTCCAGCACCGGGTAGGCGCAGACCATCATGGTGGCCCAGGCGTTGATTTCAATGTGGCGCATGGGCAGCATGACGGCCATCCAGGCGAGCACAAAGCCGAGCAGATAGGCTCCGCCGTCACCTAAAAAGAGTTTGCCCATGGGCCAGTTGACGGCACCAAAACCCAGCGTGACGGTGGCGCCCAAGAAGCAGACTGCGGCCAGCTCAGGGTCGTTGACGTTGAGGGCTATCAAGCCAATGGCGCCGAGCATGATGGCCACGGCACCGGCTGCCAGACCGTTGAAGCCGTCAATGATGTTGATGGCGTTGGCCACGCCGCCCACCGCAAAGGCGGTGAACAAAACGGCAAAGAAGGTGTAGCTGAGCAAATAGTCCAGCGGCATCACGCCGGTGTCTTGCATGGCAATGCCGGTGATGTACCAAGCCAGCGCACCGCTGATCATGGTGGCCAGCAGGCGTGCCAGCACGCTGACTTTTTTGGTGATGTCTTCGAGCAGGCCGAAGGCAAACGCCGGTATGCCGGCCAGCAGCATGTGGCCCAAAATAGTGCTGGCCTTGGGCCCGGTGAGCAGCCAGGCGGCCACCAGTCCACACACAATGGCCAGGCCGCCGATGCGCGGGGTGGGCTGGGTGTGGTGCTTTTGCACGCCCACCGTGCCGTCCATGCTGAAGCGGCCGTGCCAACGCTGCGTCAGCACCAAGGCGGCGCTGGCCAGCAGGGTAACCGCGAAGACGAGCAGGTAGGCGTAGGTTGGCATGGTGGGCTTCAGTGGTTTGATTGGCTTGCTTGCTTACTTGGCCTGGCCGTACATGTAGTTTTTCTGGCGGTAGCTGCTGTACTTGTAGCCATACCCGTAGCCGTAGCCATAACCGCGCTTGTAGATGTTCAGGTCATTGAAGATGACGCCGCGCACTTCAACGCCCGACTGGTTGATGCGTTTTTTGGTTTCATGCATTTCACCCAGGGTGGTGACTTCAGCGCGGGCCACTAAAAACAGCGTGCCGGCCAGGGGGGCAATTACCTGGGTGTCAGACACGGCCAGCACGGGTGGGGTGTCAATCAACACGATGTCGTAAAGCGGTGCCAGCGTCTGCAGCAGCTTGGCGGTGGCGGGCGACATCAACAGCTCTGCCGGGTTGGGCGGCAGGGTGCCGGTGGTGATCATGTCCAGCTGGGGCAGCACCGCTTTGTGGATCACTTGCTCTGGCGTCTTGGTGCCGGTGATGAGCTCGCTCAGACCGTGGCCACGCTCGAGGTGAAAGCTCTTGTGGATGTGGCCCCGACGCATGTCGGCGTCAATCAGCAGCACGCGCTTGCCGCCGGCTGCCAGCACAGCGGCAAAGTTGGCGCTGATGAACGACTTGCCCAGGCTTGGCGTGGCGCCGGAGATCAACACCATGTTGTTGGTGGCGTCCAGCATGGCGAACTGCAGGGCTGTGCGCAGGCTGCGCAGGCTCTCAATGCTGGGGTCGTTGGGGTGTTGCGTTGCCAGCAGCTGGCGCAGGCTGGCGTCGGTGGTTTGCGGGCCGTCGAGCACGGTTTGTTCACGCGAGTGTGGCACGCTGGCAAAGACACCCATGCCGAGTTGCTGCTCAATGTCGTTGGCGTTTTTAATGCCGGGGTGCAGGCTGTTGCGGGTGAAGGCCAAGGCAATGCCGGCAAACAAACCCAGCACCATGGCGACGCCGACGATCAGCGTCCGCTGGGGTTTGGTCGGGCGCTCCGGGACGGCGGCCACGTCAACAATCCGCACGTTGCCAACCTTGCCTTCTTTGACCAGGCGCAGCTGCTGGAAGCTGTTGAGCAGGCTGCTGTAAAGCTCGCTGTTGACCTTGACGTCTCGGGTCAAGCGCAGCAGGTCTTGCTCAAGGTTGGGGAATTTTTTGACACGGTTCTCCATGTCAGCGATGGGGCCGCTGAGGTCTTTGATTTGCACGTCGACCACCTGAACGGAAGGGTGTTGCGGCGTGAAGCGGGCGGCGAGTTCTTGGCGCTTTTGCTTGAGCTCCAACATCTTGAGCTTGAGGGTGATGCCTTGCTCAAGCATGCCTTTGGCTTCGTTGTCGAGGTCAAAGAAGCCGTTCTTGTTGCGAAAGTCGTTGAACTTTTGTTCAGATGACTCGAGTTCTTGGCGCAGCGAGGGCAATTGGCTGTTGAGAAAGGTGATGGTTTTCTCAGCTTCGGCGGCTTTGCGCTCGACGTTTTGGCGCACATACAGCGAGCCCACTTCGTTGAGGATGCTGGCCGTGAGTTGGGGGTCGCGTCCCTCAAGACTGACGCTGATGACGCCGGACTGCTTGCCCTGCTCGACAATTTTCATATCTTTCTGCAGGCGCTCGGTGGTGCGCAGCCGCGAAGAGCGTGTGAGGTAAAACTCGGCACCTGGCAGGCCGACGGCACTGGCCACCAGCAAGCTGCCGGAATGGCCCTCGAACTTAAAGTTCAGCGGCTTTTTCAGCATGCCTTTGCCCAGTGAGTCACCGTCGGGCGAGATCAGCTCATAGCCTTGCCCGGCCAAGACCACAGAAAAACGCTCACCTTCTAGCGCCGGGTCGACCTGTAAATTGCCAACCTGCAGCGCTTCGGTGCCGCTCACATAGCCGCTCAGGCCGAGCAGGCCTGGGCTAGACGGTTCTTTGGCGCGACGGGCTAGCCAGCGGCCAAACAAGGGCACGTATTTGGGGATGACCGTGAGGTCCAGCTGTAGGTTGGCAACCGCTTGGCCGACCACCAGCCGCGAGCGCAATATTTCAATCTCAGCCGTGGCCGGCGACTTGATGTCGAACATGTTGCTCATGTCGCCAAGCATGCTGTTCATGCCGCCGGCTTTGCTGTCCTCGACTTGAATCAGTGAGTTGGCCTCAAACACCGGCGTTGCCATGTAGGCGTAGGTTCCCCCGAGCAGCAACGCGACGGCGGTCATTGCGGCGATCAGCCAGCGTTGTTCGATGACGACCTCGAGCAGCTCCAGCAGGTTGATGCTGTCTTCGTCGTCTTGTTGTACCTGTGGGCCGGACTGGGCCCCTTGGGTGGATGAGTTCATGTCAGAAAAGTTGGTTTAGCTCAGCTGGCGGATGCGGGGCACCCATTCAGAAACGCCTTGTTCAATGGCAAAAAAAGCGGCGTCGAAAGCTGCTCGGGGCTGTTTGTAGGGGTCGGCAATGTCAAAGCCGCTGTATTGGCCGAGGTTGAAAACCTTGCCGCGGACCGACGGGAATTGCTGCTCAAGCTGGTTTTTGTGGAGCGGCTCCATGACCAAAATGAGGTCGGCTTGTTGGCACATCCAGCTGGTGACTTGCTGCGCCCGGTGCGCTTGCACGCTGAGGCCGTGCGCTGTAGCAACCGCCACGGACAGCGGGTCAGCCGGTTGGCCGACCAGCGCGCCCAAGCCGGCAGACCAGACGGTGTGGTCGGGTAATTCGCGCGCCAACAAAGCCTCTGCCAGCGGGCTGCGGCAGATGTTGCCGGTGCAGAGCGTCAAGATGTGCTTCATCAGAAGATAGGGTTGTTCGTGCCACGGGAGACGGAAACTGCTTGCGCGCTTGGCAATATCAGGCTGATGACGCGGTTCCAGCGAACCAGTGGAACGGCGTCAACGTAGACAACGTCTCGGGCATTCAGCTCAAAACCTTCGGCCAGTGCGTAGGCCACCGGGGAGCGGCCGTCGAGGTGATAAATCTCGGGCTCTGCGGTGTCGGCGGCGCGGATGACAAAGATCTGCCGGGGGTCGCCCGAGCCTTGGTTGACGCCGCCGGCCTCGCCGAGGGCTTGGTTCAGCGTGAGACGTCCGTTGCGCAGGTTTTGGCTGGCGGGGCGCTGGACTTCGCCCAAGACATAGACCTTGGATTCTTCGAGGCTGCGCACGTTGACGAGGTCACCGTTGGTGAGCAAGATATTGCCGGGGTTGATGCCGCGCGCGGTGAACAGAGGCAAATTCACGTTGACCGTGCTGCCATTGCGGGTGATGAGAATCGACGAACGGTCTGCTGTCGCGGCAAAACCGCCCGCCCGACCGATGGCCTCCGGCAGCGTCATGGGAATGTCGTTGAGCGGCTGCAAGCCCGGCAGCCGAAACTCGCCGTCCAGGTAGACCCGGCCACTGCGGTAAGACTGCAGGCGCACGGTGACTTGCGGGTCTTTGATGAATTTGGCCAGCTGCTGAGTGAACAGGTCGCGGGCTTCATCTTCGGTCAGGCCGCTGAGCTTGAGGGAGCCTGTGTAGGGGAATTGAACCGAGCCGTCTTTGCTGACGTTGAAACCATTGCCAACGGGTGCCAAGCTGGAGGCGTCGGTGCCTAAACCGCCTGCCGGTGCGATGGCCAGTTCGGGGTGGTCCCAGACGACGATGTTGAGCACATCTCCTGGGCCAATCACGTAGGGCTTGGGCTGGCCAAAGAGTTTTTTGACCTCCGGGCTGATGTCTTCGTTGCGGCTGGCCCGCTGCTGGCTGATCAGGGCCGGGGTGATGGGTGTCAGTCGGCCGGCTGGCGGGGCGTCTTGGGCGGCTGAGTAGTCGTCCGTTTTTTGCATCGAAGTGCCAACGTACATGCCTGGGGCAAGCGCACAGCCGCCGAGGGCGATGAGCGCCGCTAAAGAGGCGGTGACGGGCACCAGCAGGCGCGAAATGGAGCGGCTTAATGGGGAAAGCGGGGCGATGAAATACATGCGTTAGAAGAATTTTTTGGCAGCCTGTGCGGTGCTTTTGAGGGGCTGGGAGAGGGTGCTGGCACCACCAAAACGGCGGTCACACGAGACATACCAACTGATGGCGCGGTCTAGCTCTTGGGCGCTGAAGTCCGGCCACAGCACATCGGTGAAAAAGAGCTCGGTGTAAGCCGTTTGCCAGAGCATGAAGTTGCTGACGCGGGACTCGCCGCCGGTGCGAACCAGCAGTTCAGGGTCTGGCGCGTAGGCCAGCGCCAAATAAGGGCTGAGGCTTTTCTCGTCCATCGCGTCGACGGACTCGCCAGGGTGGGCAACTTGCCAAGCCTTGACGGCTTGCAGTACATCCCAGCGGCCGCCGTAGTTGGCGGCAATGGTCAGTGTGATGGTGGTGTTGTGCGCGGTGTTGGCTTGTGCGTCGCGGATGAGTGCTTGAATGCGCGGGGTGAATTTGGAGGTGTCGCCGACCACCCTCAGGCGCACGCCTTTGGCGTTCATGTCTTTGACTTCTTTTTGCAGGTAAAGCGCCAACAAGCCCATCAGGCTGGAGACCTCGTCAACCGGGCGGGTCCAGTTTTCGGTGCTGAAGGCAAACAAGGTGAGAAACCGAACACCCCGGTCGGCGCAAGCCTGAACAATGTCGCGCACCCGTCGCGCGCCGCTGGCATGCCCCAATGCTTTGGGCAAGCCTCGGCCATTGGCCCATCGGCGGTTGCCGTCCATGATCACAGCAATGTGAGTGGGCATTTTTTCAAGTGCTGATGGAGTTTTATTCACAGTTCCACCGTTATTTTTCAATACGCATAAATTGTTAAAAAACGTTATTTTCTTTATTATGTTTGTCATTTATTGTGTTTTCTTGTCCGGATTTTTAACTATTAAATTAGTAAATTTCAATTAATCTAATTTAAATCTAGCCAATTTTTAACTATTTGCACTGTTGTGAATATCTATGTGGCGCATGGCGCTTAGGTCCCCTGAAAGCTGCTTGGCACGGCCTTGGTTCAGGGCTAGGGTTTATGGCTATTACGGTCGCGCTTCAGATTCCGTATACTTATCGTCAGATTTCCATGCATTGCTTCAGGCCCGCTGATGCGCCGATCAGTGAAATGCGTGCCCGAGTTGATTCACAACTCTTTACATTTGAAAGAAGTTTTTTATGTTCCCTAAAAATACTTGGTACGTGGCTGCAAGCGCTGATGAGCTGGAGGCCAAGCCTTTGGGCCGCATGATTTGCGGCGAGCGGATCGTGTTTTTTCGCGGCTCTGAAAATAAGGTCGCGGCCTTGGAAGACTTCTGCCCCCATCGCGGTGCGCCACTGTCGCTTGGATTCGTCAAAGAGGGCCGACTGGTTTGTGGCTACCACGGCTTGGAAATGGGCTGCGAGGGCAAGACCTTGGGCATGCCGGGGCAGCGGGTACAAGGTTTCCCGGCGATCCGCAGCTACCCGGTTGAAGAGCGCTACGGTTTTATCTGGGTCTGGCCGGGCGAGGCCGGCTTGGCGGATGTCAGCACCATCCCGGTGCAGGACTGGCATGGCGACCCGGAATGGGCTTTTGGCGGCGGCATGTACCACATCAATTGCGATTACCGGCTGATGGTCGACAACCTGATGGACCTGACACACGAGACTTACGTGCACGCCAACAGCATCGGCCAGCGGGAAATTGACGAGACACCCTGCAAAACCACGGTTGACGGCGACAAGGTGGTGACGAGCCGTTTCATGTCATCGGTGGAACCACCGCCGTTTTGGAAGCTCGCTTTGCGCGGCAATCATCTGGCTGACGATGTGCTGGTGGACCGCTGGCAGGTCTGCCGCTTCAGCCCGCCCAGCAATGTGATGATCGAGGTCGGCGTGGCGCACTTGGGACACGACGGCTACAACGCACCGGCTGAGCACAAGGTCTACAGTATCGTCACCGACTTCATCACACCGGAGACGGAAACGTCGATTTGGTATTTTTGGGGCATGGCGCGCAAGTTCAAACCGGATGACGCTGCATTGACGGCGGCTATTCGCGAAGGGCAGGGGAAAATCTTCAGTGAAGACATGGAAATGCTGGAGCGCCAGCAAAAAAACCTGACCCTCTGGCCGCAGCGCAAACTGCTCAAGCTGAATATTGACACCGGTGGCATTCAGTCCCGCAAGGTGATTGACCGGCTGCTGGTGGCAGAAGGCCAAACCCCTGATTCGAACGCTTGAGGAACCCCTGTGCTGAATGCAACCTTGACCGTTCGGGTCGCCCAAAAAAATACCGAAGCCTTAGACATCGACAGCTTTGAGCTGGTGGCCGCAGACGGCCAACCTTTGCCGGCGTTTTCTGCCGGATCGCATGTCGATGTGCATTTGCCCGGCGGCTTGGTTCGCCAGTACTCGCTGTGCAACAGCTCGGGTGAAAACCACCGTTATCAGATCGCAGTGCTGAAAGACGCCAACTCGCGCGGTGGCTCCAAAGCCATGCACGAGCAGGTCAAGGTCGGCGATGCATTGCAAATCAGCGCGCCCAAAAACCACTTCATGCTGGCGCATGAGGCCCAGCGGCATGTGCTGCTGGCGGGTGGCATTGGGGTGACGCCTATTTTGTGCATGGCCGAGCGGCTCACCGCCACGGGCGCAGATTTTGAAATGCATTACTGCACGCGGTCGGTTGAACGCACTGCATTTCGGGCTCGCATGGCGGAGACGGGGCTGGCGGGCAAAGTCGCGTTTTATGTCGACGATGCGGTGCCCGCGCAAAAGCTCGACATCGCCAAACTGCTGGCCAAGCCGGAGCCCGATGTTCACCTGTATGTTTGTGGTCCGAAGGGCTTCATGAACGCTGTTTTGGACACTGCCCGCAGCAGCGGCTGGAGCGAAGCGCAGCTGCACTACGAATTTTTTGGCGCCGATGTGTCGCCTGTCGCTACCGACGAAACCTTTGAGGTTCAGGTGGCGAGTTCAGGTCAGATCGTGACGGTGGGGAAAGAGGAGACGATTCTGGATGCGCTGGCTGCTGCAGGTGTTGAGATTCTTAGCTCCTGCGAACAGGGCGTGTGCGGAACCTGCCTGACCCGCGTCATAGAGGGCGTGCCCGACCACCGGGACATGTACTTGACGCCTGAGGAGCAGGCCGCCAACGATCAGTTTTTGCCTTGCTGCTCGCGTTCAAAATCGGCGCGTTTGGTGTTGGACATTTAATCTGCATGCCAGTTGTGTCAGACCCTAAGACCAGCGACCTGGACTTGGATCTTTACGACCAGCTCGGCCATTTGATCAGGCGGGCGCAGCAAATCTCGGTGTCCATGTTTCGTGAAACAACGCACATGGACATCACGCCGACGCAATACGCTGTGCTTCGGATGTTGCAAGAAGCCCCTGGCATTGACCAACTGACCTTGGCGGGTTTGGTGGCTTTGGACAAGTCCACCACCGCAGACATGGCCGTGCGGTTGGAGGCCAAGGGATGGATACAGCGCGAGGTCTTGCCGCGGGGGCGCCGCCGCTTGGTTCTCACGGTTGAAG
>CANFJF010000086.1 GCA_947447355.1 Comamonadaceae bacterium
AACCAGCACCACGCTGTGTTCCTGCAGGTTGTGGCCTTCGCCGCCGATGTAGGAAATGATTTCAAATCCGTTGGTAAGGCGCACTTTGGCGACTTTACGCAGAGCGGAGTTTGGTTTCTTAGGCGTCGTGGTGTACACACGGGTGCACACGCCGCGGCGCTGTGGCGAGTTCTGCATAGCAGGACTCTTCGATTTGATCTTTTCGACCTCGCGCCCCTGGCGCACTAGCTGATTAATGGTTGGCATGTAAAACGTCCCTCAACGTCTGAAATTTATCTAACTGATACCCGCAACAAGTACGTGAAAACTTGAAAACGTGCATCCCTCCGGAATTTCCGGAAAGCCTTCTAGTGTAGCAGCACAGATTGGCGGCTGTAAAGAGTCGTTATTTGATCCACAAGCGGACTGAATCCCAAGCTCGACCCAGTACGCCGGACTCCTCCACCGCCTCAAGGGTCATCAGGGGCACTTCGGCGACCACGACGTCGTTGCCAGTCGTGACTTTGAGCGTGCCGATGGCTTGCCAGCGCGTGAATGGGGCGACCAACGGGTCGGGGCGCGCCACTTGGGTTTTCAACTTGCCGCCGCTGCCAGATGGCACTGCGACCACGATGGCCTCCGCGCGGCCAAGCTTAACGACGCTAGCCTTGCCCTTCCAAACCGTAGGCGAGACCACGGCCTGCCCCGCATCGAACAGCTTGACAGCCTCGAACGCGGTGTAACCCCAGTTCAACAGCTTCTGAGCTTCCGTGGCACGCGCGTTTTCACTCGCCGCACCGAGAATGATGGTCAAAATGCGACGTCCGCCGGGTGTGTTGTTGGCGCCCAAATTAGGGAAGTCGCGCTTGGCAGTGGCGATCATGCAGTAACCAGCGGCATTGGTGTGGCCGGTTTTCAGGCCATCCACCGTTGGATCGCGGAACAACAATAAATTGCGATTGGAGTCATTAGCAGCCGGCGTGCCGGGGTAGCGGTATTTTTTCTGCGCGTAGTAACCGGTGTACTCCGGAAAATCATGCAAGAGGCGAGTCGCCAAAACGCTCAGATCACGCGCTGTGGTGGTGTGGCCGGGCTCAGTCAAACCTTCCGGGTTGGTGTAACTGGTCGATTTCATGCCCAGAATCTTGGCGCGTTCATTCATCAACTGCACAAAACGCTCAACGCTACCACCCACGCCTTCAGCCAGCGCGACGGTCGCGTCGTTGCCGGACTGAATGATCATGCCTTGGACCAAGTCTTCCACGGGAACTTGCATCTTCGGGTCAATGAACATGCGCGAACCAGGCATTTTCCAGGCCCGCTCGCTGACGCCAAAGGTTTGCTTAAGATCTATTTTTTTGGATTTGAGCGCGTCAAACACCAAGTAAGCGGACATGAGCTTGGTCAGCGAGGCCGGTTCCACTGGCGAGTCAATGTCCTTGGCTGCCAGAATCTGGTTAGCCGTGACGTCGAGCACCAGATAAGAACGCGCGGCCACTTCAGGCGGCTGCGGCACTTGAGCTTGCGCCACGCTCAACAAACCTTGTGAAAGGAAAAGAATCAGGGCGGAGGTGGCACCGGCAAGGGCGCGTGTCAATCGATGCATGAGGAGCTTACTCGTCTGTGTCGACGTGAAATGGGTGGTCAAAAGAAAGTGAGAAAAGTAAGCCGTTCGCGGTGCCCTACCCGCAGATAAACAACTTTTCGATCGGAGGTCAATTTTGACCGTGGCTCAGATGTCGAACCACCAAACTCTTCAGCAGCGGCAATTGTCCATGAAAGAAATGCCCCACGCCTGGGACGACTGTGACCGGAAGTATCTGCGGCCGCGCCCAATCTAAGGCGGCCGTTAGCGGTACGGTGTCATCTTGTTCGCCGTGAATCACCAGCGTTTTCGGACGCGCCTCGGTTGGAATCTGCGCCACGTTGAAGCGGCTGGCGGCCACACCGACCAGCACCAATGCGTCAAGCTCGCGCTCCGCGTGAAGCGTCGCAAAAGCGTTCGACGTCACAAAGGCACCGAAAGAAAAACCGGCCAAGGCCAGCCGGCCGGTTGGCGCTGCGTGGCGAACCACTGCCAGCAGGTCGTCGAGCTCGCCGCGGCCGTCGTCATGCGTGCCAGCGCTACCGCCAACGCCTCTGAAATTAAAGCGTACGGCCGTCCAACCACACTGGGTGAAAGCGCGCGCAAGCGTCTGCACCACTTTGTTGTCCAAGGTGCCGCCAAAAAGCGGGTGCGGGTGGGCGATGACCACCACGCCCTTGGACGCCTCCGCCGGCAAGTCCAGCGCCATGTCGATTGCGCCGGCCGGGCCTTGAATCATTGATTTTTGAGTGTGTACATTCACCGCGAACTCTCGGTCACAACATTAACAAAGAAAGTCTGAAAACTTCAGCGACCGAGGTGTGGCGGCGTCAGCAGTCGTTCCACCACTTGGCCATTTTTCAGGTGTGATTCGACAATTTCATCGATATCTTGCTCATCCACATAGCTGTACCAAACCGCCTCGGGGTAGACCACGGCGACCGGCCCAGCGGCGCAGCGGTCAAGGCAACCGGCTTTGTTGACGCGCACTTGACCGGGACCAGACAAACCGGCGGCCTTGACCTGGGACTTGCAGTGGTCAAAGGCCGCTTGGGCCCGGTGATTGGCACATGCTTCTTCGCCATTGCGGCGCTCGTTCAGGCAAAAGAAAATGTGGCGCTGATAGTAAGAATCTGCTGGAGCGTCAGCTTCAGTTGGGATGCGGTCTTGGTTCATGCGTTGATTTTACGGTTTCAACCTCAGATGACGCTGCACGGACTTCGATGTGCGATAGCCGCAGCAGGACATAGCCCAGCGCTGCAAATGGCCACAGCCAGCCGAACCACTGCGCCAATCCGTTGAAGCGGATGAATCGACCCTGCTCCCAAATTTGTAGCGTCTGCGACAAGTAGGGACTGTCGGGCGCCTGGTTCAACAAGGTCAATTGCACCGCCAGTGCCAGCAGCGCCAGCGCAGTTGCCGCTCGCGGAGACACCCACAAGGTCAGCAGCATGAGGAGTGCAGCACCGATGAGACCGATGCGCACCGGCACATCCAACCAAGCCCACACATGGTCAGGCCCGTAGCTGAATGCGGCTGACAGTGCGGTGAAAAACAAACCCGTCATCATCAGCACCATAAGAAATATCACCCGGTGTGCAAGCCTCCGAATCACACCATAGCCGATCAAGCAAGGAATCAGCCCGCCCAGTGCCACTGCAACCATCTCAGCGCCAGGCAGAATGGGCTGGAGTTCTATATCGCGCACCGGCAACCAGTCCAAAAAAGGGGTGTCTTGCAAGGCGTCAACCACCAGCAGTTCGAGCCGCTCAAACACTTGACCCAAGCCCAGCGGCACCGACACCGGAAACAACAACGCTGCCGGCCACAGCGCCAACAAAACCAGGGCGCCACGTGTATCGTCAGCGAACCAGCGCGCCCGAAAATCATTCCAACGCTGCAGTACGCCCATTTTTTCGAGCCCGCTGGCACTGCATGCGCCCATCCAAGCACCCAAAGCGTTCAACGCAAAATCAACATTCGAAGGCACGCGTGACGGCAGGAAACTCTGCAAAGTCTCCATCGACAACGACAGCAGCGCACTCACCAACGCCGCGAGACTGACGGCATGCGCTGCGCGCCCGGTTCGAAGCGCAGCGAGCGACAGTAAAAACCCCAAAGGCGCGTAGCCGAGCAAATTGATACCGACATCAAATCCGGTCCAGTAATGCGGCAGTGGTGCAGTCAGAAAAGTGAATGCCGAAAGGCCTTGATCGCGCCAGTCGGTGAAGGGGTAGAGGCTGGCGTAAACGACCAAGCAAATGGTCGCCAGCGCCAAAGGCCAAGCCGATGTCTGATGCTTGTCAGGTCTCACAGCTTTGAACCAGACGCGGCATCAGCCCTGCCAGGGTTTGACCACCACCAGCACAACCGCCGCGACCAGCAGCAACACCGGCAGTTCGTTGTACCAACGCCACCAGACGTGGCTGTGCGTGTTGCGATGCGCTTCGAAGCGGGCCAATATTCGCGCACAGCTGTGGTGATAACCGATGGCCAGCACCACCACCACCAGCTTGGCATGCATCCAGCCATTACCGGGACCGCGCCCAATCCCATAACCTAGCCACAACCACAGGCCCAAAGCCAGCGCCGGAACGGCCAACATCGTCGTGAAGCGCAGTAGCTTTTTCGACATCAGGAGCAAGCGCTCGCGCTCTGCCACGCTGCCGGCAGGCACCATCGCCAGATTCACAAAAATTCGCGGCAGGTAAAAAAGACCGGCAAACCAGCTGGCGACGAAAACGATGTGGAAGGATTTGACCCAGAGCATGCGCCTGAGTGTAGCGCTGGGTTTGCCCTGAAAACAGGCAAAAAAATGCCCGGCGTGACGCAGGGTCAACCGGGCGGTCAAAGCCTTTTGTGTTGCCACGCAAGGCTCCCGCTAAGGGAGGAAAGCGGGGCGCAGCACCTTTCGGCCGTTGCACAAAATAATTCTAAGGTCACACCTCAGCTGTGCGACCGCGGAATACTACGTACGAAGAACAGCGGGGCACTGTCGAATCAGCCTTCCCGGAACAGTCAAGGCAAACCTTTGGCACAATTTGCGGATGACCCCTTACGCTCCCTTCCCCCTTGGCCGGCCCCGCCGCCTGCGTCACGACAGCTTCACCCGCAACTTGGTGCGTGAAAACGCCTTGACAACGCACGATCTGATTTACCCGGTCTTCGTCACTGACGGTCAACAGCGCCGCGAGCCGATCGGCTCCATGCCCGGCGTTGAGCGACTCAGCCTTGACCTGCTGCTGCCCGTTGCCGAAGAATGCGTTAAATTGGGAATTCCGGTGATGGCCCTGTTCCCCGTCATTGACCCTGCGCTGAAAGCCCTCGATGGCCGCGAAGCGCTGAATCCTGACGGTTTGATTCCGCGGGTGGTGCGCGAACTCAAACAACGCTTTCCAGAACTCGGTGTGATGACCGACGTCGCGCTCGACCCCTACACCAGCCACGGGCAGGATGGTTTGCTTGACGACAAAGGCTATATCCTGAACGATGAAACCGTGACCGTGCTGGTGCAGCAAGCACTGACGCAGGCCGAAGCCGGCGTCGACATCGTTGCCCCCAGCGACATGATGGACGGCCGCATTGCCGCGATTCGCTCAGCACTGGAATCCCGCAACTTGATTCACACCCGCATCATGGCCTACAGCGCCAAGTACGCCAGCGCTTTTTATGGCCCGTTTCGCGACGCTGTCGGCTCGGCGGGCAACTTGGGCAAGGCCGACAAAACGGTCTACCAAATGGACCCCGGCAACACCGACGAGGCCCTGCGCGAAGTCGCACTCGACATCGCTGAAGGCGCCGACATGGTCATGGTCAAACCCGGCATGCCTTACTTGGACGTGGTTCGCCGCGTCAAAGACGAATTCAAAATCCCGACCTTTGCCTACCAAGTCAGCGGTGAATACGCCATGCTCAAAGCCGCGGCACTCAACGGCTGGTTGGACCACGATGCCGTCATGATGGAAAGCTTGCTGGCCTTCAAACGCGCGGGTGCCGATGGCGTGCTGACTTACTTCGCCCTCGACGCCGCGCGCAAACTGCGCCAGGCCTGATCGACTGCCATGCGGGTTTTTCACATTGCAGCCGGCAAGGTCGTCGAGACCGATGCGCTGCCTGAAACGCCCACATCGTCACCGTCATCAGGCTTCCTCTGGATCGCCTGCTCAAGAGCTGAGTTTGAGGCCCGGCAAGCCGACATTCAAGCCGCCCTGCAAGGATTGACGGGTACCCAGCTGGTCGACTTGCATGTCTCAGACTTACTCAACCGCCAACTCCCGTCGCATTACGACTACACCTCGCAATACGACGTTCTGGTGTTTCGCCGTCTGGCCGCTCGCAGTGCCGACGCCGAGCCACTGGGTTTGAATGACGCGGCGATCCCGACGGGTCTGAAGAGCAAACGGCAAAGTGGACCGCCCGTGCTCAGGCGTATCGACACCAGCCCGGTGGCCTTTGCCGTGTTCGACCAAGTGCTGCTGACGGTGCACCCGACGGACTGCAGTGTGCGCGACGCTTATGCACTCAGGTTGCTCAACGCCAGCAGCGCAGAGTCCCGCGCGGCGGGTGTCAAGCTGCCGACCAGTCCGGCCGATTTGATGCTGCGCCTCATCAACCTGATGGTCGATGGTTATTTGGAATTGCGCCGCGACCTGACGAAACAGATGGACCACTGGCAGTCCGAATTACTCAAACCCAGCGCCCGCTTCAACAACTGGAGCTCGGTGCTCGACGCCCGTCTGGCCTTGCACCATCTCGACGAGATTTGCGAAGACCAGCGGTCTGCGCTGCAAGACTGGGTCGATTCGATCGAGACATGGCCCGAAGGCGCCACCCCGGCGCTGCAGCGCGAACGCGAACTGCTCAAGGTGCGCTCACGCGATGTGCTGGAACACATCGAACGTGTGGTGCACCATGTGCGGCGCATGGAGCAAAGCGCCGAGACCGCGGTGCAGATGCATTTTTCGGTTCAGAGCAACCGCACCAACGACATCATGCGCACCCTCACCGCGCTCACAGCGATCTTTTTGCCGCTCAACCTGATCACCGGTTTCTTCGGCATGAATTTTGAATTCATGCCAATCATTCACAGCTATGACGGCTTTTGGTGGACGCTGAGTTGCATGATTTTTTTGATCGTCGTAGCGGTCACACTGTTATGGCGCAAGCGCTATCTGGCACAGAAGAACTAAAGCTCCACGCATGTCGCTGCGCGTACTGCGCTGCTCCCCTTTGTCAGTCCAGATGCTTAGCGAAAAACGCATGCGTGCGTTCGAGCGCTAACTTGGCCGCGGATTCGTTGTAAGAGCCACGCTGGTCGCAGTTGAAACCGTGGTCGGCTTCATAGATGTGCACCTGCACTTCAGGGTGCGCCAGCTTGAAGGCTTCGACCGTGTCGAGCGCGATCCAATGGTCTTTGTTCCCAAAGTGAGCCAGCACCGGGCATGCTGGTTGGCGTGCTGATTCTTCGGCCGTGGTCATGCCTCCGCCGTAATAGCTCACCGCTGCGCTCAGGCCACTCAATGCGCAAGCCGAACGCCAAGTCAGCAGACCGCCCCAGCAATAACCGACGATGCCGACTTTGCCAGCCGCTACACCCTTGCGGGCGTAGTCGATCGCCGCTTGAAGGTCTTGCATCACACCGGGCGCGGCCAAGGCATCGACGGCCGTCTTGAAGCCAAAACCAGTGCCCATGTCGGCTTCGCTGTAACCCAGGTCCACATCGGTTTGCACGCGATGAAATGTGGCCGGTGCGACGGCCAAATATCCAGCCGCTGCGTAGCCATCGGCAACGTTACGAATGTGCGAGTTGACACCGAATATCTCTTGCACGACGACGATTGCGCCCTTGGGCTTGCCAGCGGGTTCGGCAACGTAAGCGGGTACCTTGACGCCGTCAGCCGATGTGAGATGGATAAATTGACCCATGAAGTTTTCTCCTGTGATGGATTGGTTAATTGAATTATTTTGTCGCGAGTTTTTTCGCAACAAACTCGAGCCGGTCTTGACCCCAAAAAATCTCGCCGTCGATCACATAGCTCGGTGCACCGAACACTGCAGCATCGATGGCTTGCCGGGTGTTGGCTTCGTAACGCTGCTGCACGTCAGGGCTGCGAGATTGCGTCAGTCGCTCCGCGCTCAGGCCTTGTTCATTGAGCAATTGCGCCAACACGGCGGCGTCTGCAATGTTGCGCTCTTCGGCCCAGACGGCTTTGAACACGGCAGCACTCAAACGCATCGCCACCTCAGCGCCATCTTGCTGGTCAACGGCAATGATGAGGCGCGCAGCATCGTCGCCAACCACCGGGAAAAAGGCTGGCTTGATGTTCAGCTGCAACTGCAAATTTTCACTAAAACGCTTCAGTTCCATCAATCGATAAGCTTGCCGTTGCGGTGCCCGCTGGCCCAGTGGCAAGCCGCCAGAGATCGGGAAGACCTTGCCGAAATCGGTCGGCAACACGCGCACTGTGGCGCCGGCTTTTCGGGCCATCTCAGTGAAGCGCGTATGACCAAAGTAAGTCCACGGGCTTTGCGGTGTGAAGTAATAGTCAATTGCGGTGGCCATGTGAAATCTCCTTTGTCGCGTGCAGCTTGTGATGTTGATTCGCTACCGGGGTTTGTAACCCGGATCGCAGATTGTTGCTGAATCACTTTTGCCTTGACCTTTATTGAAACCATCGCTAAGCGCACACGAGGCAGGGTTTATTGCGGTCGACACGGCCCTGCTTTTTGTCACAATAGCCGGCGCACGGCGCAACCGAGAGCGCCCCCTCTTCAGTGCCTTTGGCGCGAACTTCGCGCCCAACCTTTGGTTTGACAAACATGAGTGAAAACATCTTCGACTACATCATCATTGGTGGCGGCACGGCCGGTTGCCTACTGGCGAACCGCCTGAGCGCCAACGCCACCAAGCGGGTGCTGATGATCGAAGCCGGCCGGAAAGACGATTACCACTGGATTCATATCCCTGTCGGCTACCTGCACTGTATCGGGAATCCCCGCACAGACTGGTTGTTCAACACCGAAGCGGAACTCGGCCTCAACGGCCGCTCACTGCGCTACCCGCGCGGCAAAACGCTGGGCGGTTCGTCCAGCATCAACGGCATGATTTACATGCGCGGCCAAGCGCGCGACTATGACCGCTGGGCCGAACTCACAGGCGACGATGCTTGGCGCTGGGACAGCGCGCTGGCCAGCTTCAAGCAGCACGAGAACCATTACAAACTTGACGCGGCGAATGGCCCCGCCACGGACAACTTCAAGCGCCTGCACGGCCACAAAAGCCAGCATGCGAACAGCGAAGGCTTGGCTAAAAGAATGGGGGGCGAATGGCGCGTCGAAAAACAGCGGCTGCGCTGGGACATCCTCGACGCCTTTGCACAAGCCGCGCAACAAACCGGTATCCCCGCCACTGATGACTTCAATGGCGGGGACAACGAGGGCGTGGGTTACTTTGAAGTGAACCAAAAAGACGGCCTGCGCTGGAACACGGCCAAGGCCTTTTTGCGCCCCACCTGTTTTGGTCGGCCCAATTTCGAGATGTGGACCAGCGCCCAAGTGACGCAGCTGCTGATCGAAAAGCAGGCCGACGGCAGCCAGCGCTGCACCGGCGTTGAAGTCTGGACCGGCGAGGAACGCGTCAAGGCTTTTGCCACACGCGACTCCGGCGGCTTGCGCGGCGAAGTCATTCTTTGCGCCGGCAGCGTTGGCTCGCCGCACATTCTGCAACTCTCAGGCATTGGCCCTGCCGCGCTGCTGCAGCAACACGGCATCGAGATCAAGCAAGACCTGCCGGGTGTTGGTGCTAACTTGCAGGACCACTTGCAAATCCGTTCGGTCTACAAAATTCAAGCCGCGGGCAGACGCAACGTCACCCTGAACACCATGGCCCATTCGCTTTGGGGCAAGGCCAAAATAGGTCTCGAATACGCGTGGCGCCGCACCGGCCCCATGAGCATGGCGCCGTCCCAGCTGGGCGCCTTCACCCGATCCAGCCCGGACAGGCCCTACCCGAATATTCAATACCACGTACAGCCGCTGTCTCTCGACGCTTTTGGCGAGCCCCTGCACGACTTCAACGCCTTCACGGCCAGTGTCTGCAATCTGAATCCGACCAGTCGCGGCACGGTCAGCCTCAAAAGCAGCAACTTTGCAGAGGCGCCGGCCATTGCGCCAAACTACCTGAGCACGCCAGAAGACAGGCAAGTTGCGGTCGAATCTTTGCGACTCACGCGCCGCATCGTCAGCCAAAGTGCGCTGGCCGCGTACCAGCCTGAAGAATTTCGACCCGGCACCCAATTCCAAACCGACGAAGAACTGACTCGCTTGGCCGGGGACATAGCGACGACTATTTTTCATCCGGTTGGCACCACCAAAATGGGGGCGGTTGACGACCCGATGGCGGTTGTAGATTCGCATTTACGCGTCAAGGGCATCGCCGGCTTGCGGGTCGTTGACGCGGGCGTGATGCCCTTGATCACCAGCGGCAACACCAACTCACCGACCCTGATGATTGCTGAAAAAGCCGCCGCCTGGATTGCCAAGGGCGAGTGAGTGCTGACGTCAATAGTGCAAATAAAAGTGCCACACTCGGGAAAGCCCTGATGCACTAAGGCCGTGCATCGACCTATAGTGACCTACTTGCCAACGAGCCTAGCTGCTCGCAACGCGGGGAGGCGAGGAGACAAAAATAAGTCCAATAACAATCAGTTAAGCGAGAAAGTCCAACCAGATTGACTCGAAAAAAGCGTCGGTGACCCCGGCGCTTTTTTATGCCCGCTCGCAGCCCCTGACTGCATTTTTGAGCGTTGAGCCGATGAGACAATGCCTCGATGGAACTTATCTTTGTCACCTGCGCCTCGCTTCTGGCCGGGTTCGTCGACTCGATCGTCGGCGGCGGTGGCCTGATCTTGGTGCCGGCTTTGTTTGCGGCGTTCCCGACCACCCATCCGGCCACCTTGTTTGGGATCAACAAGGGGGCCTCCATTTGCGGCACCGCTGTCGCGACAGTGCAATACGCCAAGCGTGTCGACATGCGCTGGTCGGCGCTGCTACCCGCAGCATTGGCCGGCTTTGGCGGATCCCTCGTCGGCGCTTGGTTGGTCACCGAAATATCACCTCAGTTTTTACGCAAAGTCTTGCCCGTGGTGCTGTTAGGCGTGCTGATTTACACCTTGGCCAAAAAGGAATTGGGGCGTCACCACGCACCGCGTTTCAGCGGTCGGGCCGAGACACTGGCGGCGTGTTGCATCGGTTTGCTGTTGGGTTTTTACGATGGTTTTTTTGGGCCCGGGACCGGCAGTTTTTTTGTCTTCTTATTTGTCCGCTGGCTGGGCTACGATTTTTTGAACGCTTCTGCATCAGCCAAACTGCTCAACGTCGCCACCAACCTCGCCGCCCTGCTGCTGTTCGCCTACAAAGGCCATGTCTGGTGGCACTTTGCACTGACGATGGCGGTGGCGAATGTGCTGGGCAGCCTGCTCGGCACGCACATGGCACTGAAACACGGGGCCGCTTTTGTGCGTGTGGTTTTTATCGTCGTGGTCAGTGCGTTGATCATGAAGACCGGTTACGACGCCTTCATCCGCTAGCCGGGGCCTTTGCGACCATAGCTGAAGCCTGTTAGGGCGGTGAGCTAGACGCCGCGACGGGTTTCGCTGCCACGGCCGCTCCTACCGTATTGGCCATCATTTTCAGCGCTACGGCAGACAGGACAGGACCTGTCTGTGGAGCCGATGGCAACGCACCCGCCACACCCGGCACAGACTGAGGTGCACCCAACCCACGGAAGGGGCTCGCCAGCACTCGCACCCCCGCGGCTGGGTCACTCACGCCGAGGACATTCACGCTGGCGACATCACGCGGCTTGCCGATGGGGCCAGCAGCCAAACCCTTCTGCACCGCCAGTAAATCTTCCTCGTTGGGGTAGTGGCCCTGGAGCACATAGTCAAACACCCGACGTGCGATGGGCGCCGCATGCGCGGCACCAAAGCCGGCGTTTTCGACGACCAAGGCCAATGCAATTTGAGGATTTTCTGCAGGTGCGAACGCGATGTAAAGGGCGTGGTCCCGCTTGTGTTCTTCGAGCTTTCGCGCGTCGTATTTTTCTTTTTGACCCACCGACACGGCCTGTGCTGTACCGGTTTTGCCTCCGCTCACGTAGCCCGCACCGGCGAACACGCGCGTCGATGTCCCTTCTTGGGTCACGCCGACCATCGCACGACGCACCACATCAACATTTGCTGGCTTGAAGCCGAGATCAACCGGTGGCTCTATCGGCGACGGCAACAAGGTGCGCGTCACGCTGTCTTGCGTGCCGATGACCAGCCGCGGCTTGTTCTTGGTCCCGCTATTGGCCAGTGTCGCCGTGGCCTGGGCCAATTGCAGCATGGTGAAGGCGTTGTAACCTTGGCCAATGCCCAGCGAAATGGTTTCACCGGCATACCATTTCTGCTGATCCGCCCGCTTGTAAATCTTCCGCTTCCACTCCTGATTAGGTAGCACACCACGCACCTCGCCATTGATGTCGACGCCCGTGATTTGCCCAAAACCCAAAGGTTTCATGAAGTCGTAGATCGCCTCGACCCCCAAGTCATTGGCCAGCGAGTAGAAGTACACATTGCTCGACTTGACGATGGCCTGGTGCATGTCCACCGGTCCCAGCGGTGCGCCATGACTGCGAAATTCGTGGCCCCCAAAAGTCCAGGAGCCGTTGTCGTTGATGATCGCCGACGGCGAGCGCTTGCCGCTCTCGAGTGCCGCCAGGGCCATGAATGGTTTGTAGGTTGAACCCGGCGGATAGGTTCCCCGAAGCGCACGATTCAACAGCGGCTTGTCGAGCGATTGGTTCAGCGCTTGCCAGCTTTCAGAATCAATCCCATCGACGAACAGATTCGGGTCAAAGGTTGGCTTGCTCACAAAAGCGAGGATCTCGCCCGACCGCGGGTCCAGTGCAACCAAGGCACCGCGGCGCTCACCAAACATGTCTTCGATCAGCTTTTGCAACTTGATGTCAATCGTCAGCATGACCGTATTGCCCGGTGTCGCCGGGCTGCTGGCCAGCTTGCGAACCGCCCGCCCGCCCGCCGAAGTTTCCACCTGTTCGACGCCAGTGACGCCATGCAACTGGCTCTCGTAACTTTGTTCAACGCCTAATTTACCGATGTAGTTCGTGCCGCGGTAATTACCGGCGTCGTCGTTATCCTCAATACTCTCTTTTTCACGCTGGTTGATGCGACCGATGTAGCCCACCACATGACTGCCCAGCTCACCATAGGGGTAGCTGCGAAACAGCCGGGCCTTGATGTCGACACCCGGAAAACGAAACCGCTGAGCCGCAAAACGTGCAACTTCTTCATCTGTCAGCCGATTTCGGATGGGCAGAGATTCAAAACTTTTGGAGTCTTCCCGCAGCTTCTTGAAGCGACGTCTGTCACGCAACTGAATATCCACAATCTCGCTTAAAGCATCAATGGTGGCCTCCAAGTCGGCCACTTTAGACGGCATGATTTCAAGCGTGTACGCAGAATAATTGGTGGCCAGTACCACGCCGTTGCGGTCCAGAATCAGACCCCGGTTTGGAACGATCGGGACTATCGCCGTGCGGTTGCTTTCAGCTTGCTCACTCAAGTCCTCATGACGCACCACCTGCAGATACACCAGACGCAAACTCAACAAGAAAAATGCGCAAAGCATGACCAAGCTAGCGACCGTCACCCGGTCGCGGAAGCGGTACAAGTCAACCTCAACGTTTCCAATCTCATTCATAGCGTTGAGACTTCACATACAGATAAAAGTGCCTCGAACCGGCAAGTAAAAAGCGCATGCAAACGGCCGCAGCGCAGGGCCGCCCCAAGCAAGGCCAGCCCACTCGGGGGGCAGCGCAGTACGCGAAGCGACAAGCGTGGGGGCCAATGTTTCCCCGCCGGGCCGCCCCAAGGGGAAATACGCCCCCTCGGGGGGCAGCGAAGTACGCGAAGCGACAAGCGAGGGGGCCATATTCATGGGCCATATCAAACCTACAGCGGCCGATTTTCATCAGGGTCCGGTGCACGGCGTTGCGGTACCAGCAAAATCACGCTGACCACCGGCCACAGCAACGCTTCCAGCATGGGCGCCAGCAGAAAGGTCCAACCAGGGAACACATTTCCATTGATGAGCCGAATGGTCAGCTCAACCAAATGTGCCGCCAAAAACAGCGGCAGCACTTGCACAGCCTGGGTTGGCACCGAAAACCAGAGCAAGCGACGGTGAATCATGGTCGCAAAAAAACTCAACGTGGTGTACGACAGCGCATGCTGACCC
>CANFJF010000087.1 GCA_947447355.1 Comamonadaceae bacterium
GATCATCCCCCTGGCACCCGCTCCCGCCATAGGTCGGTAATCGGCCAAAGGCAACGCGGGCAAGCCACGGTCAGTGCGCATCTTGTCGGCGGCAGCGCCCAAGTCAGGTGCGCTGTCAATCAAGGTGCCGTCGAGGTCAAACAGCACCGCTTCAATGCCGTCAAAAAACTGCTGGTAATGGCTCATGCTTTTTGCATGGCCAGCATGTAGTTGACGCTGGTGTTGGCGCTGAGCCAATAGTGACGTGTCAGTGGGTTGTATTCCATGCCGCGTGTGTGTTGCAAATCAAGGCCGGCAGCGCGTGCATAAGCAGCCAGCTCACTGGGTTTGATGAACTTGGCGAATTCGTGGGTGCCCCGTGGCAACAGGTTCAGCACGTACTCAGCGCCGACGATGGCAAATAAAAATGCTTTAGGGTTGCGGTTGATGGTCGAAAAGAAAACCCGCCCACCCGGTTTCACCAGCGTGGCGCAGGCCCGAACCACGGATGCAGGGTCTGGCACATGCTCCAGCATTTCCATGCACGTGACCACGTCAAAACTGCCAGGCTGTTCGTCTGCGAGTTTTTCGGCACTGACTTCGCGGTAAGTCACACCCTCAGTTTGCGCTTCAAGCGCGTGGAGTTGGGCCACCCGCAGCGCCTTAGTGGCGAGGTCAATGCCAAGCACCTCGGCCCCTTTGCGCGCCATCGAATCGGCCAAAATACCGCCACCGCAACCGATGTCTACGACCCGTTTGCCCTTGAGCGGCAACATATCGTCAATCCATGCGAGACGCAATGGATTGATTTGATGCAAGGGTCGAAACTCGCTCTCGGTGTCCCACCAGCGGTGAGCAAGGTCAGAGAATTTAGCCAGTTCGGCTGGGTCGGCGTTTTCAGTTGAATGCATGGGGCTGATTATCGTTGAGGCATAAAAAAACCGCGCCGAGGCGCGGTTTTTTTGAAGCGATCCGAAAGGATTAGTTGGCGCGGGTACCAACAACTTCGATTTCGACACGGCGATTTTTCGCACGGCCCTCAGAAGTCTTGTTGTCAGCCACTGGCTGGCTCTTGCCTTTACCTTCGGTGTAAACACGGTTTTTCTCGATGCCTTTGGACACCAGATAAGCCTTCACAGACTCAGAACGCTTGACGGACAATTTCTGGTTGTACTTGACGCTACCAATGGCGTCAGTGTGACCCACAGCGATGATGACTTCAAGGTTGATGCCCTTGATCTTGCCAATCAGGTCGTCCAGCTTGGCGCGGCCTTCTGGTTTGAGAGCGGACTTGTCAAAGTCAAAAAATGCATCAGCGGCGTAAGTGACCTTTGTTGCAGCGACTGCCGGAACCACAACTACAGCAGGGGCTGGGGTCACAACGGGTGCTGGAGCAGGAGCTGGTGCAGGGGCAGGGGCAGGAGGAATAACAGCAACAGGAGCGGCTGGGACAATAGCGCCATCGCAGCCCTTGGCCGCAGTAGCAGGTGTCCAAGCTGAACCACGCCAGCACAGGTCACCGGCGCCGTTTTTCCAAGCCATTTCGCCGCCAGCGTTGCGCCAGTTGTCGACGGATTGAGCACCCGCTGCGGTAACAATCGCTACGGAAGCGAACAACACTGCCAATTTATTGAGTTTCTTCATAGTTGTCCTCTGAGAGTTGCCGCAGCAGTGCTGCGATGACTGAATTGCTAATTTGATTCACACGCTTTGAATGACCATCACCCCAAGCGTTACAACAATTGTGCCATAGGATCCTAGGCAAAAACCAAGCCCAAGGCCTTGTCCCACACGAATGCAGCCTTTATTCTTCATTTCTGTTGCATGTCAACTACAAAATATTAGGAGGATAGAAGCCGTAAAATGCTGGGTTGCACAAACTCGGCCTAGCCAGGTTGTGTTTTCGCCTCATCCAAGCATTTTGCTTATTTTGCGACTTCTCTCAGGCCCTCCATGACCCAGTTTGCCAAAGAAACCCTCCCCATTAGCCTGGAAGAGGAAATGCGGCGCAGCTACCTTGATTACGCCATGAGCGTGATCGTCGGGCGTGCGCTGCCAGACGCCCGTGACGGCCTCAAGCCCGTGCACCGCCGTGTTTTGTTCGCAATGCACGAACTCAACAACGACTGGAACAAACCCTACAAAAAATCAGCCCGTATCGTCGGCGACGTGATTGGTAAATACCATCCGCACGGCGACAGCGCGGTCTACGAAACCATCGTTCGCATGGCGCAAGATTTTTCCCTGCGCCATCTGTTGGTCGACGGTCAGGGCAACTTCGGTTCAGTCGACGGTGACAACGCAGCGGCCATGCGTTACACCGAAATCCGCATGTCCAAAATTGCCCATGAGTTGCTGGCAGACTTGGACAAAGAAACGGTCGATTTCGGCCCTAACTATGACGGCAGCGAATATGAGCCGCTGGTCATGCCGGCACGGTTTCCTAATTTACTGGTCAACGGGTCTTCTGGCATTGCTGTCGGCATGGCCACCAATATTCCGCCGCACAACCTGAATGAAGTGGTCGACGCCTGCCTGCACATGCTGAAGCACCCGGACGCCACCATCGATGACTTGATAGAAATCATTCCTGGCCCGGACTTCCCGACCGCCGGCATTATTTATGGCATAAATGGTGTGCGCGACGGTTACCGCACAGGCCGCGGCCGTGTGGTGATGCGTGCCAAATGCCACTTTGAAGACATCGACAAAGGCCAGCGCCAATCCATCATCGTTGACGAACTGCCTTACCAAGTCAACAAGAAAACGCTGCAAGAGCGTATGGCCGAATTGGTTCATGAAAAGAAGATTGAAGACATCAGCCACATTCAGGATGAATCGGACAAGTCAGGCATGCGTCTGGTGATTGAGCTCAAGCGGGGTGCCGTGCCAGAAGTGGTGCTCAACAACCTTTACAAACAAACCCAACTGCAAGACAACTTCGGCATCAACATGGTGGCGCTGGTGAATGGCCAGCCCAAACTGTGCAACCTGAAGGATTTGATTGAGGTCTTCCTATCGCATCGCCGTGAAGTGGTCACGCGCCGCACGATCTACACCTTGCGCAAAGCCCGCGAGCGCGGCCATGTACTGGAAGGTCTGGCCGTCGCACTGGCGAATATCGACGACTTCATTGCCATCATTCGCAATGCACCCACACCACCGATTGCCCGGGCTGAGCTGATGCTCAAACCGTGGGACAGCAAGCTGGTCCGTGAGATGCTGATACGCACGCGCGCTGATGGCGATGTGGTCAATGCAGACGATTACCGGCCCGACGGACTTGAACGCGAATTTGGCATGGGCGCTGATGGCCTGTACCGACTGTCAGAAACTCAAGCGCAAGAAATTCTGCAGATGCGTCTGCAGCGTCTGACCGGTTTGGAACAAGACAAAATTGTGGTCGAGTACAAGGAAGTCATGGCGGAGATCGACGATCTGCTGCACATTTTGGCCCACCCTGAGCGCGTCTCCACCATCATTGGCGAAGAGCTGACAGCGGTCAAGACCGAGTTCGGCCTGACCAAAATCGGCGCCCGCCGCAGCCTGATTGAACACAGCTCGTTTGACCTGAGCACCGAAGACCTGATCACACCGACCGACATGGTGGTGACCTTGTCGCACTTAGGTTACGTCAAGAGCCAGCCACTGAGCGAATACCGGGCGCAAAAACGCGGCGGCCGCGGCAAACTGGCCACCGCCACTAAAGAAGACGACTGGGTTGATCAACTCTTCATCGCCAACACGCATGACTACATGCTGTGCTTTTCGAACCGCGGTCGCCTTTACTGGCTCAAGGTGTGGGAAGTTCCAGCCGGCTCACGCGGTTCGCGCGGTCGCCCTATCGTCAACATGTTCCCCTTGCAAGAAGGCGAAAAAATCACGGTTGTGTTGCCATTGACCGGCGACAACCGCAGCTTCCCGGCGGACCGTTATGTCTTCATGTCGACCTCCATGGGCACCGTCAAGAAGACACCGCTGGATGACTTCAACAACCCGCGCAAGGCCGGCATCATCGCCGTCGCCCTTGACGACAACGACTACCTGATCGGTGCAGCCTTGACGGATGGCAAGCACGACGTGATGTTGTTTTCGGACGGCGGCAAGGCGGTTCGCTTTGACGAAAACGACGTTCGTCCGATGGGCCGTACGGCCCGAGGCGTGCGCGGCATGATGCTGGAAGAAACTCAAAACGTCATTGCCATGCTGGTCGCCGAAGATGAATTGCAAAGCGTGCTAACGGCAACTCAAAACGGCTACGGCAAACGCACCTCCATAGACGAATACACGCGCCATGGACGTGGCACCAAAGGCATGATCGCGATCCAACAAAGCGAGCGCAACGGCAAGGTTGTGGCCGCCACGCTGGTTCACCCAGACGACGAGATCATGCTCATCACCGACCGCGGCGTGCTGGTTCGCACCCGCGTCAGTGAGATCCGCGAAATGGGCCGCGCCACGCAAGGCGTGACCCTGATCGGACTCGACGACGGCTCCAAATTGAGCGGGCTGCAGCGCATCGTTGAAAACGATGCAACATTGGACGATGCTGAGTCCGTTGACAACAATGACATCAACCCGGAAGCTACTGAATGAAGAGATTAATCTCAACCCTAGCGCTGGCGACACTCGGCCTTGGCGCATGGGCGCAAGCCCCGCAAACGCCAGCCGTAGCACCCGCGCCACCCAGCTCGCAAGCACCCTTCGCCGCAGATCCAAAGCTGGAGTGGGCGACCAAGGTAGTGACCTTGCAGCAGGGTCCAGACATGGAGCGGCTGGTGACGAGTCTCGCCAACGGTACAACTCAGGACATGATCAACAACTGGCAACCTCGCTTGTTAGCCAACGTGGCAAAGCCTCAGCAAGTGAAGGTCTCCACCGAGCTGAACGCAGAGTTGCAAAAATATGCGGACGAAGTCAGCAAGATCATTCGCAGCAAACTTCTACAAGTCGGTACCGACGCCTTGGTTCCGGTTTACATGGAGCGATTCACGCTTGAAGAACTGAAGCAGATTGCCACTTTTCTAGAAGCACCTGCGATCAAAAAATACCAAAGCATCGCGCCTGAACTGGGGTCGATTTTCACCGGCAAGCTGGTGGAAGCATCGCGGACTGAGGTGATCGCTAGGGCCAAGCTGTTTGACGAGGCAGCGACCCGCATCGTCGGGCCAGCCCCTGCAGTCCCTGCAGCCGCACCAGCCGCAGCACCGGCACCTGCACCGGCACCTGCACCGGCGAAACCAGCCTCGCCTGCCGCCAAGCCTACCAAGAAATGAGTCGTCCGTATAATTTTTCGGCAGGCCCAGCAGCGCTGCCTGAAGAAGTACTCGAGCGCGCCGCAGCCGAGATGCTGGACTGGCACGGCAGCGGCATGAGCGTCATGGAAATGAGCCACCGCGGCAAAGAGTTTGTCTCGATTTATGGAACCGCAGAAGCCGACATTAGAGAACTGCTGGCCGTGCCCCAAGAGTTCAGCATCCTCTTCATGCAGGGTGGTGGCATTGCCGAAAACGCCATCGTTCCGCTGAACCTGTCGCGCGGTGAACAAGCTGACTACGTGGTCACCGGCAACTGGAGTGATCGCTCACAAAAAGAAGCCCGCAAGTACTGCCAAGTCAGCATTGCGGCCAGCAACAGCGCTGACGGCCACACCAGCCTGCCAGCACCTGCCACCTGGCAATTGAGCAACGATGCACGCTATGTCCACGTCTGCACCAACGAGACCGTGCACGGCGTTGAAATCCATGAGCTGCCTGACCTCAAAGCGCTCGGCAGCCAAGCACCACTGGTGATTGACATGTCTTCGCACATGGCTTCGCGGCCGGTCGATTGGTCGCGTGTTGGTTTGGCTTACGGAGGCGCCCAGAAAAACGTCGGCCCCGCCGGCGTGACGCTGGTGTTTGTGCGCAAAGACTTGTTCGGCCACGCCATGCAGCACTGCCCTTCGGCGTTTGACTACAAGATCGTTTCTGACGCCGAATCGATGTACAACACGCCGCCCACTTACGGCATTTACATCGCCGGCCTGACCTTTCAATGGTTGAAAAAGCAAGGCGGTATTGCCGCCATCGAACAGCGCAACATCGCCAAAGCCAAGTTGCTGTACGACTTCATTGACGGTTCTGACTTCTACACCAGCCGAGTCGCCAAAAACTGCCGTTCGCGCATGAACATTCCGTTTTTTCTGGCCGACGACAAATTGAATGACGCGTTTTTGGCGCAAGCCAAAACGCGCGGCCTGCTCCAACTCAAAGGCTATAAAACGCTGGGCGGTATGCGCGCCAGCCTGTACAACGCCATGCCACTTGCCGGCGTTGAGGCGCTGGTGAGCCACATGCGAGAATTTGAACAAAAACGCGCCTGACCGGCGCCTGACACCATGACACCGAACCTCCCAGACTTAAGAATTCAAATCGACAAGATCGACAAAGAACTACTGGCGCTGCTGAACCAGCGAGCCCATGTGGCCGAGCAAGTTGGCGAAGTCAAAAAACTCGAAGGCACACCCTTTTTCAGACCCGATCGTGTCGCCGCGGTGATTGACAAAATTCAACAGGCCAACACCGGCCCCCTGAAAAACAAGCATGTGGCGTCCATCTGGAACGAAATCATGTCTGCTTGCCTATCGCTGGAGGCGCCCGTGCGAGTGGCCTACCTTGGCCCCGCCGGCACCTTCAGCGAAGAAGCCGCCCTGAATTTTTTTGGCACCAGTATTGAACATGTGTCGTGCAACAGCATTGACGAAGTCTTCCGCGCAACTGCCGGCGGCAGCGCCAACTATGGCGTGGTGCCAGTCGAAAATTCCACCGAAGGCGTGGTCTCGCGTTCGCTGGATCTGTTCCTGAATTCGCCTTTGCACATGATTGGTGAAACCAGCCTGCTGGTACGTCACAATCTGCTGCGAATGTCTGACTCCCTTGAAGGCGTTGAAGTGGTGTACGCGCACCCGCAGGCCTTGGCACAGTGCCAAAATTGGCTCACGGCGCACCTGCCCAACGCTGAAAGGCGCACAGCATCGAGCAATGCCGAAGGTGCCCGCTTGGCGACGACGAATCCAGCTTGGGCCGGCATTGCCAGCGACCGCGCAGGCGCGCAATTTGGTCTGCACACAGCCGCTCATGCAATTCAAGACGATGCCTTTAATCGCACGCGCTTTGTCGTGGTGTGCCTGCCGCAAACATTGCCATCGCCGCCGCCTTCGGGCAAAGACTGCATCAGCTTGATCGTGTCGGTGCCAAACCGGCCGGGTGCGGTGCATGACATCCTCGGCCCGCTCAAGACGCATGGCGTGTCGATGACGCGCTTTGAATCCCGACCAGCGCGTTCCGGCCAGTGGGAGTATTACTTTTACATCGACCTGCAAGGGCACACGTCTGAAACGCATGTCGTTGCAGCATTGAAAGAATTGCAGCAGCTCTGCGCCTTCTTCAAAGTGCTGGGAACTTACCCGGCAGGCGCTTGAGGTTGGCCGTGATGTTTGAGCAACTCGGACTGATCGGCTGCGGCCTGATGGGCAGCTCGTTTGCACTCGCCCTCAAGCGCGCTGGACTGATCAAGCGCGTCGTCGGCTTTAGCCCCTCTAAGAGCACCACCAAACTCGCCCTGAAGATGGGCGTGATTGACGCCATCGCCAGCTCGGCAGCAGAAGCGGCGACGGGTTCTGATTTGATTCTGCTGGCTGTGCCGGTGGCAGCAACCGAAACAACTTTGACAGCCATTCAACCGTTCATTTCAGAAACAACTTTGGTGATGGACGTTGGCTCGACCAAGCGCGACGTTGTCTCCGCAGCCATACAAGTTCTCGGCAACCGCCTGCCCTGCTTTGTGCCGGCGCATCCCATCTGTGGACGCGAAGTCTCAGGGGTGCAAAACGCATTGGTCGATTTATACGTCGGCAAAAAAGTTATTCTCACTCCGCTGCCGGAAACTGCTACTGTTCAACGCCAACAAGCCTGTCAGCTTTGGACGGCTCTGGGTTGCATCGTCAGCGAAATGTCACCGCAAATGCATGACGCCGCGTACGCCGCCGTCAGTCACCTGCCGCATTTGCTGGCTTTTGCCATGATGCACAGTTTGGAATCTCAAGCTGATGGCCAGCAGTACTTGTCGCTGGCGGGGCCGGGCTTTCGCGACTTCAGCCGCATCGCTGCAGGTGAACCAGCCATGTGGCGCGATATTTTTCTGGCGAACCGGGACGAGTTGCTGGCGCAATCGCAGCACTTTCAAGCCAGCCTGCAAGCACTTGAAAAATTGATCGAAGCCGGCGACGCAGCATTGCTGCAAGACAGCATTCGCCAAGCCAGCCAAGCTCGCGCCAACTGGCAACACACGCCAGCCGCTTCTTCCAAATAACTTTTCTGATTCCCCTGTTAAGGGTGGCTGCTTCATGTTTGATATCGAATTTCTGGACATTCCGCCCCTGACCGGCGCGCACGGTACGGTTCGCTTGCCGGGCTCTAAAAGCATCTCGAATCGTGTGTTGCTGCTGGCCGCTTTGAGCCAAGGCGAAACCGTGGTGCACGACTTGTTGGCCTCAGACGACACCGCCGTGATGCTAGCCGCGCTCAAGCAACTCGGCTGCTCAGTCGAGCAAACCGGCCACACGGCGGTCATTCGCGGCTTAGGTGGAAAGCTGATCAACACACAGGGCAAATTGTTCATGGGCAACGCGGGCACCGCCATGCGCCCACTGACAGCCGCTCTCGCCCTCTTGGGTGGCGACTTTGAACTCTCGGGCGTGCCGCGCATGCACGAGCGGCCCATCGGCGACTTGGTTGACGCGCTGCGCCAACTAGGCTGCGGCATTGACTACTTGGGCGAAGACGGCTTTCCCCCGCTGCGGCTGCGACCCGGCCAACTGCGGCTGGACGCTCCCATCCAAGTGCGCGGCGACGTGTCGAGCCAGTTCCTGACCTCGCTGCTGATGGCGCTGCCGCTGGTGGCCGAGCGCGACATTCGCATCGAGGTCTCAGGCGAGTTGATCTCCAAGCCCTACATTGAGATCACGCTGAATTTGCTGGCCCGTTTCGGTATTCAGGTGCAGCGTGACGGTTGGCAAAGCTTCACCATTCCGGCCGGCAGCACTTACCAGTCACCCGGCGAGATTCATGTGGAAGGCGATGCCTCATCGGCCAGTTATTTTGTCGCACTGGGGGCGATCGCCACCGGCGCAGACCCTGGCCACGCGATTGAAGTTTGGGGCATCGGCTCGGGTTCAATTCAAGGTGACATTCGCTTTGTAGAAGCCGCACAGCTGATGGGCGCCAAGATTGAAAGTAGCCCAAACTCCCTGAAAATCTCGCGCGGCGCTTGGCCACTCAAAGCCATCGACCTCGACTGCAACCACATCCCCGACGCCGCCATGACGCTCGCCGTCATGGCGCTGTATGCCGACGGCCAAACCACGCTGCGCAACATCGCCAGCTGGCGCGTCAAGGAAACAGACCGCATTGCCGCCATGGCCTGCGAGTTGCGCAAACTCGGTGCCGAGGTTGAAGAAGGCGCAGACTTCATCCGCATCACACCGCCGCAGCAATGGCACAGCGCAGCCATTCACACCTACGACGACCACCGCGTGGCCATGTGTTTTTCACTGGCCGCTTTCAACCCGGCCGGCCTGCCGGTGCGCATTCTCGACCCGAAATGCGTCGCCAAGACCTTCCCGGATTACTTCGAAACCCTGTTTTCAGTTGCTCAAGCACAGCCGGCCAACATTCCGGTGCTCAGCATTGACGGGCCGACAGCGTCTGGCAAAGGCACTCTGGCAGCGGTGGCCGCGCACCGTCTCGGCTACCACTACCTTGACTCTGGCGCGCTCTACCGCTTGGCAGCCTTCGCAGCCAGCCGCGCAGGCGTCGACCTGAGCGACGCGAACGGCGTTGCCGCCATCGCCGCGACCCTGCCGGTGCGCTTTGTAGGCAACCAGATATTGCTGGCTGGTGAGGACGTGTCCGACGCCATTCGCACCGAAAGCGCCGGCATGGCCGCCTCCAAAGTGTCAGCTCATCCAGCCGTACGCGCCGCGCTGATGGCGCTGCAACGCGGCTTTCGGCAGCTGCCCGGTCTGGTCGCCGACGGCCGTGACATGGGCACCGAAATCTTCCCCGATGCCGCGCTCAAAGTCTTCCTCACGGCGAGTGCTCTGCACCGCGCCGAGCGCAGGCATAAGCAATTGATTTCAAAGGGTATTCCGGCTACACTAGCCGACATTGAAAAGGACTTGGAAGCCCGCGACCTGCGTGACTCATCACGACAAAGCGCTCCCTTGAAACCCGCTCAAGACGCCAAGCTACTGGACAATTCTGAGATATCGATTGAGTCATCAACCGACATTTTGATTGACTGGTGGCGCAGCACCCGGCCCATCTGAAGCTACTTCAGCTGGTTCATAACTTAACCCGCGGTCTTCTCAAAGGCCGCACCAAACCGCCGCAGTCAGCTCTAAAAACGATAGCAATTCCGCTGTCGGAACACTGTTCTGAGGATTAGGAAAATCAATGTCTGAATCTTTTGCCGCCCTATTTGAAGAATCCCTCAAGCGCTCCGAAATGCGCACGGGTGAGGTTATTACTGCTGAAGTCATTCGCATCGACCACAACCACGTTGTCGTCAATGCCGGACTGAAATCCGAGGCCTATGTGCCTCTCGAAGAATTCAAAAACGACCAGGGCGAACTCGAAGTCCAGGTTGGTGACTTCGTGGCTGTGGCCATCGACTCGGTCGAAAATGGTTACGGCGACACCCTGCTGAGCCGCGACAAAGCCAAGCGCCTGGCCTCGTGGATGAGCCTGGAAAAAGCCCTCGAATCCGGCGAATTTGTCACTGGCCAGACCAGCGGCAAAGTCAAAGGTGGCCTGACCGTTCTGGTCAACGGCATCCGCGCTTTCCTGCCAGGTTCGCTGATCGACACACGCCCTATCAAGGACTTGACTCCCTACGAGAACAAGACCATGGAGTTCAAGGTCATCAAGCTCGATCGCAAGCGCAACAACGTCGTGTTGTCACGCCGTGCAGTGGTCGAAGCCAGCATGGGCGAAGAACGCGCCAAGCTGATGGAAACCCTCAAAGAAGGCTCCGCTGTCAAAGGCATCGTCAAGAACATCACCGAATACGGTGCGTTCGTTGACCTCGGCGGTATTGACGGTCTGCTGCACATCACCGACATGGCATGGCGCCGCGTCCGTCACCCAAGCGAAGTGGTGACAGCGGGTCAAGAAATCGTGGCCAAGATCCTGAAGTTCGACACCGAGAAAAACCGTGTCTCACTCGGTCTGAAGCAAATGGGCGACGACCCATGGATGGGCGTTTCCCGTCGCTACCCACAGGCTACCCGCCTGTTTGGCAAGATCACCAACATCGCTGACTACGGCGCATTTGTTGAACTCGAGCCAGGTATCGAAGGTCTGGTCCACGTGTCCGAGATGGACTGGACCAACAAGAACGTGGCCCCGAACAAGCTCGTCGCACTGGGTGACGAAGTCGAAGTCATGGTTCTGGAAATCGACGAAGACAAGCGCCGTATTTCGCTGGGCATGAAACAATGCAAAGCCAACCCTTGGCAAGAATTTGCACAAGACACCAAGCGCGGCGACCGCGTCAAAGGCCCAATCAAGTCAATCACCGACTTTGGCGTCTTTGTGGGTCTGGCTGCCGGTATCGACGGCCTCGTGCATTTGTCTGATTTGTCGTGGAACGAAACCGGCGAAGCCGCTGTTCGTAACTACAAAAAGGGCCAGGAAGTCGAAGCGATTGTGTTGGCTGTCGACGTCGACCGCGAGCGTATTTCCCTGGGCATCAAGCAGCTCGACTCCGATCCGTTCACCACCTTCGTGTCGATCAACGACAAAGGTGCGATCGTGACCGGCAAGGTCAAGACCGTTGACGCCAAAGGCGCCGAGATCGATTTGGGCGAAGACATCATTGGTTACCTGCGTGCCAGCGAAATCAGCCGTGACCGCGTTGAAGACGCGCGCAACGTTCTGAAAGAAGGCGACGAAGTCTCGGCTGTTGTGGTGAACGTGGATCGGAAGACCCGCAACATCCAACTGTCGGTCAAAGCCAAAGACAACGCTGACCAGCAAGAAGCCATGACCACGTTGAACCAACAGTCCGCGCGCGAAAGCTCCGGTCTGACCAGCCTGGGCGCATTGCTGCGCGCTAAGCTGGACAACAACAGCTAAGTCTTGACAACTTAAAAAGCGGGCGGGGCGATTAACCTTCAAGGGTTTTTTGTCCCGCTTTCTTTTTTCCCTCCTCCAATTTTTAGTCAGACAACTCTCCCCACCATTCAATGACCCGCTCAGACCTTGTTGAAGAACTGGCCAACCGCTTTCGCCAACTCACCCACAGAGACGCTGAGCATGCCGTCAAGACGATTCTTGATGCCGTGAGCCATGCGCTGGTGAAAGGCCATCGAATCGAGATTCGCGGCTTCGGCAGTTTTTCCGTCAGCCACCGACCGCCCCGCATGGGACGCAACCCCCGGTCTGGCGAGAGCGTGGCTATTCCTGAAAAACGTGTTCCGCATTTCAAGCCAGGCAAAGCCCTGCGCGAATCCGTGGATGCCCGCACGCAGGAACTTCTGCTTGTGCCTGAATCCAAAAAATGAGGTTGCCACACCCTGCGCAACCCACTGCGGGCGATCGCTACAATCGCAAAATGAACAGGGAGTCGTACCCGTGAAATACATCCTCTGGCTGCTCAAAGCAGCCATTTTTTTTACGCTATTTGCCTTCGCGCTGAACAACCAGCAAGTCGTCTCCGTGAACTTCTTTTTTGGAACGATCTGGCAAGCAGCATTGGTGCTGGTCGTGTTAGCGGCCTTCACCGCAGGTGTTGCCCTCGGTGTACTGGTGATGATGCCGCGCTGGTGGACAAATCGTCGCTCAGCAGCCAAAAAACTCGCCGACAACAAAGTCCTTACAGCGACCGCCAGCACCTCAGAAGACGCGCCCCATGGAGTTTGATTTCACCTGGCTATTGCTCGGCTTTCCAGTCGCCTTTGCCCTTGGCTGGTTGGCTTCAAGGTTAGACCTGCGGCAGCTCCGGATTGAAAATCGCCAAGCTCCCAAGGCTTATTTCAGAGGCCTGAATTTTCTGTTGAATGAGCAGCAAGACCAAGCCATTGACGCCTTTATTGAGGCGGTTCAAAACGATCCCGATACCTCTGAGCTGCACTTTGCGCTGGGCAATTTGTTTCGCCGCCGGGGTGAATACGATCGCGCTGTACGCGTGCACGAGCATCTGTTGTCACGCGGAGACTTGACCCAGACCGAGCGCAACCGTGCACAGAACGCGATCGCGCTCGACTATTTAAAAGCCGGCCTGCTTGACCGCGCCGAGGTTGCGCTGCGCAAGCTTGAAGGCACCAGCTACCAAGAAGAAGCCCACCTCGCCTTGCTGTCTATTTACGAGCGCTCAAGCGACTGGGCACAAGCCACAGAAGTCGCCGCCAAGCTCGACAGCAGCAGCCACGGCAGCTTTGGCGTACGGCAGGCGCATTACCTCTGCGAGCAGGCCAATGCCAATGCATCTGCTGGCGCAACGGCCCAAGCGCTCGCACTGTTCAAACAGGCGGCAGCACTGGCACCGACCACGCCGCGGCCACTGATTGAACAAGCCAAGCTGGAGAACAAAATCGGCCTGTACGCAGACGCTTTCAACACCTTGCGGCAGCTTGAAAAGAGCGCACCTCAAGCTATTCCCCTTGCGGCCGAACTGCTGGCCAACGTTGCGATCAACGGCTTGGAACAGGTTGCTGCTCTAGACCTACTCAAACGCAGCTAC
>CANFJF010000088.1 GCA_947447355.1 Comamonadaceae bacterium
GCGCTGACATCGTGCTGGGCACCACGCAGCGCTTTGGCATGCCCATGGGCAATGGTGGCCCACACGCCGCTTACCTCGCCTGCCGCGATGAGTTCAAGCGTTCGCTGCCGGGCCGCTTGGTCGGCGTCAGCATCGATGTGCATGGCAACCCGACTTACCGGCTGGCCCTGCAAACACGCGAGCAACATATTCGCCGAGAAAAAGCCACCTCCAACATCTGCACAGCACAGGTGTTGCCGGCCGTGGTCGCCAGCATGTTCGCGGTTTACCACGGGCCTCAAGGCTTGCGTCGCATCGCCGAACGAGTGGCCGCCTACACCGCGATTTTGGCGCGCGGCCTCGCGCAAATGGGCTACCCAGTCGCTAACGACTACGCCTTTGACTCGATCACCGTCAAGACCGGTGACGCCACTTCTGGCATTGTAGCTAAAGCCCGGCAGTCACAGGCTAATTTGCGCAGCCGCCTGAACAATCATTTGGGTATTTCGCTCGACGAAACAACCACCCGCAGCGACATCGAGATGCTCTGGTCTTTCTTCGTCAAAGAAGGCGAGCCGATGCCGCGTCTGAGCGACTTTGAAAATGGCATTGAGCCGCTGATTCCGGTTGAACTGCGACGCAACACACCGTTCATGACGCACCCGGTTTTCAACACGCATCACTCAGAGACCAGCATGCTGCGCTACATCCGTGCGCTCAGCGACAAAGACTTGGCACTTGACCGCAGCATGATTCCGCTCGGCAGCTGCACCATGAAACTCAACGCCAGCAGCGAGATGATCCCGATCACCTGGCCCGAGTTTGCGGGTCTGCATCCGTTTGCGCCGCACGACCAACTGGAAGGCTACGCCCAACTCGACCGCCAGCTGCGCGAGTGGCTGTGTCAAGCCACCGGCTACGACGGCATCAGCCTGCAACCCAATGCTGGCTCGCAGGGCGAGTACGCCGGCTTGCTGGTCATCAAAGCCTACTTAGACGCCAACGGCCAAGGCCATCGCAACATCTGCCTGATCCCTTCATCGGCCCACGGCACCAACCCGGCCAGCGCACACATGGCTGGACTGAAAGTTGTTGTGACCGCCTGCGATGAAGATGGCAACGTCGACATGGCCGACCTGCAAGCCAAGTGCGAGCAGCACAGCGCCAACCTCGCTGCGGTGATGATCACCTACCCCAGCACCCACGGCGTGTTTGAGACGCAGGTCAAGGAACTCTGCCAGCTGGTGCATGCGCACGGCGGTCGTGTGTATGTCGACGGCGCCAACATGAATGCGCTGGTCGGCGTGGCCGCGCCGGGCGAATTTGGCGGCGATGTGAGCCACCTCAATTTGCACAAAACCTTTTGCATTCCACACGGTGGCGGCGGCCCGGGCGTGGGCCCGGTCTGCGTGGTCGCGGACCTCGTGCCTTACCTGCCCGGCCATGCCACTGCGGGGATTCCGGGCGGGGGTGTAGGGGCCAGTTTCACCGCCGGGCCGCCCCAAGGTGAAACAGCCCCCCCGGGGGGCAGCGCATTACACGCAGTGAAAAGCGTGGGGGCCATTTCAGCGGCTCCGCTGGGCAATGCTGGCGTGCTGCCGATCAGCTGGATGTACTGCCGCATGATGGGGCCGGAAGGTTTGCAAGCCGGAACAGAAGTTGCGATCTTGAGCGCCAACTACATCAGCGCCCGCTTGAAAAACCACTACCCCACGCTCTACGCCAGTGCCAACGGCCGCGTCGCCCACGAATGCATTCTGGACTTACGGCCCTTGAAAGAGAGCAGCGGCGTCAGCGCTGAAGACGTCGCCAAGCGCTTGATGGACTACGGTTTTCATGCGCCCACACTGAGCTTTCCAGTCGCCGGCACCTTGATGGTGGAGCCGACCGAAAGCGAAAGCCTGGCCGAAATTGACCGCTTCATCGCCGCCATGATCGCCATTCGGGAAGAAATCCGCGTGATCGAAAACGGCGGCTGGCCACAAGACAACAACCCGCTCAAACACGCACCACACACGGCTGCCAGCTTGCTGGGCGCTGAGTGGGATAGACCTTATTCGCGCGAAGTCGGCGGCTTTCCGCTGGCCAGCCTGAAGCAAGCCAAGTACTGGCCGCCCGTGGGCCGCATCGACAATGTCTACGGCGACCGCAACCTGTTTTGCAGCTGCGTGCCAGTGGCAGACGACGCCTGAGTGTTGGTCAGATGGCTTCTTTCCCACCCGTCAGGGCCGTCGAGCGCGCCATTGCGTTGTTGCAGTGCCTGAACCAACAGCCGATCTCAACGCTTGACCTGCTGCACCGGCAAACCAGCCTTCCTAAACCCTCACTGGTTCGGTTACTGCAAACGCTGGTGAGCCTCGGTTTGGTCAAGCATGCGCCACAACACGGCTCCTACTATCTCACCTCGGCCGTCCACACACTGTCTTGCGGCTATCACAGCGAACCGCGCATCATTGAGGCGGCTGCACCGGTGGCCGACGCCTTCACGGCGCGGTTCAAGTGGCCGGTTGCAGTGGCGGTGTTTGACACCGATGCAGTGGTGGTGCGCTACAGCACCATTGCCCAGTCGCCCTTGTCGCTGCTGCATTCCAGCATCAACATGCGCTTGTCACTGGTCAGTCGTGCCTTAGGCCGCGCCTTCCTGGCGTTTTGCCTGCCCGACGAACAAGAGATTATTTTGGGCTTGGTGGGGCAATCATCTGAGGCAGAAGATCAGGCCGCTGGCGACTTAGCCACCGTCATGGCGATGCTGGCAGAAGTTCGAGCCCAAGGCTATGCCTTGCGCAATCCCTCCATTAGGCCCATATCGAACACCATCGCGCTGCCGATTTATGAAGACCAGCGCGTTGTGGCATCGTTCGGACTGACTTGGTTTTCTTCCGCCTTGTCGTTAGAGGAGGCGCGTTTCACACTCTACCCAGCCATGAAGTTGGCCACGGATGACATCAGTGCCCGCCTGAAGACGCTGTCAAGACTGCCAGTAAGGCGCGCGGAGCTCCCGCTTGAGGATTTTCCCCACGGCAGAGCGCGGTAACTCGGATCGGTATTCGAGCGCCGCCAACCTTTGGGTGCGTCCCACTTGGTGGTTGACCCACTGCCGCAGTGCTTCGGCGTCCGTGACGCTCAAGGGTTTAGCCACGACGAGTGCCATCGGCGTTTCGCCCCACTGCGCACTCGGTACACCGATCACAGCCACATCCGTAACGTCCGGATGGCTCATGAGGACCGCCTCCAGATCACTGGCATAGACATTGAAGCCGCCTGAGATGATGAGGTCTTTCTTGCGGTCGAGCAGCGTCAAAAAGCCATCCTCGTCGAAGCGGCCGATGTCACCGCTGCGGTGAAAAACAGCGCCGCTCTCATCGCGCCAATAAAAATTTTCGGTGCTCTCGGGCTGCTTGTAATAGCCCGCCATCATGTAGGGAGAGCGTCCGATGATTTCACCCACTTCACCTTGGAGCAACTCACCGCCAGCATCATCAATGATGCGAATGTCATGGTCTGGTGCCGGCAAGCCGACCGTCGCCAACTTATCAGGGAACGCATCTGTGTCGAGGATGCAAGTACAACCCCCTTCCGTCATGCCGTAAATTTCTCGCAACCGCCCTGGCCATTGCGCACGAATGCGGGCTTTCAGTCCGGCGTCCAGCGGTGCACCCGTCGATTGTTTGAGCACAAAGGAACTTAAATCGGCTGTGATGAAATCCACATGCGCCAGGATGCGCTGGTACTGAACCGGCACCAGCATGGTGTGCGTGACGTGAAAGCGCTGACACAGTGTCAAATAATCCGGCACATTGAACTTAGACATCAGCACCGTCAATCCGCCAGCCGCCAGCGTGGCCAACATCGGCTGCAAGGTGGTGTTGGAGTAAAGCGGCGTCGCCAGCAACATGACACTGTCGGTGTCAAAACCAAAGTTCGGTCGTGCGGCCTGTCGGTACCGCATCCCATGCCGATGCAAGATTCCTTTCGGATCACCGGTGGTGCCGGAGCTGTAAATAATGTTGAAGTCCTGCTCCGCCGACAAGTTCGGACGCGTGACAGGCCTCTCAGGCACCGCCAGCCAGTCATCCCAACGATGCCACCCGGGCGCATCAAAATCGATGGCCACCAGACGGCCCGAAAAGTCACGCTCAAGTTCTGCACGGATATCGTTGACCAAGTCCAGCACATCGTGGCTCACGACCAGCAGCCTGGCATCTGAGTTTCGCAGCATCGACATCAGTGCAGCAGCTGTCGCCGAGGTCGCAAGGGGCACGATACAGGCACCCGCTTGTATGACACCAAACATCGTTGCAAGCGATTCCAGCGAGGAGCCGGCCAGCAGGGCCACTTTGTCACCCGCCCCCACACCGAGCTTTGCGCAAGCCGCCGAGACCCTCGCCATCTGCTGCGCCAGACCTTGCCATGTGAGGCTGCGTTCATCACAGATGAAGGCAAGCGCCTGGCCCCGGGATGCCGCCTGCTGGTCGATCAGCGCGGAAAATGAGACAAATGCAGGTGCCGCATTGATCGAAGGCTTAGTGGTCATACACAATCGTTAGAAAGTCCGCCACCAGCGCAGGGCGCTCCTGACCTTCAATTTCAATGAGACAGTTCGCGGTCACCCGCAAGCCCCCGTCCACAGGGTCCGCCGCCTTGATGGTCTGACGCAGCCTGATGCGGGAATTGACCTGGACCGGACTGGTGTAGCGGACCTTGTTGGAACCATAGTTCAGGCCACGACCCCGCATGCGAATGGTGTACACGGACCTCACCAACAAAGGAATCAGAGACAAAGTCAGAAAACCATGCGCGATGGTTTTACCGTCAGGCATCTCCTTCTTAGCGCGCTCAACGTCAACGTGGATCCAGTTGTCATCACCGGTGGTGGCGGCAAATTGATCTATTCTCTGCTGGTCAATCTCGAGCCAGTCACTGACACCGATTTCCTTGCCAACCCAATCGACGAGCTCCGAGGAACGATTCAAAACTATCATGCAAACTCCTTATGAACATCACCCTGCTGGGCGACTATTGAAAAATGGCCGGGAACTCAAACAGACGGCGCGTTCGCCATCCGTGCAGGCACACGCCCTAATGTAGAGAGTGTCATCACCACGTCGCCGGATTGGTTGCGGACGCTGACGCGCGTGCGAATGGTTCCGCGGTCAGCATGCGTCGTCGACGGCATCACCTCGACAATCTCGCGCTCAACTGTCAGCACGTCACCTGCCCGCACCGGCTTGCGCCAGCGCAATTCGTCGATCCCCATGCCGATGACAGGTGTCTTGCCATAGCCGCCCGACTGCACAAACAGCCGCATAGACAAAGCTGCGATCTGCCATCCGCTGGCAATCAAGCCACCAAAAGGGCCGGTCTTGGCCCATTCAGGATCGGTGTGCATGGGCTGCGGATCATTGGCCAGCCCGTAGGCCACGATCTCTGCTTCAGTGATCGGGGTCGGTGCGCTGACCCAACGTTCACCGACCTGAAAGTCCTCTAGATAACGAGCGGTCTCACTCACGGCTGTGGCCCGGTGGCTGGCATCGGATAGTCAGCCGCATTGCAAACCATGCCCGGCTTGAGAGAAAAATCCATGCGCGGCGGTGCAAAGATATCCACCAGCGAAGAACCGCCATCATTGACATTGCGGCTGGTGTGAATCACTTTGGGCGGGATGACCAGCAAAGACGGACTGCCCATCTCAATGTGTTCATCTTCTTTCCAAGTGGTCATGTCGGCCGCCCATGGGTAGCGCATGTGGTGCACCCAGTGGCCGGCAAGCGCCAGCGAGCCCTGCTCAAAGTCGGCATGCGAATGCGGACTGAGCTTGCGCACGTCACGGGCGACAAGGCGCGGGGTCATGATGTTGATCATCAAATTGCTGCTGCGAAAAATACGCATGTTGCTGCCGGCTTGGATGTGCTCATTCAATTGGTAATGGCGCAAACCGAAGCCGCCCACAGGATCAGGCCAGGCTTTCAGCGGGGCCACATCGGGTGCACCAGCCGCATACACCGCGGCGTTACTGGCAGCGTCTGCCAAGTCAGTGGCGCGCATCGAGAAAACCCGCAGCACCTGACCGGCAGCCGTCAAAGTGATGCGACTGGCGCCGGGCGGAATGATGGTCAGGCTGTCGGCCTTGGCCTCGATCCGCTGCCCACCAGCTTCAATCACGGCGGCGGTATCGACCAGATAAACCATGTATTCGTCGGGATGGTTGTCTCGGGACAGCACGCTCCCGGCCTGCACCTGCGACACAGCCACCACAAAATTAGCGCCGCGCGTGAGCCACGTGCTAGCGTCTGGTGCCACCTGCTGAGCAGGGCTGGCGTAGTGGCGGGCTTGAGTGGTCATCGTTTGTGCCATCTGGGGTGTGGGGGTCGTCATGAAATAACTCCTGAAAATAAAAAATGCGCGGTCAAGCAGCAGGATGCGCGCACAACCCGGCGGCCTGCCGCAGCAGCGATTGGTCAGATCCGAAGACGAACCAGTTCACGCCTTTGGCGGCGTAGTCGTCACGCTCGGCCACACTGGCGGTGAACACACCAGCCAGCTTCCCGGCGGCCAGCGCCGCGGCAATACTGCGGTCCGTCGCCGCGGACACCTCGGGGTGTTTAGAGTCTTCAAAGCCCATGGCCAGTGCCAGGTCTGCGCGCCCGATGAACAAGCCGTCCACGCCTGGCACGGCGGCTATCTGCGCAGCGTAAGCCACGGCCTCAGGGCTCTCGATCTGGCAGATCACCAACGCTTGGTCGCCCAGCGACAAGGCCTGTTTCATGCCCAGCGTGCCGTAGCCGGCAAATCGGGGCGAACTGGAAAACCCGCGCTGGCCACCGCGGTACTTGGCATGGCGCACAACCGCCTCGGCATCGGCCACGCTGTCGACATGCGGTACCAGCAAACCCGCAGCGCCCATGTCGAGCACCGACAAAATGGTCGCGGCGTTGCGGTCGGGAATACGCACCAGCAAAGGCAGTCCGGCGGCACGGCCGGCGAGCATCATCAGGTCCAGTGCGGCACGGTCCAGCGGCGCATGCTCAGCATCCAGAACAGCAAAATCCATGGCCGTCGTCCCCAGCACCTCCACCACATGCGGTGATGCGGTCTTGATGAAGGTGCCGACTTGGTAACGGCTGGGTTGGCGAAGCAGTGATTTGGTCATGATCATGGTGATGGATATGTCAGTTCGAATCAAGTCAGTCGCTTCAGGCATTCGCTGGCTTACCGACTGGCGGCGTCTGCAAGATGGGGCGTAAAAATGTGTCGCCGAGTGCGGCGTAATAAGGCCCGCCCAAGCGAGCGACCGGCCGCATCTTGATGCTGTCAATCTGCTTGCCGTCAAACACCTGGTTCGACAGATGAAAGGCCAGCACTTCTCCGATGTAAAGCGTATTGAGTGCGCCCAATCGCACGACCTGTTGCAGCCGGCACTCCATCTGCACGGGTGAGATGGCAATACGCGGTGGTTTGACATGGGTGCTGGGCAACAGCGCGATGCCAAGGGCCTGCGCTTCACTTTCTTGCGGCGCGAATTCGGCGGAGGTCTGATGCATCAATTCCATGTTGGCTTCGGTGGCCACGTTCACCACGAATTCACCACTGGCTTCGATGTTGCGCGCCGTGTCTTTGAGGCCCCCGCTGCGAGAGCCGATGTTGACGGCCAGCATCGGTGGGCTGTGGGCGACATAGTTGTACGAGCTGAAAGGCGCGAGGTTCACCACACCATCGACGCTGACGGAGCTGATCCACGCGATCGGGCGCGGCACGACGATGCCGCACAGCAATCGATAAGCCGTGGCAGTGTCCATGCCGGACGCAGGCAGCGTTGTGAAGCCCTCAGGCATGGACGCCACCCTTGACGAAGACGCGCTTGCCCGTGTCATGAAACACCGCGGCTTTTTCTGTCGGATTCAAGAGCACCGCTGAATCTAGAAAGCGTTGCACCATTTCCTTGTAAGTCCCCGATGAAGTGCCGATGTCCGAGCCCCACATGACATGGTCGGCACCGTACAGGTCCACGGCGCGGCGCAGCACCTTGTCAGCCGGGATGTTTTCTTCACGGCAGATGTCGAGGTTGATCGACGTGAACTTGAAGAAAATGTTCTTTTCACCCGCCAGCGTTTCGTAACGCTCGTCGAGGCCGTAATGCTCGCTCAGCCCTTCTGTCATTTCCGGTTCGAGAAGATGGTCCAGCACGATGCGGATGGCCGGGTACTTGCGGGCCAGCGCAATGATCGCCGGAATGGACGGCCCGCCACCGCCTTCAGACAGTACCTCGAGATCGATCACCAGCCCGAATTCCTGGGCGACGTCCCAGGTCCGCAAAGCCTCTGGCGAATTGAGCCAAGGCATGCTGCCGTCAAGTTTTCGTCCGCCAAAAAAACGCACGCCCGCCAACCCATTCTTCTGGATGTATTGCCGTACCAACCCAGGCGTCGCATCGGCTTCAGCATCGAGAATCACCACCGCGCTGAACTGCTCGGGATACTGGTCTGAGGAGTCCAGGATGTAGCTGTTGTCAAGACGGTAAACCATGCGTTTTTGCACCGCCACCATGCCATCGACGTTCTCGTCCTTCATCCACTGCAACATGCGCAAGGCGTCAGGCACTTCATTGACCGGGTGAGGGCCATGCTGACCGCCGGGCTTGCCAATCACGCCCGGATGCCGGTAAGGCGCATCGGCGGCCCGCTGCATCGGATTGCGCGGATAACGCACTTGGTCGTCTGCCACCAGATGGGCATGTGAATCAAACAGGAGAGGTCGAACGGCGTTGTGGGTTGTCATGATTCTTGTGATTACAGAATTACAGATTACGAGCTGTGGTTTGTGGAGCGCTCAGCGTTATTGAAGCGAAATCTTGGCTGCCTCAACCACCTTTTTCCACTTGCTGGCTTCTTCGTTCATCAGGGTGGCAAGCATGTCAGGGCCACCATTGGCTGGGACCAGGGCAAATTGTGCGAACTTCGCACGGCCTTCCGCTGAGTTGGTGTAGCGGTTAACTTCCTGATTGAGTTTGGTGACCACCGCTTTGGGCAAGCCAGCCGGGCCGACGAAGGCAAACCAGACCGTAGCCTCCAGATCAACACCCTGCTCTAGCGCCGTCGGCACATTCGGCAAGCCGGGAAAACGTTTTTGGGAGGTGACAGCCAAGGCAATCAACTTGTTCGCCTGAATGTTTGGCGTGAAGGTGGTCACCGGTGCAAAGATGGCCTGGATCGAGCCGCCGAGCAAATCGGTCATGGCCGGTGTGTCTCCTTTGTAAGGAATGGCCTGCGGGTTGGCACCCGTATTGGTCTTGAACAACTCGAGGGTCAAATGCCCAATCGTGCCGTTGCCTGGATGGCCGACAGAGTACCCTGCCGGATTGGCCTTGGCCAAAGCCACGAACTCTTTCAGGTTGGTCGCTTTGACGGCTGGATTGATGGCCACGACCAACGGTATTTCACCGACCAGCGCGATCGGCGTCAAATCTTTTTGAGCGTCAAAAGGCATCGATTTGTAAAGGTATTTGTTGTTGGCCAGCGGCCCGGAAGTGGACAGCCCCAGGGTATAGCCGTCCGGCGCTGCCTTGGCAACCGCATCGGTGCCAATGTTGCCACCCGCGCCGCCCCGGTTGTCAACAATGAACTGCTGTCCCAGTGCGCTGGTCAAGTGCTGTGCCAGCTGTCGAGCCACCACATCAGCACTGCCGCCCGCAGGAAAAGGGACGAACACGCGGACGGGCTTGTTCGGCCAGTCAGCCTGCGCCAAGGCCACGCAAGGCAATAGGAGCAATGCACCCGCAGCGGCCAATGTGACGTTGAGAAATTGATGACGTTTCATAGGAGCTCCATTTATTCAGGGGTCGGTCGCTGCTGACTCAGCACTTTGAGGATCTCGGGCAAGCGGCTTTGCGCCTGCCGCTGAAGGCTGTCGTAAACACTGTTGCCATGCGCATCAATGGCCACGGTCGCGGGGCCCAAATTTTTAACCCGCAAGGTGGTCAGCCTGAACTGGGAAATATACTCATTCCAGTGGCTGGAGACCACCCGTTCGATGGACTCGGACAGCAGAGGGGCACCGCCGCCTAGAAAGGATAAAAAGGCACAGCCGGTCTCTTGCATGGCGGCCACACTGGCCATGTCGAGTCCGCCCTTGCCGCCGACCAGACGCAGCCCGAGCTTGCGAATCAAGTCGGGCATGTAGGGGTTGTAGCGCGTGCTGGTGCTCGGATTCATGTACAGCGCCTGTGGCACGGAGCCGCTGTCGTTAGCCTCCAGCAGGTAAGCGCTCAGATGAAAAAATGCGCCGCCCTGCAAGTCCAGCGGCAGCTCGTGGCCGGCCTCTAATTCACTGACCATGCGCTTGTGTGTGGGCAGGCCAATGCTGATGGTGATGTCGCCGCTGAGCATGACCATGTCTCCCACCGCCAAGGCCCGAACCGCCTCTGGGTCCAAGGGCAGTTGCAGGTAGTGCGTTTTGCCAGTCATTCAAACCACTCCACCGAACCATCGTTGTGAAGACGTGCCCCTGTGCGCCGGTTGATCCAACAGTTCAAGGCCACCGCCACCGGCATGAAACCATGGCTGGCTGCGTAGTCGATGTGCACTGCCATGGCGGTGGTGTCGCCCCCCGTGCCCATTGGACCGAAGCCCATGCTGTTGATGGCCGTGAGCAAGCGCTGTTCCATCGACGCCAGAATCGGCTCCGGATTGGTCTGACCAAAAGGGCGCAGTATTTGTTGTTTGGCCATGCGCGCGGCGTAGTCAAAGGTCCCGCCTATGCCCACGCCCACCACAATCGGCGGGCACGGCTGAGAGCCGGCCTTCATGACGACCTCCAACACATAGGTTTCGATGTCTTCAAGCGTCGGGTAGACAAAGGTCTCGAGCGCTTCCCAGCGCCCGCTGCCCATGGCCTTGGGCGCACAAATGATCTCGACATAATCCGCATCGTCGATGATGTCGAAGGTCAGCAGGGGCATGTCTTTGCCCGCGTAGCCACGCTGGTGGGTCAGCGGGTTGGTCACCATCTTGAGGATGGGCGGTTGAATCTGGGCGGCCAAGTCAGCCAGCCCGTCCACCATCGCCTGCCGGACGGCACCTTCAAAACGCACCTGCGTGCCAATCTTCACGGCATAAACCGGGATGCCCACGTCGGTACAAATCAACTGGTTTCTTTGCTCGGCCGCGTCGGCACTTTTGAGCATAATGGTGAGCGTCTTGCGGGCTGTTTCTGAGCTGTCTTGGGTTGTCGCTTGACGCAGCACGGCCTTGGTGTCTTCCGGAATTTTCTTGAGCGATCGCTCATACAGAGCGGCCGTGACGGTCCTGATTAATTCACTGGTGATGGGCATGTTGCAAGGTCATGGTTGGATGTCAGAATCTTGACCGTGAGGATGCATTGCGAAGACACGTTATACAAGCTGATATTTTTTATTTTTCGCTCTGCGAAATACCTCACAAGTTCTAGCCTACACAATAATTTGATGGGCACATCACTTTTCTTCACTCTCAACTCACTTATAAAAACCATGAACCCTACTTTGACCTCACGCTTCTCCCCTGTTTTAGCCGCGCTGGCACTTGTCAGTGCCTCCGCCTTTGCCGTCGCGCCAGCCGAAACGCTGCCGTCCGGCGTGCAGGTGGTTCACACCCAAGACGGCTCAGGCGCCAACCCCAAGGCCACGGATGCCGTTAAGGTGCATTACCGTGGCACGCTGGCCAACGGCACCGAGTTCGACAGCTCGTACAAGCGCGGAACACCCGCCACCTTCCCGCTGAATCGGGTGGTGCCCTGCTGGACGGAAGGCATGCAAAAAATCAAGGTCGGCGGCAAAGCCACCCTAACCTGCCCACCGGCCACCGCCTACGGCAGCAGCGGTGCCGGTGGCGTGGTGCCGCCCAACGCCACCTTGACCTTTGAGGTCGAGTTGCTGGCGATCGAGAAGTAACACCTCCAGATTTTTATTTTCAACAGGAACACATTCATCATGGGCAAATTCATCACACTCCAATCGGCTGACGGTTTCAGCCTGCCAGCTTACGTGGCAGAACCGGTCGGCCAAGCCAAAGGCGCCATCGTGGTGGTGCAAGAAATTTTTGGCGTCAACGCGCACATCCAAGACGTGACGATGCGTTTTGCAGCCCAGGGCTATCTGGCCATTGCACCGGCGGCTTTTGAACGTGTCAGACCCGGCGTTGACCTGGGCTACAACGAGAGCACGATCAAAGATGGCATCGCCCTGAAAACTGCCGCCATGGCGTTGCCTGCTGACGCGGTGCTGCAGGACATTCAGGCGGCCATCGACTTCGCGGCGAAAACCAGTGGCGGCAAGGTCGGCATCATTGGCTTTTGCTGGGGTGGCCTGCTGACATGGCAAGCAGCCTGCAAGCTCAATGGCCTGAGCGCAGCGGTCCCCTACTACGGTGGTGGCATGGTGGGCGATGCTGAAATTGCAAGGCACCCCAAAGTCCCGGTCATGGCGCATTTCAGCGACCACGACCACTCAGTACCGATGGAGGGCGTTGAAGCCTTCAGAAAAGCACACCCGGAGGTTGAAGTTCACATCTACAACGCGGACCACGGCTTCAACTGCGATCACCGCGGTGCTTACAACGAAGCAGCGGCCAAGTTGGCTCGCGAACGCACACTCGGCTTTTTCGCCAGCCAGCTGGCTTGAAGGCTGGCTTGACGTTCAGCGAAAAGTCAGCGCGCGTCAGTAACGCTGGCCCAAGGCCAGCAGCTCCGGCGTGCCGATAACGTCGTTCAGCTGATCGAAGTCGAGCATCTGGTCTTGCATGGGCGCCGTGGTCTGGTGTGCATGCAAGCTGGCATAGTATTTTTGCAAGGTGAAAGCCACGGCTCTGGCCGTGCCGCCTGGGAAAATGACAATGCGAAAGCCCTTGTCGCCGAGCACATTGGCACTTTGCACCGGCGTCTTGCCACCTTCAACCATGTTGGCCAGCAAAGGGATGCGGCCAGCAAAGCGGGCGCAAGCCAGCGCCATTTGCTCAGGCGTGCGCAAGGCCTCAATGAATAGCGCATCCACGCCGCAGGCCAGATAAGCCTCGGCGCGTTCCATCGCCGCTTCAAAGCCCTCGACCGCCAGCGCATCGGTGCGCGCCAAGATCAGTGTCTCGGACGATTTACGGGCGTCGAGTGCCGCCTTCAGCTTGCCGCACATTTCAAGGGTGGGGACGACAGTTTTGCCGTCTAAATGACCGCAGCGTTTGGGGAATGTCTGGTCTTCGAGTTGCAACATAGCTGCGCCCGCCTGCTCGAAAGCACGCACGGTGCGCATCGTGTTCAGCGCGTTGCCGAAACCGGTATCGGCATCGACGATCACCGGGATGCTGACGCGCTCAGTGATGCGCGCCAAGGTGTCGGCTACTTCGGTCGCGGTTGTCAGACCAATGTCTGATCGGCCAAGCTTGGTGTAGGCAATAGACGCGCCCGACAGGTACAGCGCCTCAAAGCCGGCCTGCTCGGCAATCAAGGCCGTTAACGGGTCATAAATCCCCGGTGCCAGCAGCACCTTCGGCTGATCTAAGCGTTGTTTAAATGACGTGGACATAACTCTCCTTAACGATAA